>NZ_JBBEVD010000070.1:0-108896 GCF_037414265.1 Pseudoalteromonas sp. C12FD-1
TATCCGTGAAGGTGGCCGTACTGTAGGTGCTGGTGTTGTAGCAACTATCGTAGAGTAATAATTAGCCTAGCTAATTAATACTAAAAAGAGGTCACTTCGGTGGCCTTTTTTAATGCCTGAAGAAAAGTGTTTAGTTTTCAGCTATCAGCTATCAGTAGCTTGGTGTTAAATTATACTTAACACATAAAAAAGCACGACTTTAAGCCGTGCTATTAATTAAACTTTTTGACAACTGACAACTGACAACTGACAACTGACAACTGACAACTGACAACTGACAACTGACAACTGACAGCTTACACGCTAGTGTTTTTTCGCATACGCCTCAGCTTGCTTCCACACTCTTAGCGTATTTTCGCTTAAAATCTTTTTAATGTCGGCATCGCTATAGCCTCTGTCCATTAACCCTTGCACTAGGTTAGGGTAGCTCGCTACATCTTTTAGGCCAATCGGTAATGAATCCCCTACACCGTCGTAGTCAGACCCAATACCTACGTAATCAATACCAATTAATTCAACTACATGGTCAATGTGATCAAGGACTTGCTCAAGGCTTGCGAACGGGAATGGGTTTTTAGCACGGTACGCTGCGTCAAAGTCTTTACTTGGCTTAGTGCCTTCTTTTTTAACGGCCTCTTTAGTACTTTTGAGATCTTTGTACCATGTACCTGCTTGAGAGGTTACAAAGCTTGAGCCAAAGTTAATTTGAATAACCCCGCCATTCTTTTTAAGCGCTAGTAACATGTCATCATTCATATTACGCTCAAAGCCCGGCGTATATTTGCGCAATGAAGAGTGTGAGGCAATAACCGGTGTTTTAGATAGCTCCATTACCTGATAAAACGCATCATCTGATATATGCGATACGTCAATGAGCATACCGACGTTGTTCATTTCAGTTATCAGCTTTTTACCAAATGGGCTTAAGCCTTTCCATTTACGGCGAATATCGTATGACGAGTCAGAAATATGGTTACTTTGTGAGTGCGCAAGCGTGATGTAGCGTACACCGCGGTCAAAAAAGTGCTGTAGGTTTTCCATTTTTCCTTCAATTGGCGAGCCATTTTCCATACCCATCGCAATTGACAGTTTACCTTGCTCAAACTGCGCTTCTATATCTGCAGTAGAGCTGGCAATGGCAAATTTTTCTGGGGCGCGCTGTGCAATGGCTTCCATGCTATCAATCATTTGATTGGCTAGCTGATAACTTTTACCTTTGCCTTCAAATTCTAAGTGAGCAGGAATATAAATAGACATAAATGGCGCGTTTAAACCGCCCTTTACTGCGCGAGGGTAGTCAAAGTCGCCGCCATCGGTAGCTTTAGTTACATCAACCCATTTTTCGTGGATACGATAAGGTACATCAATATGGGTGTCGATTAAAATAGTGTCTTTTGCTAGTTTTACTGCTTTGTCTGACGGGCTTTTTACTTGCTCTGCAAAGGCTTGTGGTGTTAAAGCTAGTGATATGGCTACCACTAGAGTGCTGAGTTTTATCATGTTTTGGCTCTTTGGGTAAAAAGCCATTGTGTACGTTCAGCTCAAAAGTTACAAGTGTTAGGCGCTAATCAAACGACTGTGATTCATGCTCCTCGCTTTGTAGAGCTTTAAATTCATTTTTTGAAATAATAGTGACTGATTCATGTAGCTCAGAAAAAAACACCATGGCTTCACCGTTTTTAAGCTGCTGATTAACCTGCGCTACTTTACTTTGAATACTCACTTCTTGTTCACCGTAATCGGTGCCTTCACGAAGCACGTAACTTTCAATTAGGTTATAGAGGGTGTCTTTATCAAGTTGTTCAAAAGGGATAATCATAACTGCTTACTGCTCGCTTTAGTGGGGACGTGCTGGCCAAAATAATTAGGAACGGCTTGTTCAAGCCAAAATACTGGCCTAAACGGATTATTACCGCTAATAAACCCTACGTGGCCGCCTTTTTCAGAGACGCTCAGGGTAACATGCTCACTCACATCTTGCCTACTTGGCACAGCTTTAATCGACAACATTGGGTCATCTTTGGCATGAATGATTAACGTAGGAATCGCAATATGCTTTAAGTAAGGCATTGCGCTGGCTTTACGATAGTAATCGTACGCGTTTTCAAAGCCATGCAGTGGTGCGGTTAGTTGATTATCAAACTCTAGCAAATCGTCAATTTTCATTAACTGCTCAGAGGTAATAGGTATTTGTTGCTTAATTTGTGGCAATTTACGCTGCATTGACTTTTTCATTCTATCGAGCAAATACTTTTGGTAAATTTTGCCTAAGCTTTTGCGAATAACATCGCTTGATGATGATAAGTCATAAGGTGCCGAGACCACAGCGGCGGCACTTAACGGGCAATTTTCGCGCTCTTCGCCAAGGTATTTAGCCAGTACATTACCCCCTAATGAAAAACCAACAGCCATAATAGGGCGGCTTGGAAATAGCTCCCTTAAGTGATTTATAAAAAAAGCTAAGTCGGCGGTATCGCCACTATGATAAGCACGCGGTAAGCGGTTAACTTCACTTGAGCAATTTCTAAAGTGCATAAGTACTACGGCATAACCTTGCTTTTTTAAGGCTTTCATCATGCCTTTGGCATAAAAGCTATTTATGTTGCCTTCAAGGCCATGTAAAACCACAGCAAGAGGGGCGTTTTCGTTATGAGGCAGCGACCATGCAAGTTCAATAAAATCGCCGTCGGGTGTATCAAGTTGCTCAAGTTCGTAGGACGTATTGTGAAATGGACGGAAAAAACGCGGCATAATGGTTTGAACGTGACGATTGGTCATCCACCATGCTGGTTTAAACTTATTGATCATGTTTGTACTACGCACTATGAAAAAAACGAAACGTTAGTGTACCAAATTTTTCGCTTTATAAAATAAAAAGCGCCTAATCAGTAACCTGAGTAGGCGCTTTGTGCGTCGTGCTTAATGATGCTCGGGAACTTCAGCCTCGCTAATCTTTTTAACAAAGTAAAAAGCGTAAAATAGGCAAAGAGAAATCACGACGCCTAAAATCCCAAAAGACATAAATAAAACTGGGTCGCTAAAAAAGTCTCTAAAGAATACGTTCATGATCAATCTCCTCGTTCAGTTGATGGGTTAATCATAGAGCGAGTTTGCAAGGCGTAACGTGATCGAGATCAAACTATTTCCCTGCGTGGAAAAAGTAACCAAGTAAAGTTGATGTAGATCATGTTTTAGGGGCTATTCAGTGCCTACTGCAGCGTCTATAGGCTTCGAATAATCAATTGGCTTAAAGATTTTTTGCACAAAGAGAAAAGCATGAGAAGTAAATGAGAAAAGATATCTACGAGCCAACAGCGCCTAGACTTATATTTCTAGCGATATTAACTTGGCTGTTATTTTTCTCTAAAAGCGCAGCGCCTCTAACCCTCTTTGTGATTAATTGGCTTAAAGGTTTTTTGCACAAAGAAAATAGAATGAGCATTAGAAGAGGGTATAAAAACGGTCTGCCTAAGTGGCTTTCACATACTGCTGAATATTATTTGGCTTTACAGCTTCTAAAAAGGTAAATTTATTCGCTGTATCAATCAGTATTTGCTGTTGTTGCTTTTCAAGCTTTAGCTCTGCGCTTAGTAGCTCTTCACGTATTTTTGCATAGTCATTAATAGTATGCTGGTTGGCTTTTAAATACTTGCGTGTAGCACGCAGAGGCTTAAGTGCCTGCGTATCTAACTCATTTACTGAGTCTATTAAAACACTGAGCTGCTCGTATTTAATGCTAAGTTTAAGTGAGTCTAAGTACAGCAAAAATAAGCACAGATTAACGTTTTTACCTTGCTGGTTTTGCAGTGCCAGCAAGGTGTGTTGTTGCCCAGGCTTTGCGTACAAGGTGCACGCAAATTGCCAAAAGTCATCGCTATTGAGCAAGTTCATCAGCAAAGGCCTGTTCTTTTTCTTCCATTTCTTCAAGCGCCATAAGTAGCTCTTCTTCAGTGTCGTTTACTTTAGGGGTAAGCGTGGCTTGCTTGGCAATTAACTCTTTTAATTGCGCTTTGTTATCATCGTTGTAGAGTTCGTTATCGCCAAGCGCGACCTCTACCTCACTAAGCTCTGCGGAGTATTTTTCGAGCTGTTTTTCAAGCTTTTCAATTTGCTTTTTAAGCGGTTGAATAGTTTTTCTAAACTCGGCCTCTAAACGTTTTTGCTCTTTACGGTTAATGCCAGAATTCGCTTTAGGCTGGTCTGACTGCTCGCTTTTAGCGGCTTCTTTATTTGCATTAAGTAGCCACTGGTAATACGCGTCTAAGTCGTAACCAAACTGAGTCACTTTGCCATCATCGACTAAATAAAATTCATCAGCGGTGTTTTTAAGCATATGGCGGTCATGCGATACGGTAACCATGGCGCCTTCAAAGCCTTGCAGTGCCATCACTAGCGCGTGGCGCATTTCTAAATCAAGGTGGTTAGTAGGCTCATCAAGTAGTAGTAAGTTAGGCTTTTGATATACCAGCATAGCTAGCACTAAGCGGGCTTTTTCACCGCCCGAAAACGGCGCTACTGGCTCAAGTGCTTTATCGCCAATAAAGGCAAAGCCACCTAAAAAGTCACGGAGTGATTGCTCGCTTGCTTGTGGGTTTAAGCGCTGAATATGAGTCACTGCGCTTGCTTTTAAGTCTAGCGACTCTAATTGATGCTGTGCAAAGTAACCAATGTTTAAACCATGGTGCTGCACCACTTTACCCGCTTGTGGCTCAAGCTCGCCGGCTAAAAGCTTTATAAGTGTTGATTTACCCGCGCCATTACGACCGAGTAACGCAATGCGGCTGCCAGGGACTAAGTTTAGCGCGATATTATTTAAAATAGTGACATCGCCATAACCTGCTTTTGCTTTATCTAGGGTCATTAGTGGATTAGGCAGTGCTGTTGGTTCGGCAAATTCAAAGTCAAACGGTGAGTCGGCATGCGCTGGTGCTAGTTTTTCCATACGTTCAAGCGCTTTAACACGGCTTTGTGCCTGCTTGGCCTTACTGGCTTTGGCTTTAAAGCGAGTTATAAACTGCTCAAGGTGGGCAATTTGCTCTTGTTGTTTTTCAAACATTGCTTGTTGTTGCAACAAACGCTCTGCTTTTTGGCGCTCAAACTGTGAGTAGTTACCTTTGTACACATTAATAAGCTGTTTATCTACATGCCAAATTTGATCAACCACCGCATCTAAAAACTCACGGTCATGCGATATAAGCACTAGTGTACCTGTATAGGCGCGTAAAAAACGCTCAAGCCAATACACTGCGTCTAAATCGAGGTGGTTTGTTGGTTCATCGAGTAGCAGTAAATCGGCATCGCGAATAAGTGCTTGAGCTAGGTTTAAGCGCATACGCCAACCACCCGAAAAGGCGCTTACTGGGTTTTCTATTTGGTGATTAGCAAAGCCTAAGCCGTGCAGCAACTCGCCAGCTTTTGACTCTATGCTGTAGCCTTTAATATTTTCAAGCTGGATATGTACTTTGGCCTGCGTGTCACCATCGTTGGTTTGCTCAGCTTCACGCAGTGCAATACGCAGTGCGTAGTACTCAGGGTGGCCTTGCAGTACGTAATCAATGGCGCTTATTTCAAGAGCGGGAGTTTCTTGTTTTACAGAGGCAATAGACCAATCTTTAGGAATGCTGCAATCACCGGCATCCAACTGTAGCTCAGACTTTAATAAACTAAATAACGTAGATTTACCACAGCCATTAGCGCCTACAAGACCTACTTTGTGTTGTGGAAATAAAGTAGCCGAGGCATTTTTTAATAAGGCTTTTCCGCCACGAAGTAGTTCTATTTCTGAGATTTGGATCATGAATACGTTACTTTGCTATGCCCTTGTTAAGTTGGCGCTATCATACCATAGAACGTATTGCTCTTATCAAGCGTATCAACCTAGGAAGTTATACGATAAAATACGTGCAGTTCAAACCACAGGAAAAATGTTGTGAGACAAAAGAAGCGATTTATTGCTGGTGCATCGTGCCCCGAATGTAAAGCCATGGATACCATGATGCTATACAGAGAACATGATGTTGAAAAAGTAGAGTGCGTAGAGTGCGGCCACAAAATGGCGCAGCCCGATAACGCAGTTCAGGCATCTACTCGCCAATTTGAACAAGTTATTGGTGTATTTAAACCGGGCGATTAACCCGGTTTTTATTTTAGTAATGTGGCGGAGGTGGCTCTTGTATTTGTGACATTAGCGACGGCTGCTGCGCTTCTTTAAGTTTTTCTGCTAGTAACTCAGTTTGGCGCTTCATTTTAGCAAGCTGCTGTTGGTGTGCTTTTAGCTCGTCATTTAATATTTCTATTGTTTCGTCTTGAAAAGCAACTTTTGCCTCAAGCTCCATTAAACGATGTTCAATTGTGTTCATTTGCTTCTCGTATTGTAAAGTGCTCTGCAATTCCGCTCGAGCTCTCGGTTAGTAACGACTTGCCGTTATTTATAAACGTTACATCTAGCACCACAGCCGATTTAGGCTTACTGCCTGTACGTGGTGTGACTTGCCAAGTTTGAATTTTCTCTCCGCTGGGTAGTTGCCATAAATCAACGCGCTTATTAGGCGAGCCAGTTGCTAGCAATGTACCTTGTTCGTTAAAACGTACCGCAGTAAAAATTTTCTGACGCGCAATATACGCCAGTTTACTCACAAGATCACCTGTAGTCAGCTTCCATACATGTGCTTGCTTCATACTATCTGCGGTAAATGCGTAGCGACCTTGTGGGTCTAAGGTTACTTGGGTAACACGCGTAGGGTGATTAAAGCGATGAATTACTTGCCCTGTGCGCGTATCCCAAAAATAAGCAACGTAATCGTTCGAGCCGCTTAGGGCATAGCGCCCGTTAGGTGATAAATCAACGGTGTTTACTTTGTCTTGGTGGCCTAAAAATTCAATGCGGCGTCCGGTTTCTAGGTTTAAAAATACCACTACGCCGTCGCTTCTGCCGTATAAAACACTGCGGCCTTGGTTACTTATCGCAATATCGCGAATAGTGGCTTGTTGAATTTTATAGTAGCCGCGGTTTTCGCCGCTGTTAATATCCCACACGGCAAAGGTGGTTTTTTCTGCGGTAACGGCCACGCTATTATCAAAGGCAATAGCCACAGCATACACTAGGCTGTCTTGTGATTGCTGTTGAAACCATTGATATTTTAGCACCTGCTGTTGATTATCCCACAGGGCGACCCCATGGTGAATGGAGGAGACTAGGCTGTACTTACCATCGTTAGATACTGCCGAGGAAAACGCACCCTGTGCTGCGTGTTCAAAGCGTTGTGCAGCTTGCTGTTTTTGATCGCTACAAGCTATGGCTAAAAAACAGCTAAAAGCGATTAAAAAAGTACGAAATATCGACATATTACAGGTATTTCCTCTTAACTCTTAGTGACTGAGAGGTTAGACTAGGTCACGTTGAAGGCCTAGGGTGTTTGTCTAATCACTATAATAGGTTAGGTTTTAATTTAGTTAGTTATTAAACAAGCAGCCTATCATGTAGGCCGTTAATCTTTAACTAGTAATAATACAATAAATGACAACTGCAAAGTGTGTCGGAGATTTAAAATGAAAAAGACGATTAGATTGTCATTGATTGCAGCGTCGGTTTTAGCGCTTACAGCTTGTAATCAAGAAGCAAAACAAGAAAAGGCTGAAGTTAAATTAGACACTGTAGAGCAGCAACAAGCATACGGTATTGGTGCATCAGTAGGTAACTTTTTAAATAAAGACCTAGCTGATAAATCAGAGATTGGTATTGAACTAGACCAAGCACTATTAATTCGTGGTTTTGAAGATGCGCTTGCTGGTAATGCAAAAATTGACGAAGAAAAAATTCGTGAAGTACTTACTGAGCTAGATACATCTGTACGCGCTAAGCAAGAAGCTAAAGCAAAAGTTGAGTCTGAAAAAAGCAAAGAAGCAGGTAAAAAATACCTAGAAGAAAATGCTAAAAAAGAAGGCGTAACAGTTACTGAGTCTGGCTTACAGTACGAAGTGCTTAGCGAAGGCGAAGGCGCAAAGCCAGCAGCAACAGACGTAGTTAAAGTACATTACAAAGGTACTCTATTAGACGGTACTGAGTTTGATAGCTCTTATGCGCGTAACGAGCCAACTACGTTCCCACTTAACCGTGTAATTGCGGGTTGGACAGAAGGTTTACAGCTTATGTCTGTAGGGTCTAAGTACAAGTTCACTATTCCTTCTGAACTTGCTTATGGCGATCGTGACCTAGGTAAAATTCCAGCTAACTCAACACTTGTTTTTGAAGTAGAACTACTTGAAATACAAGATGATGAAGCGCCAGCGCAATAAGCAGTAGCTTATAACGCAAAAAGGGACCATAAGGGTCCCTTTTTTGTAGCTTTGTTTCTTATACCAATCCGCATTAATACTTAATTATGCGGGTTGGTATTAATCTGTGTGGTTAGAAAATAAATTATCTATTAGCTCATCTTCTAGCTCAAAGCGCACTTCTAACGTTTCGCCAAGTACCGACAAATCGTTATCAAACTCTTTAAGTAAATCTTCTTTATCTACTTCTGCGTATTTATCGTTAAAATCTAAAGCTATATCTGTTGTGCTTGAAATACGCGGGTATATTGTATTCGCTAGCTGTTGGCTTTCTAGGCCCTTTTTTTCACAGGCTTTAGCAATGTCATCGTACACTTCAAAATGACCTGCGGATAAGTAATCCATTAAAATTTGGCAAAATGCTTGAATTTGCTCAGGCTCTGGTAAGGCATGATCTTTGTTATCGTATGGCGAAAAACCAGCCATTTTACAATAAAGCACAATTAACTCTTGGCGCTCGTTTAACCACTTATCAATGACAGTATGGCTACCACCCCATTTTTGTTGAGCTTTTTCTACGCGCGTCAGCATTACTGTTCTCCTAAGCTGGGTCACTTTTATGGTTAAATTTAAATTTTCTTATACATCAAGATATATTTTATTTAAGTGTATATCAACAAGTAAAAGGTATGAGCCGGTATATGCGTGTATTTATTGTAGGTAAATTATTATTTTATGGCAGACAAGAAAAAACCACCGGTTAAGGTGGCTTAATTTCTTGTTTTGGCTTGTTAATACAAGCTTTCTTATTGTTGTAGAAGATTTTTGTTATTTTTATTATAAATATTTTTATTATTGTTGTTTAAGATTTTTATTATTGTTCTTGTTAACGCGGGACAAACAATAACAAGGTTTTTGTTATGTTGCAAACATATTAACAAAAAGTTTTTATTGTTAGTTCTTTTTGCTTATTTTGTAGTCATTAAAGGCTAAAAAAGCAACAAAAAGCGTTTAGCTAGTCGTAACTTAGCTTTTGCGTGCTTATCGATAGAGAGGCAATGAATATGGTGGTACAATCTTGAACAATTTCTATAATTCTCAGGATTATTACGCTATGAGTGAATTAAAAAACGACCGTTATTTACGTGCACTTGCCAAACAACCCGTTGATGTAACACCGGTATGGATGATGCGCCAAGCAGGACGCTATTTACCAGAGTACCGTGCTACACGTGCACAAGCGGGCGATTTTATGAGCCTGTGCCGTAATGCTGAGCTAGCGTGTGAAGTAACACTACAACCCCTTCGTCGCTACCCATTAGATGCCGCTATTTTATTTAGTGACATTTTAACGATTCCCGATGCAATGGGTTTAGGTTTGTACTTTGAAACCGGTGAAGGCCCTAAGTTCGAAAACCCTATCTCGTCACTTGCTGATGTTAAAAAAATTCCAAAGCTAGACCCAACTGACGAGCTTGGCTATGTAATGAACGCAGTAAGCACAATTCGCCGTGAGTTAAAGGGCGAAGTACCGCTTATTGGTTTTTCGGGTTCACCGTGGACACTAGCAACTTACATGGTTGAAGGTGGCAGCAGTAAAGTATTTGGTAAAATTAAAAAAATGGCGTTTGCAGAGCCGCAAACACTGCATTTATTACTCGATAAACTCGCTGATTCAGTGATTGATTATTTAAACGCGCAAGTAAAAGCCGGTGCACAATCGTTAATGGTATTTGACTCATGGGGCGGCGTATTAAGCCCGCGCGATTACAACGAGTTCTCACTGCAATACATGCATAAAATTGTTGATGGTTTAATTCGCGAATACGACGGTCGTAAAGTGCCGGTAACGCTATTTACCAAAAATGGTGGCCAGTGGATTGAAGCAATTGCAGCCACAGGCTGTGATGCAGTAGGTCTTGATTGGACTATTAATATTGGCGACGCTAAGCGTCGTGTAGGCGATAAAGTTGCACTGCAAGGTAATATGGACCCGTCAATGCTTCACGGTACGCCTGATCGTATCCGCCAAGAAGTAGGTACTATTTTAGAAGACTTTGGCACAGGTAATGGCCACGTGTTTAACCTAGGCCACGGTATTACACCAGATGTAGACCCAGAAAACGCCGGTGTATTTATTAATGCAGTACATGAGCTAAGCGCGCAATACCACAAATAACAGCAGTGGTATTAATAGCTACTAAAAAGCCCGCTAATTAGCGGGCTTTTTGCTGTGTGGTAATCGGGTTAAGTAAATAACCTATTTAAACCATTTAACGCCGCAACTCGGTAGGCTTCTGCCATAGTTGGGTAGTTAAATGTGGTGTTTACAAAGTAGTCAACGGTGTTGCCAGCGCCTTTTTGCTCCATAATGGCTTGGCCAATGTGAACAATTTCCGAGGCACGTTCGCCAAAGCAATGCACGCCAAGTACTTCTTTGGTTTCACTGTGGAACAGTATTTTTAAACTACCAACTTCTGTGCCCGCAATTTGCGCACGAGCCAAGTGCTTAAACTGTGCACGGCCCACTTCATACGGTACCTTTGCAGCGGTTAGCTGTTGCTCTGTTTTACCTACTGAGCTCATTTCAGGAATGGTATAAATACCGGCCGGTATATCTATAATTAGCTTGTCTTCGCAATTACCGCAGGCAATCGCATCGGCAGCTATACGGCCCTGATCAAACGCTGCACTAGCTAAGCTCGGATAGCCAATAACATCACCTACTGCGTAAACGTTGTCTACCTCAGTTTGGTACATTTCGTTGACTTTAAGCTGGCCTCGACCATCGGCTTTTAAGCCAATAGCTTCAAGATTTAGCGTATCGGTATTACCTGTACGGCCGTTAGCAAATAAAATACAGTCGGCTTTTACACGCTTGCCCGATTTTAAATGCATAACAACACAATCGTCCCGTGTTTCTACACGGTCAAACTCTTCGTTGTGGCGAATAACAATACCGCTGTTCCAAAAGTGGTAGCTAAGCGCGTCAGAGATTTCTGCATCCATAAAGGCCAATAAGCGGTCGCGGGTATTTACTAAATCTACCTTAGCGCCTAAGCCTTTAAATATTGAAGCGTATTCACAGCCAATAACACCCGCACCGTATATAAGAACACGTTGTGGGTCGTGCTCTAGGCCTAAAATGGTGTCGCTGTCGTAAATACGTGAATGGCTAAAGTCGACCTCAGGTGGGCGATATGGGCGTGAGCCGGTAGCAATCACAATCGTTTTTGCTGTTATACGCTCTGCTGAGCCATCAAGGCGCTTAATTTCAACCGTGTGTTTATCTACAAAGCTCGCATCACCTTGGTACATATGAATGCGGTTACGGTCGTAAAAGCTGCTACGTAAGTTTGACTGTTTAGAAATAACAGAACTTGCATGGCTTAAAATATCAGGAAATGTTAAGCGACTAGGGCGCTCACCAACATTAAAAAGTGGGTTTGCTTTGTATTCAATATAGCGGCTAACAGAATGGCGTAATGCTTTTGAAGGAATTGTTCCCCAATGTACACAGCCACCACCAACAGCTTGTTGGCGCTCAATTACCGCTACTTTTTTATCGTTTTTAGATAGGTTCATGGCGGTGCCTTCACCGCCAGGGCCCGTACCAATAATTATTGCGTCATATTGGTAAACTACAGGTGCTTTTTTTTGTTCTGGTTGTTTGGCCACAGCCACTCCTAAATTAATTAAAAGAGGCTTTTAATAACCTCGCATTAAGTGCTAGCCATGCCTGTTTTTGATTTTCCCAGGCGGCTTCCAGCTCATGGTATTGTGTCATTAATGCTGATTGTTCACACTGCTTTGCCATGTTATTTTTTTTAGCTTCTAACACTTGTTTTTGTAGTGAACAGTAATTTTGCAGTTTTTTCAGCAGTAAATCGTACTCTTGTTGTAATAATGTAAGCTTATCTTGCGCTAAAGGCAATTTTGAAAGGCGTGTTTGCGTTTTGCTCATTAGTGTTTCGGCTTTGGCTTTTTCTATGCGCTCAACTGGGGTACGCTTAAGTTTACTGGCTAAACCTAGTGCAGCTAAAGAGCGAATCATCCATTTTGTTGGGTCGTAATGAAACCATTTAATACCGTTACGGTAATCGCTTGCAAAAATATGATGAAAGTTATGGTAACCCTCGCCATAAGTAAATAACGCTAAAAAGCCGTTATCGCGCGCGGTATTTTTTTCAGTATATGGGCGTGAACCCCAAATATGAGCCAATGAATTAATGAAAAAGGTAAAGTGCTGGCTCAATACTAAGCGTAACAAACCTGCCAGTAGTAGCATGCCCCACACATCACCTATTAATAAACCAAGCACTAACGGCAGGCCAACATTCATCGCAATAACTAACTTTAGGTAGTGCTTGTGTTGCCACATAACTATTTTATTGCGTTGTAAATCACGGCAGTTACTGTAATCGCCGTAGCTGTCACCTTGGTAGTCACGTAGCATCCAGCCAATATGGCTGTACCAAAAGCCATTAGTAGCGGCGTAAGGGTCTTTTACTGGGTCGTCTACTTGGCCGTGGTGTATACGGTGATCGCTACTCCAGTGTAGCGCACTGTTTTGCAAAGCAAATGCGCCACCAAGAGCAAAAATAAATTCTATTGCAGGGTGAACGTTATAGGCTTTATGCGCCCATAATCTGTGGTATCCGGCAGTGATAGATAGGCCTGCGTAAAACATACAGCCTACAAATGCAATCCAATGCGCGCTGGTAAATCCGTAACTAATGCCGTACCAAGGTACAAGTGTGGCAGCCGCCAGAAAGGTTAGGCTAAAAAATAGGACGTTTGTCCAAATAATCGGTGGTTTATTCATCGTTTTTACTCTCAGCGTACAACTGTAAGCTAAAATAGTGTTTCAATCTCTTGGCGTCAAGTATTAGACTAGACAATTAGGCTAATTATCATTAAAACTTCATATAAAATTACTCAGGGAGCTGTGGATGTCGGGTGTTAGAGCACAACAGAAACAAAAAACACGACAAGCCTTAATTGAGGCGGCATTTAATCAGCTAAGTGCTGATCATAGTTTTTCTAATTTAAGCTTACGCGAAGTTGCCCGTGAAGCAGGCATAGCCCCCACCTCTTTTTATCGCCACTTTAAAGACATGAACGAGCTAGGTTTAACCATGGTCGACGAAGCCGGTTTAACGCTTCGCCAGCTTATGCGCCAAGCCCGCAGACGTATAGCCAGTGGTGGTAGCGTAATAAATACCTCGGTTGTTACCTTTATGGAGTTTATTGATAACTCAAGCAACCAATTTAGATTACTGCTGCGAGAACGTTCTGGCACCTCAAAAGCCTTTAGAGCCGCCGTTGCACGCGAAGTAAAACATTTTATTTTAGAACTTGCGCATTATTTAGAAAGCGAAACCAAGTGCGATTCAACCCACGCTTATATTCAGGCCGAAGCCATGGTTACGCTGGTATTTAATGCCGGTGCTGAAGCACTGGACATTGAAGGCCAGCAACGAGATGAATTAATTGAGCGTGTTATTTGGCAGCTGCGTTATATTACCCGCGGCGCAGGGCATTACATTAGAGAAACCAATAATCAGGTTTAGCTTAAAAAATTAGCAATAAGTTAATCTAAGCACGCAACTTTACTCAATACATTAATTTAATCTAAAAAGTGTAGCTGTGTGATTTATAAAACCTGAATATGCTATTTTTAGGCATATAAATTTCTTTAATGTGGGGTTTTTATTCCTTTGTTTGGAATTTTTATGCTTGCACCAATTGCTTTGTAATGTTAAAAATAGGCCTCACTGAACACACACACAAGAAACAAGATGCAAAATATTCGTTTAATTACACTAAAACTTAACCTCTTACTGCTATGGTCAGTGAGCGGGGATTAGTGTGTTTGCATCGAGTTAAACACTAAAAACCCCGCAATTGCGGGGTTTTTTATTATCTCGCGGCTGGGATAAATTGAAATTTGGGTAACACAGGAATGAGGGGCAGTTATGCAAGACAAAGATAAAGTATGGATTTTTGATACCACCTTACGTGATGGCGAGCAGGCACTTAAAGCAAGCCTTACTGAAGATGATAAAATTCAATTAGCGCATACAATTAGCCGCTTGAATGTGGATGTGATGGAAGTGGGTTTTCCAGTTTCGAGCCCTGCTGATTTTCGCTCGGTGCAACGTATTGCAACCGAAGTAAAAGGCCCGATTATTTGTGGTTTAGCACGCTCTGTTGCCAAAGACATTGAAGCCTGTGGTGAGGCGCTTCGCACAGCACAGCAAAGCCGAATTCATACTTTTATTGCCACAAGCCCTTTGCACCTTGAACATAAATTACGCATGAGCCTAGATGACGCAACTGCAATGGCGGTTAAATCAATTAAATTAGCGCGTAACTATACTGATGATGTTGAGTTTTCGTGTGAAGATGCTGGTCGTACGCCGCATTGGGATTTATGTAAAATTGTTGAGCAGGCAATTAACGCCGGTGCCTCTACTATTAATTTACCCGATACCGTTGGCTTTGTAACA
Source organism: Pseudoalteromonas sp. C12FD-1 (assembly GCF_037414265.1). NCBI lineage: Bacteria > Pseudomonadati > Pseudomonadota > Gammaproteobacteria > Alteromonadales > Pseudoalteromonadaceae > Pseudoalteromonas > Pseudoalteromonas sp. C12FD-1. The sequence goes on from NZ_JBBEVD010000070.1 coordinate 14,787, forward strand.
CCAGACGAATACGCCGCAATGATCCGTCATTTAATGAATAACGTGCCAAATATTGATAAAGCACGCTTAAGCGTACATTGTCATAACGATTTAGGTTTAGCTGTGGCTAACTCGGTAGCCGCTGTACAAGCGGGTGCTCGCCAAATTGAATGTACAATAAATGGTATTGGTGAGCGTGCGGGTAACTGCTCGCTTGAAGAAGTGGCAATGATCATGAAAATGCGCAAAGACCACTTAAAAGTACACACCGATATTAAAAGCGAAGAAATTTATCGCGCATCTCGCCAAGTGGCTAAAATTTGTAATATGCCGGTACAGCCAAATAAAGCCATTGTGGGCGAAAACGCCTTTGCACATAGCTCGGGCATTCACCAAGATGGCGTATTAAAAGCGCAAAATACTTACGAAATTATGTCGCCAGAAAGCGTCGGTGTGCCAAATAACCAATTAAATATGACCTCGCGTTCGGGCCGTCATGTTATTGAGCACCGCTTAGAAGAGTTAGGTTATCAAAAAGCTGATTACGACATGGACAGCTTATACGAGAGCTTTTTAGCGTTAGCTGATCAAAAAGGCACCGTATACGATTACGACCTTGAAGCCATGATTTACTTTAACCAAATTAACGACAAAGACGAAAAATACCAATTAGAGTTTGTAAACTCAGCGTCTAACTCGCAATCGGTAGCCAGCTCTACTATTGGAATGTTAATTGATGGCGAAGCAAAACAAGAAGCAGCCACAGGTAATGGCCCTGTTGAAGCGTCGTTTGCGGCTATTGAGCGCTTAACAGGTATGAGCGTTGAAATGATTGAATACAACTTAGAAGCCACTGGCCAAGGCGCAAGCTCGCTTGGTCAAGTAAACATTATTGCTAAATACGATGGCCGCCCTTATCACGGTGCGGGTATTGCTGCGGATGTGGTAGAGGCGTCGGTACGCGCCATGATCCGTGTTTACAACTTAATTTATCGTGCACAAAAAGTGTCTGATTTAAAACAACAAAGGAAAGCAGGATGAGTAAAACAAACTACAGCGTTGCCGTATTAGCTGGCGACGGTATTGGCCCAGAAGTAATGGCAGCAGCAGAGCAAGTGCTTGATGCTGTAAGCAATAAGTTTGGTTTTACCCTGAACCGTCAGCATCATGCTATTGGTGGCGCAGCCATTGACGAATTTGGTGAAGCATTACCACCAAAAACGCTAAGCGCGTGTGAAAACGCCGATGCCATTTTATTTGGCTCAGTAGGTGGCCCTAAGTGGGAAAACCTACCACCAAACGAGCAACCTGAGCGTGCATCGCTTTTACCGCTTCGTAAACATTTTGGTTTGTTTTGTAACTTACGCCCAGCGCAACTTTTACCCGCACTTAGCGCAGCATCGCCATTGCGTGCAGATATTAGCGAAAAAGGTTTTGATATTTTATGTGTGCGCGAGCTTACAGGCGGCATTTACTTTGGTGAAAAAGGCCGAAGTGGCGAGGGCGCTGAAGAGGCTGCATTCGATACACAAACTTACTCGCGTAAAGAAATTGAACGCATTGCCCGCTTTGCCTTTGAAGCGGCAAAATTACGTAGTAACCATGTTACCTCGGTAGATAAAGCAAACGTACTTGCATCAAGCGTATTATGGCGCGAAGTTGTTACTGAAGTGAGCAAAGACTACCCAGAAGTCAGCCTAGATTACATTTACGTAGATAACGCCGCAATGCAGTTAGTTAAACAGCCTAGCCAGTTTGACGTACTACTTTGCGATAACTTATTTGGTGATATTTTGTCAGATGAGTGCGCCATGATCACAGGCTCTATGGGCTTATTACCTTCGGCCAGCTTAAATCAATCGGGCTTTGGTTTGTATGAACCTGCTGGTGGCTCCGCTCCTGATATTGCTGGTAAAGGCGTTGCAAACCCGATTGCACAAATTTTAAGTGCCGCACTTATGCTACGTTACTCATTAGGGCAAGACGAAGCAGCACGCACCATTGAAAAAGCCGTAGCCGAAGCCGTTGAAGCAGGTGTTGGTACGCCAGATATCTACCCTCAGGGTGGATACAGCACAAGCGATGTGGCAGCAGCCATCGTTTCACGTATTTAATTATTAAAGGCGCAGCACCGTTATGCTGCGACTTAACAGAGTAGGGAATTAGCAAGTGGCCCAAACGTTATACGACAAAATTTGGCAAGCACATACGGTTGCCAGCATAAACGAGCAAACTGATTTACTTTATATTGACCGCCATTTAGTGCATGAGGTTACATCACCGCAGGCCTTTGCAGGCTTACGTGAAAAAAACCGTAAAGTACGTTGCCCAGAAAAAACCTTTGCAACGATGGATCATAACGTATCGACTAAAAGCCGATCACTTGATGCCGCAAGTGAAGTCTCTAAAAACCAGTTAATGGCACTTGATGCTAACTGTAAAGAGTTTGGCATTGTACTTTACGATTTAAACTCAATTAACCAAGGTATTGTGCATGTAATGGGGCCTGAACAAGGTATTACCTTGCCTGGCACTACCATTGTATGTGGCGATAGCCATACCTCTACGCATGGCGCGTTTGGCGCATTAGCGCATGGTATTGGTACGTCTGAGGTGGAGCACGTATTAGCAACGCAAACGCTACAGCAAAAAAAGGCAAAGTCGTTAAAAATTCAAATTAACGGCGTGCTTCGCCCAACGGTAACCTCTAAAGATTTAATTATGGCGGTTATTGGTAAGCTAGGCACAGCTGGCGGCACAGGTTATGTTGCCGAATTTTGTGGTGAAGGCATTGAAGCACTTTCAATGGAAGCCCGTATGACGCTATGTAACATGAGTATTGAAATGGGTGCAAAAGCAGGTTTAATAGCACCAGATCAAATCACGTATGATTACTTAAAAGGTCGCCCATTTGCACCTAAAGGCGCTGATTTTGACGCCGCAGTTGAATACTGGGAAACGTTAAAAACAGATGAAGGTGCTGAGTTTGACTTAAGTGTTGAGCTTGAAGCTGACGACATTCAGCCGCAAATTACCTGGGGCACAAGCCCAGAGCAAGTAATTGGCGTTGATGAATGCATACCAGATCCAGACCAAGAACCAGATTTAATTAAAGCCGATGCTATACGCAGCGCACTTAGATACATGGACTTAAAAGCCGGCGATAAATTATCAAGCGCAAAAGTAGATACAGTCTTTATTGGTTCGTGTACTAATAGTCGTATCGAAGATTTACGTGCCGCGGCAAAAATTGTTGAAGGCAAGCAAGTAGTCGCAGGCATTGAAGCACTTATAGTACCGGGCTCTGGCCTTGTTAAAAAGCAAGCTGAAGACGAAGGCTTAGCCGATATTTTTAAAGCGGCAGGTTTTGAATGGCGCGAACCAGGTTGCTCTATGTGTTTAGCGATGAACGACGACCGCTTAGAAGCGGGCAAACGCTGTGCATCTACATCTAACCGTAACTTTGAAGGCCGCCAAGGCCGTGGCGGGCGTACGCACTTAGTGAGCCCTGCAATGGCAGCCGCTGCTGCTATACATGGTCACTTTGTTGATATAAGAGGAGAAGCCTAATGAGCGTATTTTTTAGTGGCTTAATGGCCCCACTTGATAAAAACAATGTAGATACTGACCAAATTATTCCTAAGCAGTTTTTAACATCTACTAGCCGTGATGGTTTTGATGCAGCACTGTTTTACGATTGGCGTTACCTAGAAAACGGCGAACCAAACCCTGATTTTATTTTAAACCGCCCATGCTACCAAGGTGCGCAAATATTATTAACGCGCGACAACTTTGGGTGTGGCTCATCGCGTGAGCATGCACCTTGGGCGCTTAAGCAATATGGTTTTGAAGTAATTTTAGCGGAAAGCTTTGCCGATATTTTCTTTAATAACTGTGGCAACAACCAAATGCTAGCCATTGCGCTACCGGCTGATACGCTTGAGCAATTGTTTGTACTTAGTGAGCAACACGACGATATAAACATTCAAATCGATCTTGAAAACCAAACACTAACAAGCGATAAGTTTGCGCCAATTAGTTTTGATATTCGTAAAGACGTAAAAGAGCGTTTATTAAGTGGCTTAGATTTTATTGGTGTGACCGAAACGCTAAATCCACAAATTGATGCGTTTGAAAAACAACTTGCTGCTGAGCGCCCTTGGCAGTAACGAAAAGCAATTAATTACATATGAAAACAAAGCGCGGCTGAGTATATCAGCCGCGCTTTTTTATATCCTAATATTAATGTCTAAAATCAGCCATTAGCGCAGGTATACCTGGCAGCATACCAACAATAGCCATAACGGTAGTTAAAATAACAAACATAATTAGCGGAATAACCCAGCGGCTCATTTTAGTTAAATTAGCACTGCGCTCTTTACAACCAATTAAGCCTAAGTTATCAAGCAACATAGTTAGTGACCAACCAAAAGCAGGGTTAACCAAGCTTGACGCAAATACGACAATTGCGGCCGATTGCGTTGTTTTACCTTCGCGTGTCATTTCCATACCCGCCTCAAGCAGCGGAATAAACACACCTACAATAAGCGCAACGCAAAGCACGGGTTGCCAAATGGCTAAATCCATTGGGTAACCCCATAAACCCGCAATAATACAAAATACGGCTGTTAAAATGGCGCCCGCTGGAATAGGACGTTTAGCAATAGCAGCAGGTACAATGTAGGTTCCCCACGATGAGGTAAAGTTAGCACCACCGGCAAGAGAACCAAAGGTTTGTCTAACCGATGCACTTAGCATGGTGTCGTCTATGTTCATTTGTACTTTTTCAGTACGTTGTGGGTAACTAATTTTTTGAAAAACTTGGTGTCCTAAAAAATCCGGTGACCACATAGCTACAGCCAGTACCGCAAACGGCAGCACAACCACAAAGCTTTCAAGTGTTGGTAGGCCAAGCATCCAACCCGTGTTTTCGCCCCACCAATAAGCTGGGTTCATATTAGGTAAGCCCGGCGCGGTATTAAATTCAAACGGCGCACCGAGTGCAAAGGCAACTCCACCGCCAATAAGGCAGCTAAGCGGCACAGCTAGCCAGCGCTTTTTAAAATGCTCAAGTAACGCATACAATAAAATGGTCGCCAAAATAACAATAAATGCGATGTGTGCCATATCAATGGCCTCAGCCCATGCAAACAGCTTTTTAACTTGCGAAATAGTACCAATAAAGCCTAAGTATATAAGTAAGCCCCCGCATACCCCTTTACTGGTTAAGCGTGCGAGCAAACTTCCTCCTTTGGTTATGGCTAAAATAAAGCCAAAGGCACCAATGAGTAAGCCAAATGCCATAGGATGGCCGCCAGCGGCAACAACGATGGGGATTAACGGAATAAGTGGGCCGTGAGTACCGGCTAAGTTAGCCGTGGGTAAAATAAAGCCCGAAAACAAAATAATAAAAATAGAAACAATGAGTAATTCATAGCGTACATTTTCTAAAACAAACGCATCGCTTAAACCGAGTGGCGCTGCAAAAGTAGCGGCAATAGCCCCCACCATAACCACTTTACCAATGGTGCCCGCCATGGCTGGAATGGTGTCTTCAAATTCAAAGCGGTAGTCTTTAAATGGTAAATTAGGCCGCCAGCGCTTAGGCTGCATAATCTGTAATTCATGTTCGAGATACTCGTCGCGAGTATTAAACTCTGAGCTGGGTTTATGGTTGTTTTGATAGCTGTTGGTATTGTCGTGCAATGTATCTTTTTGATCTGAATTGTGACCCTTTGGGGTTACTGACATAGTCCCTCCTGTTACTCGTTGCTTATTTATTAATACGGCTTTTGTTAAAGCAAATGAATAGTGAAGGAGCAGAGTAGATCAGCTTTTACTCAGGAATGTATAGGCAAAAGGTCGTGTATGGTTGTTTTTAATACACTTAATTTAAAAAGCAGCTTTACGATAAAAAGTTATTAAATTACAGAAGGTGATTAAAAGTTGTTATAAATCATGCTTTTGAATGCATCATTAAGTAGGTGGAGAATTATTTTTGAATAATATCGTGTCAACGACAGGTTATTATTCTTTAGTCTTAGTGGTTATTAAAGTTGTTCTATTTCAAGGTATTTGTTTACAGGAGCCGTTAATTTCGTTTTATTTGTAGTGAAATAATTTTTCATTTACTTTCAAATTGTTAATAACAACAATAAAGAATAGAGATGCAACTAAACTCCCCTAAATCAATTGGTATTTATACTGCGTTATCGCCTATTTTGGGGAATAACCACACTACATAGTCTCTGCCTTGCCTAAAAACAAAACACTAACAAGCGATAAGTCTAGCCAATTAGTTTTGGTATTCGTAAAGACGTAAAAGAGCGTTTATTAAGTTGCTTAGATTTTATTGGTGTCACCGAAACGCGGCTAAGGCCGCGTTTCATTACGCTAGTATGATGGAAAACAAACTATTTGCTTTACATCACCGTTACCGCTATTGGTAACAACAACTTTACATTGGTATCGCTTACTTCTGGCATATCTTTCGATTGCAGCTTCAATTTCTCTGACTCTTTCCCAGCGATCCATTTCAGAAACTTTACTAATTTCAAAACCAAACTGACTGCCTCCTAGGGACATTGCGGATACGTCGTTCATGGTGTCACATGATGATTGAGTTATTAGACATAGACCAACGGGCTTTCTGTCGCTACCGACAGTGATCACTTGAAATTGACTTGATTCACTTGTTTGATTCTGTGTGGCAGCATCAAAAACAGCATTAACACTTCTAGTGCCTAAATTATTTGCAATACTTTCCAAAAGGGTATTGGCCAAGTCTCGCTTGTTTTTTATTGTTCTACGTTCTACAACAGGCTCATTACGTGAAAGTAATTTGCTATTTTCTATATTAGCATTTTCTTCAGATGAGTAGTTTGCGTGACAATCAAAACATGGCCTAAGCTCAAAGTATTCGTAATTTTCCTGATTCATAGTTGAAAATACAAAATCGTAAAAAGCGTTATAAGGGTTAGTATTTTCAGGAACAGTGAAAGTATATTGCATAACCCCTGAGGCATCCCTTTTTGCAATTGCTTTAATTTCATCGCCATTAGCTGAGTTGAAATAAAATACCCTCGCATCATTCGCCATTAGCTTATGAGGGAGTATTGCCAACATGATAACTATAGTAAAAAAAAATTTAATCATTGTTTTTATCCATTAAATTAATAGCAATACCTTTTTTGTTCGAATTTTAATCATAAGATTTTTTTTTCCATGTGTCAATTTTGGGTGCAATCGCTTTAGCACTATTGAGAGATGTTTTGAAACGACTATAGCTATTTGTTAAATCATAAGTTCAGGTTTAACTCGTATGGAGGCATTCAACGTTAGCTGTGTTATACACCTATAATCTATTAAATTTCCTTTATCAATGAGAAACCGTTAATCTACTTCATTAAATATTTTTTGGAACTAGCTATGAAATTATTAACGGCAGCAACCTTATTACTTGCCTCATCAGCAGCTTTTGCGCGCCCAGCGCCTTTGGTGTCTATACCTACACATGATGCGTTTTTTAATAATATTGCAGCGCATTGTGGTAAAGCGTTTGAGGGCAAAGTAAGCGTAGATAACGCAAAAGGCCCTAGCTCATTTGAAAATAAAAAATTAATCATGCATGTACGTAAATGTACAGGTAGTGAGCTGCAAGTCCCATTTCATGTGGGAGATGATGCATCACGTACGTGGATCATTACTAAAACGGGCAGTGGTTTGAGCTTAAAGCACGATCATCGCCATAAAGATGGCAGCGACGATGCTTCAACTATGTATGGCGGTCACACCCTTGATGCGGGTTTTGCACAAATGCAGTCGTTTCCAGCCGATCAATACTCTAAAGAGTTATTTGTAGCACAAGGTATTGCACAGTCGGCAGGTAATACATGGCAAATGTATATTTATCCTGAGGTGTTTACTTATAGGCTAATTCGCCAAGGGCGCGAGTTTAAGGTGGATTTTGATTTAACTAAACCAATTACTCCACCCGCTGCGCCGTGGGGCTACGAAAAATAAACTATTTTTATTTTTTCTCGGGTGCGTCACATTGTAGTAAAACGTTTAATGGTGGTTGATAAGCGCGTGGTTTAGTAGGAAAACGTTCGTACTCTTGCACGCCTTCAAGCACTTTTAACATAAAGGTTCTGCCGCGGCATAATCTGTCTGCGTGGCGCAGTAAAAACATACTTTGATTAGCAAAGTGTTTGTAATCGTCTGATTGTATTTCTATTTTATAGTTGTCTTCACCAATTTTGGTTTGGTAGTAATGCACTTTGTTATCAAAGTCGTATGACTTTTCTTTTTCGCCCACTTCTGCAAAGGCGCTCCCTATACCAGAAAAGGCTAGCAATGCAGCGCCAACAACTAAATGCGGTGTGTATAAGCCTTTCATAAAAATGTATCCTTTAATTTGCGAACTTAATACCCATTAATAAAATATTAAGCACGATGTATTTAAGTTAAGTCTAACACCCAAAAAGAGAATATGTGATGTTCAAACAAATAAAACAACTGTTTGCCGCTTTTGACGAGCAACAGCCAAGCATAGAGCAGCATGACTTAAAAACAGCGGTTGCTGCACTGCTTATAGAAGTAATGCGTGCTGATACAAAGCTTGACCATAATGAACAACACACCCTGACTGTAACCTTAAAAAAATACTTTAATTTAACAGATTCAGAAGTTGAAGAGCTCACGACCAATGCTGCAAGCAGTTTAGATGGGGCTATTGATTACTTTCAGTTTTCTAAGCAGATTAACGATCACTGCAGTGCGGCACAGCGCATTGAAATAATTGAGCTATTATGGCGATTGGCGTATGCTGATGGAGAGATAGATCCCCAAGAAGAGTATGTAATACGTAAAGTGGCTGGACTTTTATATGTAGCGCACACCGATTTTATCGCTGCTAAATTAGCAGCGATAAAGTCGTAAAAATTAGCTTAATTTACTAGCAACAGAAATGAGCTGCTGCGTTAATACGCTAACTTTTTCTGCAGTGGCTGGATCAGTGATTTTTCCATCTTCGTCAAATACTGTGAATGCTGATGGGATAGCGAGCTGATCGGCAAGTACTAACGAGCCAATACCACTTAAAATATCGCGTACATGGTTTAAGCCGCGCAGGCCACCAAGCCCACCAGGTGATGTAGCAAATAACGCCACTACTTTATTGCGAAATGCAGGCACAGCGCCTTGCTCAGTACGTGATGCCCAATCAATTGCATTTTTAAGCGCCGCAGTAATTGAGCCGTTGTACTCAGGGCTTGCCAGTAAGATACCATCAGCAGCGCGTAACTTATCTTTTAAAAGCTGGGCGTCGGCTGGTGTGCCTTGCGCTTCAATATCCTCGCTAAATAACGGCAAATTTAACTCGGCGAGTGTAATTATTTCTACTTCGGCACCGGTTTGCATAGCAAAGCGCGCTGCTTCGTTAATTAGTTTTTGATTAAAGCTTTGTGTACGCAAGCTACCCGCGAGCGCAATAATTTTTGGTGCTGACATGATACTGGCCTTTTAAAGTTTTTGATGACGTAACTAATGTAGCAAATTTTTGCTTGTAGAAAACCCGAATAAACGCAACACTTATGTGCGTATATGCACATTAATAGAAGGCGGGTAGCATGGCAATAAAGTTTGATGATTGGCAAGATGTAAAAGTAGCGTTTGAAGTTGCAAAGCTTGGTACGCTAACGGCTGCCGCTGAGGTTTTAAATGTGCACCACAGCACAGTACTTCGACGTATTAATAGCCTTGAAAAAAACTTAGATACACGTTTATTTCATCGCCATGCCCGGGGTTATAAAGTAACTGAAATAGGCGCTAAATTATTTACTGCAGCACAAACTATAGATTCATCACTTGAGCAATTACATAACGATATTGCCGCTGCCGACAGTACGTTACGCGGAAGCTTATTACTTACCACAGTAAGTGGGTTTATGGATGTACTGGGCGATGTTTGCGAAAAGTTTCAGGCTTTACACCCTCAAGTACAGCTAGAAGTTATTTTAGAACAAAAGCGGTTAAGGCTAGATCATGGGCAAGCACATATTGCAGTGCGCGCAGGGCCAAGGCCAGATGAAGGGGATTATATAGCTCAGCATTTAGCTAAACTTACATCGAGCTTGTACGCCAATAAACGCTACATTAATAAGTATGGTATGCCTAAAACATTGAGTGACTTACAGCATCATAACTTTGTATCGGGTGTAGCGGGCTTTAATGCACGCGTTCCTTATTTTGAGTGGGCCGATAAACATATTCCGGCGCAGCAAATAAAGTTACGGGTTTCAGAAACCTCCGAAGCAACACGGGCCATAATTAAAGGCTTAGGTATAGGCGGTTTACAACATGGGGTAGCAGCCCAATATAATGATTTAGTGCCTATTTTACATAGTGAACTGAGTTGGCCCACCGATGTTTGGCTTGTAACACACCATTTAGTGCATCGCACCGCGAAAGTACAAGCATTTGCAGGCTTATTAAAAGCGCACTTTAATAAGCCTCAAACCCTTAAATAGTTTTTTTAACCTCAATACCTAAACGCTTAGCAAGGCGTACAAGGTTTGCTCTATCGAGTTCCAGCACTCGCGCAGTTGCTGCCCAGTTATAATTATGCTGTTTTAGTTGCTCGGTTATAACTGTAAATTGTAAAGATTCAACGGCCTGCTTTAATGGCTGGTTATAGCTAGTGTGAATGGTGTTTTGCGTGTTAACTTGCACTGTATTATTTAGCTGTGGGGTTAAATCGCAGTGCTCGCTTGTAATCGTAACTATAGGGTTTTGCCATTGGCTTTGCTTAGCCTTTAATGCGCTGCGGCTAATAACATGTTCAAGCTCGCGTACATTACCAGGCCAATTGTATTGGTTGAGCAATGCTTGCGCTTCAGTGCTTAGCTTTAATTGTTTAATACCTAATTTACGGGCTGTTTGCTCAATAAAATAACCAGCAAGTAGGGTTATGTCGTGCTCACGTTTATTAAGTGGCGGCACGGTAATAGGGTAAACACTTAGTCGGTGGTATAAGTCGGCTCTGAATCGACCTTGCGCTACCTCATGTTTTAAATCACGATTAGTAGCTGCTATTACCCTTACATCCACATACTTTGGCGTGTCTTCTCCTACTGTTTGTATTTCACCGCTTTGCAACACACGCAATAATTTGCTTTGCATAGCCAATGGTAGCTCGCCAATTTCGTCTAAAAATAACGTGCCGCCGTCAGCTAGCTGAAACTTACCTTGGCGAGCATTTTGTGCGCCAGTAAAAGAGCCTTTGGCATGGCCAAAAAACTCACTCTCTGCAAGGTTTTCGGGAAGCGATGCACAATTTAAATGAATGAGTGGCTGCTCTTTACGTGCAGAATTTAAGTGAATATTACGCGCTACTAGCTCTTTTCCTACGCCCGTCTCTCCTAAAACCAATACACTAAAGTTAGAGGCTGCAACAAGTTTTATTTCATTTTTAAGCGTTTGCATAAGTGGGCTTTGGCCAATTATTTCACCGCCATCTCGAGTAAGTGCATCTTGCGTTAGTGCTTGCACAAGTGCACTTGAGTGCTGCGCATGGTGTTTGTAATGGGCAAGCTCTAGGGCTGTTTTAAAATGTGCACTGCACAGGGTTTGCAAGGTGTTTAGTGTATCTGCGTTGATACTGTTAAACGCATGTGCGTTAAGACTATCGAACGTAAGTACGCCTAGTAAAGTGCTTTTATCATAAAGGGGTAAGCCTAAACAGGCATGTACGGGAATATCGCCTGTTCTAGCTAGTAGTAGGCCGTCGTATGGGTCGGGCAGGGGGCAGTCGTGTGCAAACTGTAATGCGTGGCTTGCACTACAAATGGCCGCTAATCGTGGGTGCTCTGCTATTTTAAAGCGCCTACCAAGGCTGTCGGGCATCAGACCTTTAATGGCTAAGGGTTTAAGTTTCTCGCCCTGCACGACAAGTAATGCACTGGCATCACTAGGTATTACACGCTCAACCGTTGCCAGTAATTGATCAAAGCTGTGCTCGTGCAGGGTGCTTTGGGCAAGCTCTAAAGCTACTTGGGTGAGGTTGAATTGTTGGTTCATGTCAAAATGACCTATATGTGTTTTTATGATTTAAAATAGAATAGGTCATAAGGACTCATTTTGTAAAGTGATTATATTTAACTTACTGAATAGTAATGTTTTATTTTGTTGGCACAGTATGTGTAATAGCTAAGTAACGTTAATGGTTACTGAGGTGGTTATGAATACACTTACGCTAAAAAATGTAAACAACAATGTTGAGTTGGGCTCATTTTTTGAATCGCTTTTATTTACTGCTAATGCCGTACTAGGGTTGAGCGCTGTTTGTATGGTTGTGAGCATTTTAATTAGCTACCCCTATGCAGAGTACTTTTCGATGCAGGTACAAATATCAGCGCATATTGGCACTATTGTAGTGGCAGCTATTTTGAAAGTTAGTTATGTACTGCGTTGTGTTGCTCAGCATGGTTTAGGGCAGGAAGTACGCTAATGCGCCCACTAAACTTAACAGAGCCAGTGCCGGCGCGCATAGCTATTTATCAAGTAACTAAATGGCCGTTATGGATGCTTGCATTTAGACCTTACTTTTTAGCAGGCGGTTTGCTGGCATTTTTATCTATAGGTTATTGGTTACTTATTTTAACAGGCCATGCTAATTGGCATTTAACAATACCAGCTACACTTTGGCACGCACACGAAATGCTGTTTGGCTTTACGGGGGTTGTTGTCGTGGGCTTTTTACTTACGGCAGCGCAAACATGGACGGGCATACCGAGTATAAGTGGCAAAGCACTTATGCTACTTACTTTAATATGGGTAAGTGCTCGTTTAGCTTTTTTTATTGTGCTGCCCGATGTTGGCAATATTAATTTATTGGCTGTTATTGTGTTGCAGCTAGCATGGTGGGTAGGTGCAATTACTGCGCTGGCTAATATGCTATTAAAAGCACGCAGTAAAAATAACTATCAATTTTTAGCTATTTTAAGTGTGTTGTGCGCCCTCAATACACTTTATTTACTACTTGTTTTAAATAACAACATGAAGCTTGCTTTGGCTGTGGTTGACACCGCGGTACTCGTGATTAGCTTACTGGTTGGTATTGTTGCAGCAAGGGTACTCCCCTTTTTTACTGCTAAAGGTTTATTGCTTAGCGAGCAAGTACGCACTCCTAAAATTGATAAAGCACTGCTGTATTTATCAATACTGGCAATTACTTTGTTTTTTATCAGCAAGTTATTTTTAAGCTCAATTAGTCCTGCATTAATTGTTGCAATAGTTGCTGCGCTTCACTTAATTCGAGCAAAGCTTTGGTGGAATGCAAAAGTGCTAAAAGTCTCTTTATTATGGTCTTTGCATTTTTCTTATTTTGCGTTAGGTGTTGGCTTAATGATGATTGCATTTAGCTTTTACACAAACGTAATACCCTTCAAAGATGCGCTCCACTTTATCACTATTGGCACAATAGGGATGATGATTTTAGCCATGATGACCCGTGTATCGCTTGGTCATACAGGGCGTACGCTTAGCACCCCTAAGTATATATCTGTTGCTTTTGCTCTTGTGCTGGTGGCAGCTATTACTCGCTCAATACTTCCCTTAATCATTGGGTCACACTTTGCTTGGCAGATAAGTGCTTTGCTGTGGTTAGTGGCTTTTTTATTATTTTTAATTTACTGCACACCTATCTTAACACGGCGTCGTGTTGATGGGCGTCGTGGTTAGTTTACCTATAGGAATACATTATGTTATCTGATAAAACCATTGAGATTGTTAAAAGCACCGTTCCGTTATTAGCGCAAGCCGGCACGGTTGTTACCGATCATTTTTATAAGCGTTTGTTTAGCCATAACCCAGAGCTTAAAAATATTTTTAATATGGCGAATCAAAGCTCTGGGCGTCAGCAATTTGCTTTGTTTAACGCCTTAGCGGCATATGCCCAAAATATTGATAACTTAGCGGTGTTAAAAGAGGCATTAGCGCGCATTAATCATAAGCACACCAGTTTAAATATTTTACCAGAGCACTATCCCATTGTTGGTGCTCATTTAATTGGCACCTTAAAAGAGTTAATACCAGAGCAGTTTACGCCGGATGTAGAATACGCTTGGCGTGAAGCTTACGCTTTGCTTGCCGATATTTGTATTACCGAAGAGGCAGCATTGTATGAGCATAGTAAAAACACTCTGGGTGGTTGGGCGGGTACTCGTCAATTTGAAATAACCAATAAGCAGATTGAATCTGAGCTAGTAACAAGCTTTACACTCACACCTGTAGATGGCAAAGCGGTTATTACTCATAAACCTGGTCAATATTTAGGCATAAAAGTTAAACCAGAGGGCGTTGAATATGAAGAAATTCGCCAGTATTCTATTTCGCAAAAAAGTAACGGTACAAACTACCGTATTAGCGTTAAAAAAGAGCTACAACCAAAGCCTGGCATGGTGTCTAATTATTTACACTCACTAGCTCAAGGTGACATAGTTGAGCTATACCCGCCTGCAGGAGATTTCTTTTTACGAAATAGTACTCAACCTACGGTACTTATTTCAGCAGGTGTTGGACAAACGCCCATGCTTGCGATGCTCGAAACGCTATTAAGTGATAACTCTAATCAAGACATTATGTATTTACATGCGTGCGAAAATACTCAGCAACACTCGTTTTCACAGTATTTAAATGAATTAAGTACGGGTTATAACTGTTTGCAAACTATGACGTGGTTTAATCAAAGTACTGAAGGGGCTGATTTTACAGGATTAATGGACTTAACAGCCATAAAAGCACAGTTACCTCTTACAAATGGCAATTTTTACTTATGTGGCCCGGCTGGGTTTATGGCGTTTGTGAAAAGCCAGTTACTGGCGCTAGGCGTTAAAAACGAGCATATTTATTACGAAGTGTTTGGCCCGCATCAAGACTTATAAACCAAGTGAAAAATGATAAAGACACACAGCATTAATGCTGTGTGTCTTTTTAATAGTATTTTATTGCGCTTTACAACTTACGTTTTTAAGTTCAATAGCCATATCTTTTTTAGGATAATAAAGCACGCACTGCTCGCCGATTATTTGTAAAACAAATTTTTCAGACTTTATATTATGCGCGCCCATTATGGGCATGCCATTTGGATCTTTATTTGTACCATGGCTTAGTAACAGTTCGCTGCGTTTAGTAAAAACGGTGTCGGCAAGTGTAACTAGTGTGCCGCCCTTCGCTTTTATAATCGCTTGCTGCAGTGTGGCTATAACGCCTGGGTTTACCTCGGTAAGTAGCGCAGGCTTAGCAGTGGCATTACTCATACTGTTACAGCCTCCAATAAACAATAAGGTTAATACTGCCACGAGCTTTGTCATTACTTGTCCTTATTTAACGTAGGCCAGGTTAAGTCCATATTGCCACGGTTAAAGTCATTAGGTGCGTTTAAAGGTAATAGTTGCTTGCTATCGCCAGCAGCGCTTTGTATTTGCGTTTTAATGCCCGCAGAAGCGGTGCTAACAGGGCATGTGCCGTTATTATCTATATGATAAAGCGCAGTAGAGAGTATTCCTTCGCTTGGGTCGCCTAACGGGCTGTCAAAGTCATCACTAACTACACAACCTTTTACATCAGCATCAAACTGCGGTGAAGCGGTAGGCGTAAAGCCTGCTGCATATTCACCAAACCCTTTACTGTTAATACCGCTAAATTGAATGGTGTAATAAGTGGTGCCGCAGTTATGCGTAGGGGTAAAACCGTATGGTTTACCGCAGGTTGTGTCGCCAATGAGTACAACTTCTGCGTCTATACCTTTTAAACCGTTAATAAAAGCTTCTGATGCCGAACAAGTACCCGATGTACTAAGTACATACACTTTAGATAGGTTTAAATCGGGGAGGCTTTCACCAGTGCTAAAAAAGGTTGAGTAATCAATTTCTTCATCTATAAACGGAAAAGGCGATTCTACCGGTTGTTTATCGTTTTGCTGGGTTTGGTAATAAATACGATTTTGAATGTTGGCACTGCCTGCCACCATGTAAGCCAGCTGCGAAGAAAGCGCTAATAAACCGCCTCCATTGTATCTAAAGTCGATAACAAGCTCTTCTACATTATCGGTTTTAAATTTATTAACCGCAGCTATTAAGCCTTCTTGGGCAATGCCTATATGGCTATTAAACTGCATGTACCCTACGCTAGTACCATTTGCTGTGGTAATGGTTTTTATGTTTTGTACCGGCGTTTGCTCTATGTTACCAGCGGTGACGTTAAAGGTTTTTTCAGCGCCATCGTTACTGCGCACAACGATGGTGTGCGAGTCACCATTAGTTGGGCTAAATAAACCTTCGTTTAGGGTATCTATACCTGCTTGAGTATTGGTGTTTATACTTACGCCATCAACTTCAAGTACGGTATCACCTCGTTGAAAGCCAATTTGGCTTGCTGGTGAGTCATCCTCCAGGTAAGCAACACGCAAAATTCTATCGGCTGAGTCGCCTATAAATGCCCAATTTATGCCATAACCTGAGGTAACACCCGATTGTGCTTCTTGAAAGAAGTCCTCAGAAGGCTCAGAAAAATGAAAGTTATCTTTTTTAGCACCTGAGTCGGTTAGTTCTTCGGTTTTTAGCTGCGCAAAGTACTCCGCTACAGTATTGAATGACTCAGGGTCGTTATCGGCAATTTCATCATACCAAAGGTAGGTTTCGTCACTCCACGAGCGAAGCCAAAGCTTTTCGTAAAGTGCTGAGCCTGCTTGGTCTGGGTAAGGCTCATTATTATTAAACGGGTCGTTGCCAGTGCGGGGTGTTTCGCAAAAGTTTTTTAACTCATCCGATGGCTCAAATACACCTGCCGTCCATGTTGGGGCTGTGCTTGTAGGAGGTGTAATGACTGGGTCTGGCGTTTCATTCATGCTGCTACCGCCGCCACAACCAGCAAGCGTTAGACCTGAAAGTGCAGCAATAATAGCGAGTGATGCTTTATTATTTTTAAACATACAAAACTACTTTTTGTAAATAAGTTGTTTAAAATACTACAACACCCGCTTATTTATTCAACGTATTTGGCCCTGATTTATGTAAATGAGTGTACAAACCTGGCTTTTTTAGAGCTTGCTTGTACTACTTTTATTCGCAAACGCTTGCCTTTGCCACGCATCAAATAGCTTTTGTTGTTTGTCTGATATTTTTAAACCGTATGTTTTTTGCATATAAGCGTAGGTGTCGGCAATGCGTTTACGGGCATAAAATGGTGGCTCTACTACGCGTTGTTTAAAGTTAACTTTTACTTCGCAGCGGCCATATTGTGTGGCGTTTTCGCTAAGCATACCAAAGCGATAATTAGAGCGGTCTGCGTTAATTTCGCCAATAGCGGGAGCTAAATTGTTTATGTCGGCTTCCATTTTTCTAAATTTGGCACTGACCTTACGGCAGTTTTTACGCCCACCGTTTTGCCAGCATTGTAGCTGATGGCCAAACTCCCACGCGGGCACTATATGCTCCCACTCTATACGCAGTGCACGTACATTAACTTTGCCAGAGGAAGTTAATGTATTACGCGGAATGTAGCCACAGTTGCTAGGATCGGGGATTAGCTTTTTACCCTGTTTTTTAATGTCGCAGCCGCAGTAAAGGCTTTTAGCGTTATCGGGTAGGGTTTTAATTAAGTGCCTTTTAGCCGTTGAAAAGCGGGTAAATTCTTCACTCGATGCAGAAAAACAAATACAACAAGCCACAAAGGCCAAAATAAATTTAAGCATATCCATCACATACGTGAACTACAGGAGGCGCTAGTCTAAAGTTTTGCTGCTAAAAGATAAACCCTGAGCAAATTTTAATCCGCAATGCTTAGTACACTCTATACTGATATAAAAAATAGCGAGGAGATGACCATGCTAGGTGCTTTTTCAATAAGTTTAACGGTTAAAGATATTAGGGCCTCTAAAGCGTTTTATGAAAAGCTGGGTTTTAGTGAGTTTGCAGGCGAGGTAGAACAAAACTGGCTAGTAATGAAAAACGGTGAGCATTTGATTGGCTTGTTCTCGGGTATGTTTGATAAAAACATGCTGACCTTCAACCCTGGTTGGGATCAGCATGCACAAACAGTTACAAACTTTAAAGATGTTGATACGCTCAGTGAATATTTTCAAAGCGCTAATATAAGCGTTGAGCCTGTGGGTGATAAAAGTTTTATTATTACCGACCCAGACGGCAACCCTATTTTGATTGACCAACACGTGTAAGCTTTTTTAGCCTAACGTTTTGTATTAATAAAATGATACCGCACAAACAAAATAGCACGCTGGTGGCTGCAAAGCTGATAAGTAACGGGTTGTTAAAATCTTCTCGCTCGTCGTAATCCATTATGTGCAGCATCCAAAAAAAGTCGAAAATGCGCCATAATGTGCTGCGAACGGTAATAACTTTGCCGTTAATTGCATTTAAATATAGCGTAGTATTAAAGGTGTCGTTAAATTGTACTTGCCACACATTTGTTTTGTATCCCACTTCTCGAGGGCCTTGTTTTAAAAGCGTTGTGCTAATTGGCTTAGCGTCGATGAGTAAATGAGCTTGCGCATTAGCGGTGATTTGTATTTTAGTGGGCGGCTGAAAGGGGCGGCCCGTTAAACCACTAAAGCTTTGCTGCTCGGTGCTGTTAATAACAGTAATAAGCGGAGTAGTTAAAAAGTGCTCAAATATTATTTGAGTGGGGTTAGCCACTTGTGACGTAATATTATCGAGTGATGTAAGGTAGTCTGCTTGTGTAAATGGGTTTGTAAGTGTGCGCTTGGCAAGGTGCTTACCATGCACGTATTCAAGTGGTATCGCGCTCATTACTAAGCCACCTAAAAGCCAAGCTAAAATTTGTAAGGCAAGTAAAAAGCCTAGCCACTTATGTAGTTTTCGAGCGCGCTTAAATAGTTGTTTTCTCATTTTGTGCTTCTTATTATTTTTAGCGTTAGTGTATTACAGCAGTCCATGCTTTTACTGCGGCATTTTGTCGCAGTTATTCATAAGCTTACTCTAACTTTATAAAAATAATAAAAAGGAGCGATAAAAATCAGAGAGGCTGCGTTTAATTCTCTCGCAGGGCGTTTATTAGCTCTTGTTTGCTCATTTTAGAGCGGCCACTAATGCCTACCTCTTTTGCTTTATCGTATAACTGTTTTTTTGTACGTTGCTCATAATTTGAGGCTTTACCGCCTTTTACAGCTGTTTTATGAGTATTACTATTAGCAATACGTGCGGCTTTTTGTTTGCTCATGCCTTCATCGCGAAGCGCATCGTACTGATCGTCGTTTTTAATTTGCGGGCCATGATCTACCATAACTTCTCTCCTGAGCGTTTAATTACACAGTGTGTGTATAACTTTCATACATAAACGGTAAAATTAAGCGTAACTAGCCTAACCCGTTTTATAAGGCAAATTAGGTGCCAATGGCGTTTAAACAGGCATTTTCTATTAATAAAGCCATGTTTACCGCTTAGTTGATTTGGTATAAAAGTAAAACTGCGTTAAAGTTTGCGATGAAACTATAAGAGGGTAAAAAGCAGACAATGTCGGAAATTCAATTTTTAAATGTAGATCTAGAGCTTGAGTCTAAACAAGATATTAGCGCCCTAGTGGCAGACTTAAAGAAAAACGCGATGGTTTTACATTATGACAAAGACGAATATCGTCAACTTGCGCGTATTGAAGCCTCAGGTGACATAACCACGCCAGATAAAGCTATTAACCACTTGTGCGAGCTTATTGAGTCGTGTTCTCGTAACGCGCTCAAGCAATGGCTAAGCTGCTCTCGCAGAACCTTTGATATTGGTTTTGAGTCTGGTACGTCACCAAAATGTTTTAATCAGGCGCTGCATGCAGACACGTTATTACGTATATCTGCAATTGGCGCGGGTATGGAAATAACAATTTACCCTATCGAAAAGTAAGCTATTACTTTCGCTCAACCACTGCTGCGGTCATTTTTGATACGCAGCAAAGCTCGTTGCGGCTATTGGTTATTTTTATTTCCCATACAGAACTGCGCTTACCAATATGAAATGCACGAGCCGTTGCTGTTAACGTCCCATTGCGTGACGCTTTTAAATGGCTTGCACTAATTTCCTGCCCTACACAGTAAAACTTTGTAAAATCAACAACAAAATTAGCAGCATAACTAGCAACTGTTTCGGCAAGTACTACATTAGCGCCGCCGTGTACCATTCCCATTGGGTTATGATGCTCAGGTATTGCGGGCATAGTCGCAACTAGGTAATCTTCCCCTATCTCGGTTATTTCTATCCCCATGGTTTTCATTAAAGTACCTTGGCCGTTTATACCTTCATCTAACTGTTTGCAAAGCGCTAATGTGATGGGTTGATACCAAATACTCATAACTACTCCTTTGAATTAAAACCTTGTTTATAGCATTTTATATATGCAATTTTAATAATTACCTAAAATGTACACATGTGTATTTGGTTTAGCTAATTAAAGCGCAATTTAAATTTGCGATTTTTATTTAACTGTATATACTCACAGTTAAATGTACTGTATGGAAAACCAGTTGTATGCGACCATTAACGAAACGCCAAGCTCAAATACTCGAACTAATAAAAGTTTTTATTAAAGACACTGGTATGCCTCCTACACGTGCCGAAATTGCACAAACATTAGGTTTTAAAAGTGCCAATGCCGCAGAAGAGCACTTAAAAGCGCTTGCCAAAAAAGGCGTTATTAAAATGAAGCCAGGCGCAAGCCGCGGTATTCAATTAGTTGAAGAAGAAGAGCCAGAGCAACTAGGTCTGCCATTAATAGGCCGAGTTGCAGCAGGTTCGCCTATTTTGGCGCAAGAACATGTTGAGAGTCACTGTAAAATAGACCCACTTATGTTTAAACCCGCCGCAGACTTTTTACTGCGTGTAAACGGTATGAGTATGAAAGATATAGGTATTATGGATGGCGACTTACTTGCCGTACACCGTACTCAAACAGCAGAAAACGGCCAAGTTGTGGTTGCACGAGTAGATGAAGATGTAACTGTAAAACGCTTAGAAAAAGCAGGCCGAAAAGTATTATTACACGCCGAAAACGAAGAGTTTACCCCTATAGAAGTAGACCTTGAAAACGAATCTTTTAATATTGAAGGTTTAGCTGTTGGCGTAATAAGAAATGCTGACTGGATGTAATTTTAACTATTTTTAAGTCACTTTTTATAAATGCGCACTGTTAAGTGTGCATTTTTGTTTTAAAAAAGACCTTCCACTACCTCAAAGCGGCCTAAAATTATTTAGCCTGTAAACTTTTTTTCACTCATACTTTTATCTTCCTAAGCGTGTTACATCCCTTAATTTTGCTCGTATCTTGGCTGTTAAATAACAATTTAATACTTCGTAATTTAATCAATTTTAAAATATCACTTGATTGTTTTTTATACTAAAACTTGCTTGTTGTACGTTTTTTAGCTAATCATTAATGTGCTGGACTAACAATAACTCACAGCTTTTTAGTTATGAGAACACACAATATACACAAACCTTTTGTTGTCCTAGCGATACCAATTAAAAATAAGATTGGTTAAAAAATAAAAATAACGAATTGGCGTTTAAGCCGTATGCCTCTTCGCTTTGCATTCGCAATAGCATCAAAGGAGCCGTCACATGGGTAAACTGACCTCTACCTTGTGGCTTGTGTTGATTATGTTCCCGCAGCAAGTGCTGGCTAATAGCCAATACAATATGCGCAAGGGCGTAACCGATATAAGTAATAATGTATATCAGCTACACATGACCATATTTTTAATATGTTGTGTGATTGGGGTGATAGTGTTCGCAATAATGTTTTGGGCACTGATTCATCACCGTAAATCTAAAGGGGCAGTCCCTGCCCAATTTCATGAAAGTACCAAAGTAGAAATTCTTTGGACTGCCATTCCGTTTGTTATTTTAATTGCCATGGCAATCCCTGCCACTAAAACCCTCATAGCAATGGAGGATGCCAGTAAGGCCGACTTAACCATTAAAATTACAGGGTCACAGTGGAAGTGGCATTATGAATATATGGGCGAAGACGTAGAGTTTTACTCTATTTTATCTACCCCTCAAGACGAAATAGCCAACCTTGCTAATAAAAACCCTAATTACTTACTTGAGGTTGATAAACCTTTAGTGCTGCCAATTAATCAAAAGGTGCGTTTTTTAATGACCTCAGATGACGTTATCCACTCTTGGTGGGTCCCTGATTTTGCCGTTAAAAAAGATGCCAATCCGGGGTTTATCAACGAAACGTGGACCAACATTAACGAAGAAGGTATTTACCGAGGACAGTGTGCAGAGCTGTGCGGTAAAGATCATGGTTTTATGCCCGTGGTGGTTGAAGCTAAGTCGCAAGAGGACTTTAACGCATGGCTTGCAGATGCTAAGCAAGCTAAGCAAAAAGCGGCATTAGCCGATGCTGCTTTGCTTGATCAAACGTTGCCTAAAGAAGAGTTAATGACTTTAGGCGAGCAAGTGTATATGGCAAGTTGCGCTGCGTGTCATCAACCAACAGGAATGGGATTACCGGGCGTGTTTCCTGCGTTAAAAGGCAATCCAATTGTTTTAGGTGATATAAAAGATCATATAGATGTTGTGATCCATGGTCGTCCAGGGACTGCAATGCAGGCATTTGCTAAACAGTTATCAATAAAGCAGCTTGCGGCAGTAATTACCTACAAGCGTAATGCGTGGGGTAATGATACGGGTGATGTCATCCAACCTAGTGAAATTCAGGCAGCACTTGATGCGGAGGCGAACTAATGAGTAGCATAGTAGAACAACCTAACGCCAATGACGCTCACCACGGTCATCACCCAGCCAAAGGTTTTAAACGTTGGTTATACACAACAAACCATAAAGATATTGGCAGCATGTACTTAATTTTTTCGCTGACTATGTTTTTAATTGGCGGTGCAATGGCCATGGTTATTCGGGCTGAGTTATTTCAGCCAGGATTACAATTGGTAGACCCACACTTTTTTAACCAGATGACCACAGTACACGGTTTAATTATGGTGTTTGGTGCTGTAATGCCGGCCTTTACGGGGCTTGCTAACTGGATGGTACCGCTCATGATTGGCGCGCCAGATATGGCACTGCCCAGAATGAACAACTGGAGCTTTTGGATTTTACCTTTCGCTTTTTTAATTTTATTGGCCTCGTTATTAATGCCTGGAGGTGGCCCCGCATTTGGCTGGACGTTCTATGCGCCGCTTTCAACAACGTACAGTAACGACAACACTGCAATGTTTGTGTTTGCAGTGCACATTATGGGGATTAGCTCAATTATGGGCGCAATAAACGTTATTGTGACCATCGTTAATTTACGTGCCCCAGGCATGACATGGATGAAGCTACCATTATTTGTTTGGACATGGCTAATAACCGCATTTTTATTAATTGCTGTTATGCCTGTATTGGCCGGAGCGGTCACTATGGTATTGACCGATAAATACTTTGGAACCAGCTTTTTTGATGCAGCAGGCGGCGGCGATCCGGTAATGTTTCAGCACATATTTTGGTTTTTTGGCCACCCCGAAGTGTACATCATGATTTTACCCGCCTTTGGTATTATTTCGACCATAGTGCCTACGTTCTCCCGTAAAAAACTATTTGGTTATGCCTCCATGGTATACGCCACTTCTTCTATCGCATTACTGAGCTTTATAGTGTGGGCGCATCATATGTTTACTACCGGTATGCCCGTTGCTGGCGAGCTATTTTTTATGTACGCGACCATGCTGATATCGGTGCCAACAGGAGTAAAAGTTTTTAACTGGGTGGCCACTATGTGGCGAGGTTCAATAAGTTTTGAAGTACCCATGTTATTTAGTATTGCATTTATTGTGCTATTTACCTTGGGGGGCTTTTCGGGGTTGATGTTGGCTATAACACCAGCTGATTTTCAATATCACGATACTTACTTTGTGGTGGCGCACTTTCATTACGTGTTAGTTACGGGGGCAATATTTTCTATTATGGCAGGCGCTTATTATTGGTTGCCTAAATGGACGGGCAATATGTACAACATTGCCTTGGCTAAGTGGCATTTTTGGTTATCGCTGGTAAGCGTTAATGTGCTGTTTTTCCCTATGCATTTTGTTGGGCTGGCAGGTATGCCTCGCCGCATTCCCGATTACGCTCTGCAGTTTGCTGACTTTAACGCGATTATAAGCATAGGTGGGTTTGCCTTTGGTTTATCGCAGTTACTCTTTGTGGCTGTGGTAATTAAATGTGCCCGAGGGGGCGATAAAGTGCCTGCAAAAGTATGGGATGGTGCTGAAGGTTTAGAGTGGGAAGTAGACTCTCCTGCGCCGTATCATACTTTTTCTACACCGCCGGAAATTAAATAATGACACATGCACCGCTATTAAAGCGCCTAATTCTTATTTGTATAGGTATGTTTGCTTTTGCATTTGCCTTAGTGCCCTTATATGACGTGTTTTGCGACATAACCGGGCTTAATGGCAAGCCGTCGCTTGAGCAAGCTAAGCAAAGTACACAAATCACTGAAAACCGAGAGATAGGTGTGAGCTTTACAACCCATGCGCAAAGTGGTGCGCCGTTTATTGTTAAGTCAAAAGAATACAGTGTTGATGTGAAACCGGGTGCTATGCGTGAGGTAATGTTTAGCGCAAAAAACACCAGTGATATCGATAAAGTAATGCAAGCGGTGCCTTCTGTGTCGCCTGGAAAGGCGGCTAAGTACTTACATAAAATAGCGTGCTTTTGTTTTGATCAACAACCGCTAAAAGCGGGTGAAGAACTTGAGTTTAAACTGCTGTTTTATGTAGATACTGCTCTGCCGAGCGACGTAGAAGAGCTAACTTTATCGTACACCGTATTTGATATTAGTGAGCAGCTGGTAGCAAGTAATAACTAGCCTGCATGTCTAGTGAAAAACTAGGAGCAAGTAACATGAATCAAGATTATGAAAACTACTACGTACCCGAGCAAAGCCCTTGGCCCATAGTGGGCGCGGTGGCGTTATTTTTTATTGCAGTGGGTGCGGCGTTAACAGTTATGAATTTAGAAAGTGAAGGGGGCAGCGGTGTGTACCTGCTATATGCAGGCATTGCAGTGCTGCTATATATGATTTTTAGTTGGTTTAAAAATGTAATTAGCGAGTCTGATCAGGGCTTGTATTCAGCGCAAATGGACCGCTCGTTCAGACAGGGCATGAGCTGGTTTATATTCTCTGAAGTCATGTTTTTTATGGCCTTTTTTGGGGCATTATTTTACGCCCGCATACTGTCGGTACCTTGGCTAGGTGGGGCTGGGAATAATGCGATGACCAACGAAGTGCTTTGGCCTACCTTTGAGGCAGTATGGCCGTTACTAACCACGCCAGCGGGTGAAACCACGCAAGCTATGGGATGGCAGGGCTTACCCCTTATTAATACGCTTATTTTATTAGCGTCTTCGGTTACTTTGCACTTTGCTCACGTAGCTATTGAAAACAATAAACGTAAACCGCTAAAAGTGATGTTGGGAGCAACCATTTTATTGGGCGTGTGCTTTTTAGCATTGCAGGTAGAAGAATATATTTATGCCTATAACGAGCTAAATCTAACACTAGATGCAGGCATTTACGGCAATACATTTTTTTTACTGACAGGTTTTCATGGCATGCATGTGACCCTTGGCGCCATTATTTTGTTTGTTGTATTTGTGCGTATTTTAAAAGGCCATTTTACGAAAGATAAACATTTTGCGTTTCAAGCAGCGGCTTGGTACTGGCATTTTGTTGATGTGGTGTGGCTGTGTTTATTTGTTTTTGTATATGTGTTGTAACGGTTAATGGTGAGTGATTAGCCTTTATAAAACCAAGTTTTACAGCGGCTATCACCATCACCAAAACTACCACAGAAAACAGCACACGACGGCCTAAAAAATGCGACATAGGCCGACCGCCAGATTTGTCGGTCACCATAATAAATAGCGCTCTAAACAAGTTGAAAAGTATAAATAGTAACAGCAGCACAATAATAATTTTAATAATCACTGGGTTGACCCTTTATGCAGTTAATTTTAAGGCGTAAACAAAAGCTTAGCTCATTTATCGCACTTTGCGTTGTGGTAGCTGTGGTGCTGGTATGTGTACGTTTAGGGTATTGGCAATTAGCAAGGGCTGAGCAAAAGCAGCAACAGCTAACAGCTATAGCTAAAATGCAAACCCAAGGTGTAATGAGCTGGGGGCAATTACAGGCCATGCCTACAAAGTGGAATAAAACAGGTGTAGTGGTTGAGCTTGTCGGAAAAATAATAAATCAGCAATACTGGCTTTTAGATAACCAAGTTTACCAAGGGCAAGTCGGTTACGATTTATTGGTTTTATTTAAGCCAAGCCAAGCAAGTGATGCTTTACTCGTTAATTTAGGGTGGGTAAAAGCGCCTATTTCACGCAGTGAATTACCGAACATCCAACTTCCTAAACGTAATATTACGTTTAAAGCGCAGATAAAAGAGCAAAATCTAACGAGCTTTAACTTACAAACCAATTCGACAAAACAAGACCTTCAAAAACGAATTCAATCAATAGATTTACAAAAGCTAAGTGAGCAGAGTAATCAATCGTTATTTAATTTTATGGCTTATCGTCAAGGTGCTGGAGATGCGCTAGCTATACCGCATTACAAAGCGGTGGTGATGAGTCCGCAAAAGCACCAAGCGTATGCAGTGCAATGGTTTTTAATAGCCTTAGCCTGTGTAGTGGTGGCCATTTTTGCCAGTAAAAAGAGGACTAACAATGAAAAATAATCCTTTAGTTTTGTTTGTTGTATGTTGCGCTGTACCGCTAGTACTCGCATACGGTGCGCTAAAACTAGACTGGTTGCCTAGCGCTATTACCAATAATGGCGAGTTTTTACAGCACGAAGTAAAGCTTGAAAACTGGCAGCAACATAACCCTAAGCAATGGACAATTGCGCTTAATTACTCCAATAAATGTAATGCTTCGTGCAATGAGCAGCTCAATGCGCTTGATAACTTATATATCGCCCTAGGAAAAAACCAAGGCAAGGTTGATATGGCTGTAATGGGGGCGCCAAAAGTTAAAAACATTCCTTGGAAAACCTTTAACGCGCAACAAAATTTGCAGCCCGCTAGCTTATATTTAATCGATCATATGGGTTTAGTGGTGCTTGAATATCCGTTTAAAGAGCAGCCTCAAGAAAACCGTTTAGTACAAAAAGGTTTATTAAAAGATTTAAAAAAACTACTTAATTATTCTCGTTCAAGCTAATTAATAGCGCATTGTTAATGGGAGATTCCTATGTATAAAAATTATAAAAACTGGGTACTTGCAACGGGGTTACTTGCGCTGTTGGTGGTAGGGCTAGGTGCTTATACACGTTTAAGTGACGCAGGTCTTGGTTGCCCTGATTGGCCAGGTTGCTATGGTTTTTTAACTGTA
This sequence comes from Pseudoalteromonas sp. C12FD-1, assembly GCF_037414265.1. Taxonomy (NCBI): domain Bacteria; kingdom Pseudomonadati; phylum Pseudomonadota; class Gammaproteobacteria; order Alteromonadales; family Pseudoalteromonadaceae; genus Pseudoalteromonas; species Pseudoalteromonas sp. C12FD-1. Next base: position 42,198 of record NZ_JBBEVD010000070.1, read on the forward strand.
CCAAAACATGAAGCCGATATCGCACTGGCTACCCAAAGTTACCCAGATATGATGTTTGAAACCGCCAAAGCGTGGAAAGAAATGATCCACCGTTACTTTGCAGGCGCGCTGGGGTTGCTTATTTTAGCGCTATTTGTATTGGCTTTTGTAAAGCGCCATTACTCAAACACGCCGGTTAAATTACCGCTAACCTTATTATTGTTAGTTGTATTTCAGGCTGCGCTGGGTATGTGGACCGTTACTATGAACTTGCAACCGCTCATTGTAATGGGCCATTTGTTGGGGGGATTTAGTATTTTATCGCTAATCACTCTTTTATATCTGCGTTTAACCAGTAAGCCTATAGAAGGCGGAGATAGTAGCGCTAAACGCTACTTTTCATTGAGCTTAGTTGCATTGACTGTATTGGTTATTCAAATTGCTTTAGGTGGGTGGCTTGCAGCAAATTATGCGGCGCCACACTGTAATGGTTTACCGCTGTGTAGTTATGCGCAGCCATTTTCACTCAGTAGTGTGTTTCAGCTGCCGCTTGAGCACAGTAATTATGAGTACGGAGTGTTATCGCAGCAGGCACGTATGTCTATTCATCTACTACACAGAATTTGGGCGCTAGTTACATGTATTGTGTTGGCGCTAATTATGTGGCGTATATATAGGCAAGCGCAATCTGCAAAAATAAAACACTGTACTGTCAGCGTGCTCGTTGCACTACTTTGCCAAATTAGTTTGGGACTTGCGGTGGTGCATTGGCATTTTCCGCTTGGAGTGGCACTGGCGCACAATTTAATGGCAGCTATTTTGTTATTGACTATGGTTAGGTTGTGTTACTACCTAAAAGCACGCACATAAAGGGGAATACTTATGGCACTCACACTCGACAAAAAAGAACTACAGGTTATTAGCGCATATCCTTTTATTCAACGTGCTTATAATTTACTGCAAGATTACTTAGCTATTAGCAAGTTTAAAGTAGTGGCTATGTTGGTACTTACTGCTTGGGTTGGCTTGGCACTGGCGCCTGATGTAGGGCGAGGCATTGTAGTACAATTTATTAGTTTACTAGGTATTGGCTTGCTCTCTGGCGCTGCGGCGGTAATAAACCATGTTGTTGATAGTGAAATAGATACAAAAATGGCGCGTACACGCCACCGCCCTGTAGCCAAAGGCCGGCTTAGTAAAACCCATGCGTTAAGCTTTGCAGGTGTGATAGGAGTTGCTGGTTTTATAATGCTAATGCTTTGGGCAAACACCCTAACAGCCGTGCTTACGTTGTTTGCATTAGTTGGGTATGCTTTTATTTATACCTCTTTTTTAAAGCGTGCTACACCGCAAAACATTGTAATTGGTGGCTTAGCTGGGGCAATGCCGCCCTTATTGGGTTGGGTTTCTGAAACCAATCAAATGGCAGCCGCGCCATGGTTACTTGTAATGATTATATTTACATGGACCCCACCGCATTTTTGGGCACTGGCAATAGCACGCAAAAGCGATTACGAACGCGCTAAAATTCCTATGTTGCCCGTGACTCACGGTATCGACTTTTGTAAAACCTGCGTTGTGGCTTACACCATATTACTGGCGCTTGTATGCGTATTACCTTATTTAATTGGTATGTCGGGCGGTATTTATTTAGTAGGCGCATGTGTGCTCAATGCACTCTTTTTGTATAAAGCGGTTAAGCTTAAATTAGCCCCAAATAATGATACCGCAATGGACTTATTTCGCTTTTCAATTGTGCATTTAATGGTACTCTTCGTGATCTTATTTATAGATAAATGGCTCCTTTTATGAAGCAGTTACGGATTAGCTTAGTTGTAATTTTTTCGTTTTTACTTGTCGCTTGCTCAGAGCAAAATAGTGCACCCGATGTGCAAGCCTTAGTATATGAGCAAGCAAAGCCTCTTTCTGATTTTACACTTAACGACCAAAACAGTAAGTTAGTTACCAAAGCGCAATTTTTGGGGCAGTGGAACTTAGTGTTTTTAGGCTATACTAGTTGTCCAGATATTTGCCCCTTAACGCTTGCTAAACTAAACAGCGTGTATAAAAAGTTACATAACGAATACCCATTGCAAATTTGGTTTATGTCGGTAGACCCTCAACGCGATACGCCGGTAAAGCGCAAAGCGTACATTGATTATTTTAACCCTGACTTTTTAGCTGTTTCGGGTGAGCACAAAAACCTATTCCCAGTGGTTAGAGAGCTTGGCCTAATTTATGCTATTAGTGACTCAAAAGAATCAGACTATGCGGTCGATCATAGTGCTTCGGTGGCTTTAGTTGATGCAAATGGAGCTGTAAGAGCCATATTTAAGCCTGAGTTCCAACAAGGAAATGTGCCCCTTATTAATACCACTCAACTCATTAGCGAATTTAAACAAATAGCAGATTACTATAAAAACTAGTTTTAAACTTTTCACGCATTTTAAAGGGATCTTAGGCTCCTTTTTTGCTTTTTAGCGCCACTTTTAAAAGTTTTATTAATTTTTTTGAGCCTTTTATGGCAATTTTAATAACTAAGGCTAAGCTTTTGTTATGAATTGAATTGACAGGGAAAGTCCTGAAAAAATGCTAAAACTTCCAAGCGAACTTGCGATTATGCAAGTAGAGACTCTTCACCAAGATTTATTACAAGAACTCAATAGCAATAACGATATTTGTTTAGATGTCAGTGAGGTTGTTTCAGCCGATACCGCGTCAATTCAACTTTTGTGTGCCTTACAAAAACACCTACTTACCATACACCATAAAATTGTATGGGTAGGCAGCAGTGATGCACTTCAAAACGCCATTAATCAACTTGGCTTAAGTCAATATTTAACACTTGAAAGTAAAGGTTAGAGGTTTATATGAAGAAAATTTTAGCGGTTGATGATTCTGCGTCAATGCGTCAAATGGTGAGCTTTACGCTTAAAACCGCAGGTTTTGATGTTACCGAAGCAAAAGATGGCAGCGAAGCCCTCGCGATTGCTAAGCAGCAAAGTTTTGATGCGGTAATTTCAGATGTAAATATGCCCATTATGGATGGCATTACGCTTATCAGAGAGCTCAGAGGCCTTCCTGATTACAAGTTTACGCCGCTACTTATGCTAACCACAGAGTCAGGATTAGATAAAAAAGTAGAAGGTAAAGCAGCTGGCGCAACAGGCTGGATTGTAAAACCTTTCAACCCGGATCAGTTACTAGCGGTACTTAAAAAAGTCATTCGTTAACTGAGGAGTGCGGCGTGAGTATAGATTTAAGTCAATTCTTTGAAGTGTTCTTTGAAGAAAGTTTTGAAGGCCTAGATACAATGGAGGCCGAGCTATTAAATTTAGAGCCCGGCGAAGAAGACTTAGAAACAATAAATACTATTTTTAGAGCTGCGCACTCAATTAAAGGGGGCAGTGGCACCTTTGGCTTTAACTCAGTTGCTGAGTTTACCCATGTGTTAGAAACCCTACTCGATCAAATACGCCAAGGCGAGCGCGAGCTAACCACCGAGCACGTTAATTTATTACTTAAAGCTGTTGATTGTTTGCGAGGTTTACTCGGTGAGCTGCAAGCAGAGCAAGAGCCTGATTTATCACAAGCTACGACTTTAAAAAAACAATTTGAAATTGTACTCGAAATGCAAGCCGATTCAGCCCCAAGCGAGGCAAACGAAGTAACGGCTGCTGCTGAGGTAAATACCTTTCAAATCGATTTCAAGCCGCATCATCACCTTTTTAAAACAGGTAACGAGCCTTTATTTATGATCAGCGAATTAGCTGAACTCGGCGAGCTTGAAACACAGGCATTTTTAGACGATATCCCAGATATCAAAGATTTAAGCAGTGACGAGTGCTACTTACACTGGCGCTTTTTTTTAAATACCAGCGAAAAAAAAGCCGCCATTAAAGAGGTGTTTGAATGGGTAGAAGATGATGCTGATATAAAAATAGAGATCTGTGGCGGGTTATTTGATGAAGACACTTCTCATACCGCAAACGCTGATGAAAAGAGCAGCGATAGCACAGCCCAAACACCGCCTATTAGCAATGCTAAAAAAGCACCCGATAAACCTAAAAGCAAACCCACAGCCGATAAAAAGCCAACATCAGCACCAGAGTCTACCTCAATAAGAGTAGGAATAGACAAAGTAGACTCGTTAATAAATATGGTCGGTGAGCTGGTGATAACACAAGCCATGTTAAATCAGTTGAGCGAGCAAGAAATTAGCGAATCAACCATTACGTCATTACAAGAAGGCCTGGCACAACTGGCGCATAATACTCGAGATCTGCAAGAAAATGTGATGCGTATTCGTATGTTACCGATTAACTTTGTATTTAGCCGGTTTCCGCGTTTAGTACGCGATATAGCGCAAAAACTAAATAAACAGGTGGAGTTGAAATTATTAGGCGAGCAAACCGAGCTAGATAAAACGGTAATGGAAAAAATATCTGACCCTATGGTTCACCTAGTCAGAAATTCCCTCGACCATGGCCTTGAAACAATTGAACAGCGGGTTGCCGCTGGTAAAGATCCTGTGGGCACGGTGACCTTAAATGCCTTCCATCAAGGCGGCAATATTGTGATAGAAATAATGGACGATGGACAAGGCTTAAATACGCAAAAAATTAAAGAAAAAGCCATTACGAATGAGCTGATCACCGCTGATTGTAATTTAACAGATGATGAAATTAACGAGCTTATTTTTATGCCTGGCTTTTCTACCGCCGATGCGGTTAGCGACTTGTCTGGGCGTGGTGTAGGAATGGATGTTGTTAAGCGCAATATTCAATCTTTAAATGGTTCAGTTGAGGTTTCATCAGCGCCTGGCGTTGGCTCTACCTTTACAATTAGGCTGCCCCTTACGCTTGCCATTTTAGATGGTCAATTAGTTAAAGTTGCCCAGCATACTTATATTATTCCACTTATTTCTATTGTTGAATCACTACAGATTGATATCACTAAAGTAAGCCGAGTGGGTAAAGATTTAGATGTACTAAGGCTGCGTGACGAATACATCCCTATTTTACGCCTATATCAAATTTTTAATCATCAAAACGCCATAGAGTCATTAGACAAAACTTTGCTGGTGGTTGTTGAAACCGACAACCAAAAAGTGGGTTTGCTGGTTGATGACTTACTTTCGCAGCAGCAGGTAGTAATAAAAAGTTTAGAGGCGAACTATCAAAAGGTAGACGGGGTGTCTGGAGCAACTATTTTAGGCGACGGGCGTGTATCGTTAATTGTTGATATTAGCGGCTTAATAAAATTATCAGGGCTTAAAAAACCAGGTAGCCAAGAGCTAATCATAGATTCTAAAACACCTCTGGAGGCTTCATGATTAGTGAACAAAGCGAGCTAAATAACAAAATTGATTTAGGTCAACAGCAAGGCGTTAAGCAGTTTTTAACTTTTATTATGGCAGGCGAAGAATACGGCGTAGATATATTAACCGTGCAAGAGATCAGAAGTTGGGAAGAAATTACCGTACTACCCAACGCGCCGGATTTTGTTAAAGGAGTAATTAACCTTCGCGGCACCATAGTACCAATAATAGATTTACGCTTACGTTTTGGCTTGCCAAGCACTGAATATGGGCCATTAACGGTTGTTATTGTTGTAAAAGTTATTTTTGAAAACGATTCAAAAATAATGGGTATCGCAGTAGATGCGGTGTCAGATGTTTACAGCATTGCAGAGCAAGACGCCAAGCCCGTCCCTAGCCTGTCTGATTCGAGTAATTGTGAATATGTCGCAGGGTTGGTAAACGTGGGCGAAAAAATGGTCTCGTTAATTGATTTACAAAGAACAATGGATATATAGCCACAGCGCTATGTAGCAACAAAAACAAACATAAAGGTGGTGATGGGCATGGGATGGTTTAGTAATCCGAAGCAGTCAGAATCAAGCAATGACTTAATTGTTAATGCATTAAATAAATCATTAGCGGTTATTGAGTTTGAACCCAGCGGCAGAATAATTACGGCTAATTCAAACTTTTTAAATGCAATGGGATACCGTTTAGAGGAAGTGCAAGGGCAGCACCACTCTATGTTTGTTGAACCAGATGAAGCACAAAGCAGCGAGTATAAAAATTTTTGGCAACGCTTGCGCGGTGGTGAGTTTATTTCTAATGAGTTTAAACGCCTTGCTAATGGAGGGCGAGAGGTATGGATCCAAGCTACCTACAACCCCATTATTGATAGCCAAGGGCAAGTGCTAAAAGTAATTAAATTTGCTACCGACATTACCGAACAGAAAAAGCAGGCCGCTGAAGCACAAGGCCAACTTGAGGCAATTAGTAAATCTCAGGCGGTGATTGAGTTTAATCTTGATGGCACAATTATTACTGCCAATGACAATTTTTTAAATGGTTTAGGCTATCAACTTAACGAAATAAAAGGCCAGCATCATAAATTATTTGTGAACCCAGAATACGCTAAAACAAACGAATACAAACAGTTTTGGGACAAGTTAGGACGAGGAGAGTACGACTCCGGCGAGTACATGCGAATAGGTAAACAAGGGCAAGAAATATGGATTCAAGCCTCTTACAACCCGATATTTGATTTAAACGGTAAGCCTTATAAAGTGATAAAATACGCCAGTGATATCACCGCGCAAAAGCAGCTCGAGCGCGAGTCTAAAAAGGCTGCGGACTTAGCAAGTGCGTTAACCGTTTGCCAAGCCAATGTAATGATTGCCGATAAAGACCTCAATATTATATTTGTGAATGAGCAGGTTAAGTTAATGCTCAAAGCACGTGAAACGGCCTTGCAAAGTGTGCTACCTAGTTTTTCTGTCGATAATTTAATTGGCACATGTGTAGACGATTTTCATAAGCACCCAGCCCATCAACGTGAACTATTAAAAAACTTAAAACAGCCTTATAAAACTGAGTTACGTTTAGCAGGGCTTATTTTTAGCTTAATTGCTACACCGTGGATAAACCATGAAGGTAAGCATTTAGGCACCATTGTTGAGTGGGAAGATATCACTGATAGCGTAGCAAAAGCAGAGCAAGAACGTGCAGAAGCACAAGAAAACTTACGAGTAAAACAAGCGCTTGATACCGTAGCAACAAACACCATGATAGCCGATGCTTCAAATGTAATTGTATACATGAACAACGCGGTTAAATCGATGATGAGTCTTGCTGAAGATGATTTGAAAAGGGAGCTACCAAACTTTGATAGCACCAACTTAATGCAGCAAAACATTGATATATTCCACAAAAACCCAGCTCATCAACAAAACTTATTAGCAAAGCTTACAACAACTTACCGAGCCGAAATAAAAGTAGGTGGGCGCACTTTTGGTTTAGTTGCAAACCCTATTTTTACACCAGAACAAGAACGTATAGGAACTGTTGTTGAGTGGGAAGATAGAACGGCTGAAGTAGCAATAGAAAAAGAAATTGCCCAATTAGTTAGCGATGCGGGCAATGGCGATTTAGAAACCCGAGTAGATGAAAAAGGAAAAGAAGGCTTTTTCTTACGTTTAGCACAAGGCTTAAATAGCTTAGTTGAAATTGTTGATGATGCCGTTAGTGATACCGCGCAAATGCTTGATGCAATGGCCAATGGCGACCTATCAAAGCGCATAGAAAAAGAGTATCAAGGCTCGTTTGATAAGCTTAAGCAAGATGCTAATACCACTGCAGATAAGCTAACCGATGTTATAAATCGCATAAACTCATCAGCCACACTTGTTGCCAGTGGTGCAGAGGAAATTTCGCAAGGTAATGCTGATTTAAGTCAACGTACCGAAGAGCAAGCTTCATCACTTGAAGAAACAGCTTCTAGCATGGAAGAAATGACCAGTACCGTAAGGCAAAATGCGGATAATGCAAAAGTTGCTAACGATTTAGCCGAAGAAACCTGCGACAAAGCAATTCAGGGTGGCGAAGTTGTAAATAGAGCAGTAACGAGTATGTCGGCCATTAACGAGTCGAGTAAAAAAATTGCAGACATTATTGGTGTTATTGATGAAATTGCCTTTCAAACTAATTTATTGGCACTCAACGCCGCCGTTGAAGCAGCCAGAGCAGGAGAGCAGGGCCGTGGCTTTGCCGTTGTTGCTGGTGAGGTGCGCAACCTAGCTCAGCGCTCAGCCGGTGCTGCTAAAGAAATTAAAGAGCTTATTAGAGACAGTGTGGCAAAAGTTACCGATGGTTCTGTGCTTGTAAATGAGTCGGGTGAAACGCTCAGAGAAATAGTTTCAAGTGTGCAACGTGTTACTCAAATGATTGCAGATATTACCGAGGCCTCTGAAGAGCAAAGCGCAGGCATTGAGCAAGTCAATAAAGCGGTTGCCCAAATGGATGAGATGACCCAGCAAAATGCGGCACTTGTAGAAGAAGCCTCTGCTGCGGGCGAGTCAATGGCTGAGCAAGCAAACGAGATGCGCCAGCTATTGCACTTTTTCTCATTTGGTCAGCAAGGCATGAATACATTGCCAAATACGCACTTTGAACGCTCAGCGCCCCCTGCGCGCCAACCTAGTGGCTATTTAAAAAATCCCCAACCCAAAGGCGAAAACTTTATAGACTCAGCAGATGAATGGGAAGAGTTTTAGTCATTACTGGCTTGCTAGTTAATACCCTAGCAAGCCTGCTTTACAAGGGATGGTATGACAATGAAAGAATTTTTATGTACCGATAAAGATTTTAAAGACATTGCCACTTTAGTTTATAACGCATGCGGAATTGTGCTTGGCGATCATAAGCGCGAAATGGTGTATTCCCGTTTAGCAAGAAGGGTAAGGGAGCATAAACTTAAAAACTTTTCACAATACTTAGAATACTTACACAATAATAAAGAGGCTGAGTTTGACGCATTTATTAATGCTATTACCACTAACTTAACGTCTTTTTTTAGAGAGCCCCACCACTTTGAGTTTTTAAAAAACACCATAGTGCCGCAGTTACTTAGCAGTAACAAAGTCACAAAACGAGTACGCGTATGGTCAGCGGGTTGCTCTACCGGTGAAGAGCCATACAGCTTAGCAATAACCCTTGCCGATTTATTCCCAAGTTCTTGGGATGTAAAAATTTTAGCAACCGATTTAGATTCTAATGTATTAGCCAAAGCACAAGCGGGTATTTATACCGCGGCTAATGTAAATGGATTAGAGAACAATGTACTTAAAAAGTGGTTTTTAAAAAGCAAAGATGGGCAAACATATAAGGTGAAACCACAGCTAAATAAGCATATTTTTTTTAAACGCCTTAACCTTTTACAAGAATGGCCTATGAAAGGGCAGTTTGACTTAATTTTATGTCGTAACGTGGTTATTTATTTTGATAAAGAAACAAAAGACACCTTGTTTGAACGTTATGCAAATGCACTTAATCGTGATGGGTATTTGTTTTTAGGGCACTCAGAGAGTATGGGAAAAGAGCATTCTGAGTTTAAAAATTTAGGGAAAACCATGTATCAAAAGCAACACAATGCACGCACAGTTTAGGCCGGTGCTGCCAGGGTTTGAACATATAAAACGTTACTGGGATGCCGGACGCACAAGCGTGGTGGCAAAAATATTACCTGGCGAATTTTATGTTTCAAAAAATGATGAGCTTATTTCTACGGTACTTGGGTCGTGCATCGCCGCGTGTGTTTATGATGAAAAAGCCGGTATAGGCGGTGTAAACCACTTTATGTTGCCGGTAAAAAAAGGCCTAGAATTAAACAGTGCCCATAGTTTGAGCTGCCGCTACGGAAATTGGGCAATGGAATACCTGATCAACGAAGTACTCAAAGGTGGTGCAGCGCGAAAAAATTTAAAAATAAAACTCTTTGGTGGCGGCAAAATAATTAGTGCAATGACCGACATAGGGATAGGTAATATTAGCTTTGCCAATGCCTATATTCAGGAAGAGTCGCTCAATCTTGTTGCACAAGATATGGGGGGGCCGTGGCCTCGAAAAATTTTTTTTCATCCGCATACGGGCAAAGTCCACGTAAAAAAACTGAAGAATTTGCACAACAACACAATTGAAAAACGCGAAGTGCGCTACCTGCAAAACCTTAAGCAACAAGATAAAGCCACCGAGACTAACATAGAGCTGTTTTAGGAGCCGTAATGGTTAAAGTTCTGATAATTGATGATTCACCACTGATAAGGCGTTTGCTGAGCGAAATATTATCTCAGGCTAGCGATATCGAGGTTGTTGGCTGTGCTGAAGACCCTTATCAAGCACGAGAAATGATTAAATTGCTCAATCCAGATGTGCTTACCCTCGATGTCGAAATGCCAAAAATGGACGGCATTAGCTTTTTAAGAAACCTAATGCGCTTAAGACCTATGCCCGTTGTGATGATTTCTACATTAACCCAGCAAGGTTCGCCTATCACCTTAGAAGCGCTTGAGCTAGGTGCGGTGGATTTTATTGCCAAGCCGACCGTGAATGTTAAGCAGCAAATGAGTCAGTATGCATATGTTGTACAGCAAAAAGTGCGCGTGGCGGCAGGTGCAAGGGTAAGAAGTTTTAAAAAGGTAAGCACCGAAAATGAACCTTTACCTACCAATGCGCAATTTTTATTAAACAAGGTAATAGCGATAGGGGCTTCAACAGGGGGCACCGAAGCAATAAAAGAAGTGCTTATAAAAATGCCGACCAATTGCCCTGCGATTGTGATTACCCAGCATATTCCTCCGGTATTTAGTACCTCGTTTGCGCAGCGTATGGACCGCACCTGTGCAATTAACGTAAAAGAAGCGCAGCACGGAGATAAGCTCACTGCAGGGTGGGCTTATATAGCCCCAGGTGGTCTGCACTTAAGCATAAAAAAAAGAGGGGCAAGTTTATATTGCGAGCTTGAAGATTCTGAGCCGGTTAACCGCCATAAACCGGCGGTAGATGTATTATTTAACTCGTTACTTGAGTGCGGCGCAAAAAACATTGTGGCAGCGCTACTAACCGGTATGGGGAGCGATGGCGCAAAGGGCTTGCTTAGCATTAAACAAGCTGGCGGTTACACCATTGCACAGGATGAGTTTTCTTCTGTGGTGTGGGGAATGCCCAAAGCGGCGGTTGATTTAGGCGCCGCTCATGAAATTGTTGCGCTTGATAAAGTAACCCAGCGCTTATTGCATCAGGCTATAAAGGTGTAATTGCTACTGGATCACCCACGGCTGCGAAAACCAATAGTAACTACCAGGGTGCTTAATTGAAGGGGCGGTACAATTAAAGCGTGAACGACCTTCATTTAGCGCCTTTGGGGAGTCAATTTTTACAGTTGTGTCGTTTATCCAGGTTAACTTAGCCTGCCCTACACTTGATACATAACATGCAAACTGACTTTTATGAAAATCACCCATTTCAAACTCAATGCTGAGCGTTGGCGGGTTTTGTGAAGTTACACTGTCTTGGTAATCTAGGTTTTTAATACTAAACGCCCGAGAGTTTAATTTTGTAATTAACGTATCTAATTTACTGTAAAAGCCAGAGGCTGGAAAACGCGGTAAGCGGGTAAAGTTAGAATCTTTATTAACCGCGCCTGAGTGTTGGCCTATACCAATAAAGCCAAGCTCTTTTACAAGCGTTTGCAGTTTGTTATTAAATTCACCATATGGGTAAGCTAGGTATTTATAGTCATGGCCTATTTCTTCTTTAATACGTTGCTGAGAATGCAAAATATCTTGTTTTATACGTGCTTGCCACTGTGTATCGCTTTCATTTTTTAGCTTAATATGCAGGTAGTCATGCTGAGCAGTATGATTGGCAATTAACGCACCTTTGCCAGCGAGCTCTTTCAACTTTTCCCACCCCATTACGTAGCCTTTACCTTCATCAATAAGCGTAGGGTTTACAAAAATAGTATAGGGGTAACCAAATTTTTCTAAAATAGGCGCTGCTTGTTCGTAGTTGTTGTTATAGCCATCATCAAAGGTGATAGCGACTGTTTTCTCAGGTAAGGTTTTATCTTGTTGTAAAGCACTTATTAGCTCATTTAGCGCAATAACATTAAAGTTATGCTCTTTTAAGTAACTTAAATGCTTAGTAAAGGTATTTGCGCTTACACTGGTTACAGCTGGAAGGGTTTCGCTTACATGGTGATACTGTAAAATAACTGCCGCATGAGCACGTACTGAAAAACCAATAAGAGTAATTAAAACTAAATGAAACAATTTCTTAAACATAATAAGGCACACCATAAAAGCTTGCTGTTGCTAGCGGGTCCAATGATATTATCAAATATTACTGTCCCACTGTTAGGAATTGTTGATACCGCTGTTATTGGCCACTTAGGTAGCGCACATTATTTAGCGGGCATCGCACTTGGCTCAGCTGTTATTTCTATTTTATTTTGGCTCGCCGGTTTTTTACGTATGAGCACCACTGGGTTGGTAGCCCAAGCATACGGGCAAAATAACTTAACACAGTTGGCAGCGCTTTTAAAACGCAGCTTACTGCTTGCCGTGTGTGTAGCGTTAGCGCTTATTGCTTTATCGCCTTTAATAAAACAAGCAATTGCTTTTTTGTCAGGCGCAAATAGCGAGGTTTTAGCGCAAGCATATCAGTATTTTAGTATTCGTATATTTAGTGCCCCTGCCGCACTGTGTAATTTAGTGCTGCTTGGGTGGATGCTTGGCGTACATTATGGGCGTGGGCCATTTTACTTGCTACTAGTGACCAATATTACCAACATAGTGCTCGATATATACTTTGTGGTGTATTTAGACTGGGCAGTAGCGGGAGCAGCGTGGGCGTCGTTAATTGCAGATTACAGCGCGTTGGCTTTTGCGTTGCTACTAGTGATTAAGCTTGCTAAAAAGCAAGGCGTGGCGCTAAGCGTGCCAAACTGGCTCAGTATTAGCAAAATGACAGAGCTACTTAGTTTAAATAGAGATATATTTATCCGCTCATTAATTTTGCAATTGTGCTTTAGCTTTATGACCTTTTATGGCGCTCGCATAGGCGAAACAACGCTTGCAGCGAATGCTGTGTTACTTAACTTTTTAATGTTAGTAAGCTTTGCTCTTGATGGGATAGCCTATGCAAGCGAAGCCAAAGTTGGTCAAGCTAAAGGCCAGCAAAGCGTTAATAACATTAGATTGTGGGTAAAAATAAGTGTGTTTTGGGGGATGCTTTTTGGCGTGCTATACAGCGTATTTTTTGCAGTGTTTGGCAGCGCTATAATTAAGCTTTTAACCAATGTACCCGAGGTGATAGAAGCTGCGACAAATTACTTACCGTGGGTAATAGCATTGCCTATGTTAGCAATGAGCTGCTTTTTGTTTGATGGCGTATTTGTAGGGCTTACACGGGCAAAAAATATGCGTAATAGTATGATTCTTTCAGCTGCTGTTGGCTTTTTTGGGGTGTTTTGGGTGTTTATAGAGTGGCAAAATAATGCATTATGGCTGGCTATGAGTTGCTTTATGCTTATGCGCGGCGTTACGTTAATTATTAAGTATTTTCAGTTAAAAGCAACTAATCAGCTGCTAGATTAAGCGAACGTGTCATTTCCAGAGGTCGGGGTCGTGATCTTTTGGCCCCATGTCTTTTAAAACTTGCGAGAAACGATTGGCAAAAATACCGCTATAACCCCATGCAGCAAAAAATAAAGCCGGGATTAAAATTACCACACCTATAATTTGCAAACTAAAGTGAGTGTAGTAGCCAAGGGCAATAAATATCACGGCTAGCACAAACAGTGCTAAGCCGCGAAAAAAGCGCGTTAAACTCAACTTAGGGTTGCTCCCTAAGCGATAAATAAGCGGCTTTAACATTATTGCTTAATAATAAGAGTGATCGCCCGCTTGGTGCTCGGTAATATCGGCAACACCGGTGATTTCATCAAACTTTGCAATCATTTCTTTCTCGATGCCTTCTTTAAGCGTTACATCGATCATAGAACACCCATTACAACCACCACCAAATTGAAGTACAGCAATACCATCAGCGGTTACTTCAACTAGGCTTACTTGACCACCGTGGTTAGCTAGCTGTGGGTTTACTTCGGTTTCTAGCATGTGTTGAACACGCTCATTTAGCGATGCGTTATCGCCTAGTTTACGTGCCTTTGCATTAGGCGCTTTTAACGTTAGCTGAGTGCCCATTTTGTCGGTAACAAAATCAATTTCAGCTTCTTCTAAAAAAGGAGCGCTTTCTGTATCTACTACGGCATCAAAACCATTAAAGTTAAGACGAATATCGCTGTCTTCTACGGCGTCTTCTGGGCAATAAGAAACACCACATTCCGCTTGTGATGTACCAGGGTTTACAACAAACACACGAATATTAGTTTGTTGTGCTTGATCTGCTAAAAGTTTAGCAAAATGCGCTTGTGCTGTTTCGGAAATAGAAATCATAAAACCGTCTATACTTGACTAAATTACTCGGATACTGCATATCATACTCCGCTCATCGTGTTGCGGCTAGTGTTGAGCGTAAAAAGTTGGCATCTATTTTAAGCAATGCTAGCGTGCAAATAACAAACATTTTTAGAGTGATTTATATGCGCTGGATAGTAACTATAATGGTGGCAATGCTTAGCTTTTCAAGTATGGCAAAACCACTTTCGTATTATTTTGAACAAGATGTAGAGTTTGATAAAACAATACCCACCCCACAAGACGTACTTGGTTACGAAGTAGGTGAGTGGCATGTAAGGCACGACCAACTTGTGCGTTACATGGAAATTCTAGCGCAAAAAAGTGATCGCATAAATTTTGAAGTAATAGGGCGCACACACGAGCAACGCCCGCTTGTCATGCTAAGTATTAGTAGCGCTGAAAAGCTCGCTAATTTAGAGCAAATTCGCCAAGCGCACTTAGCCCGTTTAGCAAACAGTGAGCAAGCTAAAAACACACAAACTGGGCCTGCTGTAGTTTGGATGGGATACAGTGTGCACGGTAATGAGTCGTCAGGCAGTAATGCCGCTTTATTGGTTGCGTATTACCTTGCTGCAGCGCAAGGCCCAGAAATAGAAAAATTATTAAATAATACCGTTATTTTGCTCGACCCTTCACTGAACCCCGATGGCTTGGCTCGCTTTGCTAATTGGGCTAATAGTAATCGGGGGATGAACTTATCAAGCGACCCTAAAACGCGTGAACACGTAGAAAGCTGGCCAAGTAGCCGTACAAATCACTATTGGTTTGATTTAAACCGCGATTGGTTATTGTTACAACACCCAGAGTCGCGTGCACGCATTGCTAAATTTCATCAATGGAAGCCAAATATACTTACCGACTTTCATGAAATGGGTCCAAACAGTAGCTATTTTTTTCAACCTGGTATTGCTAGTCGCAAGCACCCAATTACCCCAGATGAAAACGTAACGCTTACTAAAGCCATAGCCAATTACCATGCTAAAACCTTAGATAAAAATAATGCCCTTTATTTTACCGAAGAAAGCTTTGACGACTTTTATTACGGCAAGGGTTCAACCTACCCCGATGTAAACGGCGGTATAGGTATTTTATTTGAGCAAGCCAGCTCACGTGGGCATGTACAAGACACCATAAACGGTACGCTTACCTTTCCTTTTACTATTAAAAATCAGTTATTAACAAGCCTATCAACCTTTAAAGCCGCGGTAGATAACCGCGAGGCGCTATTAACCTATCAGGCAAAATTTTATAACCAAGCCGTTGATTTAGCACATGATGAAAGCTTTGAAGGTTACGTAGTGGAAGGCGCGAAAGACAGTACCCGAATCAAACTATTTTTAAACCTACTAAAGCAGCATCAAATAAATGCTTACCCACTTACCAAAACGCTAAAAGCCAATGGCAAAAACTTTAGTACCCAGAGTTATTTTGTGCCGTTAGCTCAGCCACAGTTTCGTTTAGTAAAAGCCATTTTTAGCGAGCAAAAAAGCTTTGCCGACAACACATTTTACGATGTGTCGGGCTGGACACTCGCCCATGCTTTTAATTTAGAGTTTGCACAGGTAAAAAGTAGTTGGGGCTTAGAAGTAGCCAGTACTGCGTGGCAAAAAGCCGTTAAACCATCATTTGCTGCGTTAAAGCAAAGCTATGCATTTGGCTTTGCTTGGGACGATTACTTAGCGCCTAAAATGCTAAATAACTTGCTAAAGCAAGGTATTAAAGCACGTGTAGCGTTAAGCGCCTTAACAGCTAAAAGCAGTACCACAGAAATAGACTTTGCACCTGGCAGTATTATTATCCCTGCAGGGCTGCAAACGAACCCTGATTGGGTGGCTATTTTAAACGATGCGCAAACCCAATTTGGTATTGCAATAAAGCCTATTACTACAGGCCTTACAAGTAAGGGTGCCGACTTAGGGTCGCGCACCATGGCGGTATTAAACGAGCCAAAAGTACTGCTTGTGGGCGGTAAAGGCGTAAGCCAATACGAAGCGGGTGAAGTATGGTATTACCTAGACCGTTTTGTCGATATTTCTCCGACCATAGTAGAAATGGAGCGTTTAGGTAGCCTAGACTTAAATAATTACAGTCACATTGTACTAGCGAATGGCAATTACTCGGGCTTACCTGATAGCGATAAAGTTGCCATTAAAAGCTGGGTAAGAAAAGGCGGCGTAATTTGGGGCCACAAAGGCGGTGCTAAATTTTTAGCTGATCAGCAATTACTTAAAGCTAATTATTTATCTAGACAAGATGTAGCCAGCGCTTTTAATACTCAAGGGCTAAATTACGCAGATAAAGACCATTTATCAGGGCGACAACGCATAGCCGGCGCTATTTTTAATACCGATGTGGACACCACGCATCCACTCACATTTTCGCTTAATCGCGAAACATTGCCGGTATTTAAAAATAGCACTTGGTTATTAGAAAAATCAGATGCACCGTTTGTAAACATACTCACTTACCCACAAAAACCACTACTAGCAGGGTTTACTGATGGCGTAAATGAGCAGCAAATTGCCGGTGCAGCAGCCATGATTGCCCACTCATACGGGCGTGGCAGTGTTATTGCTATGACTGATAACCCCGTATTTAGAGGATACTGGTACGGCACAAGCCGATTACTCAGTAATGCTTTATTTTTTGGTCACACATTTAGAGTAAGAGGTGATTAACGACACCTTTAAAGTGGCGTTAAACAGGTAGCAAAAGCCCACACTTGTTTAGCGCCCGCTTGCTTTAATACTTGTGTAGCAGCGTTAAGCGTTGCACCTGTGGTCATTACATCATCTACAATAATCACCGTTTTACCGCTCATATCTTGTGTGCATACAAAGGCATTTTTTACATTTTTAATCCGTTTAGCTCTTGATAGTTTTGACTGTGCTTGTGTGGCTTTATTTCGTATTAACGCATTACTTATACAAACATGTTTTGCCAAACATGATTGCCATACTTGGCTTACCTGATTAAACCCTCGTGTTAAAAAGCGTCCTCGGTGCAAAGGTAAAATAATCGCTATGTCGGGCTGAGTCGTAAAATTTTCAAAAAACACATCTAATTGCATATTAATTACTTGTTGCAGTGCTTTTTTATAGTGAATTTGATTATTAAATTTGAGCCGTTTAAGCCAGTGTTCAAAAGGGGGTTGATAAAAAGCGCAGGCAAAGAGCTTATCAAATTCGCAATGCGGAAACGTGTCCACTATATCAGGGCGGTGCAATAAATTGCTGTGCTTATTTAAATCAAACACGCTTAAATCTGCCAAGCAATATTCGCACAATCCCTCTTGAGCACTAACCACTCCTTGGCATTGCACGCAATAAGAGGGAAATAACCAATTAAAAAATGTATGTTGCATTGGTAACCCCTTGCGTTGCTTTCGTCTATGTAAGCGCTATGATGTGACAAAGTGTGGTTAAGGTTAGGCAAATATGCAAAGCGAGTTAGTGTTATTACATGGTTGGGGAATGAATCAGGGCGTATGGCAGTTAGTGCAGCCAGAGCTGGCGTTTTTACACAGTGGGCCTGTGCGCAGTATAGACCTGCCTGGGTTTGGCAATAGCAGTAGCTGCCCAAGTCCTTATAATTTACACGACGCAGCTGAAATCGTAAGTGAGCAGCTTAGCCCTGACTCTATTGTTATGGGCTGGTCGCTAGGGGGCTTATTTGCATTGTATATTGCAAAGCATTGGCCTGAAAAAGTTTCAAAAGTCATTTTAGTCGCTTCAACCCCGTTTTTTGCTGAGCAGCATAATTGGCCTGGAATAAAAGCCAGTGTGCTTGAGCAATTTAAAGAGCAGTTAATTAATCATCGAGAAAAAACCATCGAGCGGTTTTTGGCTATTCAGGCTATGGGTAGCGAGTCGGCACGCGATGATATAAAGCAGCTAAAGCAATTGTTAAATCAGTATAACGCGCCTAAAAGTGAGGCGTTGAGTACCGGCTTAAATATTTTGCAAAATGACGATTTACGTGATGTGTTTGCACATTGCCCAGTGCCCATAAAAGCGATATTTGGCCGTTTAGATGCGCTGGTGCCTTACAAAGTAATCAATAAAATGGCAGCACTAAATACTGAGTTTGAATACGAAGTATTAGACAAAGCCTCGCATGCGCCGTTTATTTCACATAAAAAAGAGTTTTTATCTGCCGTTAAATCAATGCTTTAAAATAGCCTAAAGAAAGCTAGTGTTTAAAGCTTTATTTTGCCCATAAAGTGAGCGATAATTAAGCAATATTTATTTTTTGGAGGTACAGCATGGCTATTGGTTCAGTGTTTAATAGTGGTGTAGAAGGGTTTAATCGTGCAAGCCAAGGTATAGAGCGAGCAAGTGCAGAGATAAACCGTGCCACCATTGAAGAGCAAGATGATACGCAATTAGCCCAACAGCGCCAGTTAACAGCTGCGCGACCTGAAGAAGCAGTTACAGCGCCTGTTGCACAGCCCGCTCGGGTTGACGAAGCGCTTGTTAATTTAAAAGTTGAAGAGTTTAATGCCAAGGCAAACACGCAATCAATTCAAACTGCTGATGAAGTGCTTGGTACACTAATCGATATTAAAGTATAAATGTAATGAATATTGTCACGCCATTTCCGTCTATCAATATAAACACCGCCAATGTTTATACGGAAACCGCTCGGCGTGACAACCAGCTGCGCGACGTTATTCCTGCTCCAGCCCCTAATAGCGCCAGCAATACCGAAACCAAAGCGCAAAGCGATGCTGATAAAGCAAAACTACCAAGCAGTACAGAAGCCGCCACCTATGATGCAACCGGTAAGCTTAGTGATGAGCAAACTGTTGAGCAGCGTCAGCAAGGCAGCGAAGATTCAAATAACGAACAGCAACAAAATCAACAAGCAAGCGAAGACACCCCCGAGGAAGAACAAGAGCAGCAACAGCTAGAGTTAGAACAACAACAAATTAAAGAGCTTAAAGCGCGCGATACTGAAGTGCGTGTACACGAACAAGCGCATGCATCGGTGGGTGGGCAGTATGCAGGCTCACCAAGTTATGAATACCAACGTGGGCCAGATGGCACTAATTACGCGGTGGGCGGTGAGGTACAAATTGATGTATCTGTAATCCCCGGCGATCCGCAAGCCACTATAGATAAAATGCAAACGGTACGTGCAGCCGCACTTGCCCCAGCAGAGCCATCAAGTGCCGACAGGGCAATCGCAGCTGATGCAACCCAAAAAATGGCCGCAGCACAAGCGGAATTGTCAGCCCCTGCTGACGAGGAAGCGCAAGCACGTGACCCAGAAGTAGACGCCCGAGCTGGCCGTATTGCTAATTTTTATCAAATGGCTAGCTCACCCCAAAACGAGAGTGTTTTTTCTGCCTTTGGTTAAAACTAGTTAAGCTAAACTAAAACGCCGCTCAATGAGCGGCGTTTTTAGTGGGTGTTTATTTTTTTGTCTTTGCATTAGCAAATGCATCGGCAAAGGCATTACCCATCATGGCGTTACCATTATCGCGTTTTGGTTTTGCTGCACGCGGTTGCTGGCCCTGATTACTGCGTTGCTTTTGCGGCGCGGCAGCGGGTTTATTGCTTGTGTCTATTTCATCATCTAAGCGCATAGTAAAGCTAATGCGTTTACGCGGTGCATCTACCTCAACCACTTTTACTTTTACAATGTCACCGGCTTTTACTACTTCGCGCGGATCAGAGATAAACTTATTAGTAATTGCCGAAATATGCACTAGGCCATCTTGGTGTACACCTACATCAACAAACGCACCAAAGTTAGCTACATTAGAAACCACACCTTCCAAAATCATTCCAGGTTTTAAGTCTGTGATTTTTTCTACACCGGCTTTAAATTCAGCCGTTTTAAACTCAGGACGAGGATCGCGCCCAGGCTTATCTAGCTCTTTAATGATGTCGGTAACGGTAGGTAAACCAAACTTCTCGTCGGTGTAGTCATTAGCAACTAGTTTATTTAAAAACTCGCTATTGCCTATTAAGCTATTTACATCAAGGTTGTTACGCTCACAAATAAGTTTAACAACAGGGTAAGCCTCAGGGTGAACTGATGAGTTATCAAGTGGATCTTTACCCTGATTAATACGCAAAAAGCCTGCAGCTTGCTCAAACGCTTTTGGTCCTAAACGCTCAACTTTTTTAAGTTCGCTACGCTTAGTAAACGTGCCGTTAGTGTCGCGGTAATTTACTATATTTTGCGCTAAGGTTTTATTTAACCCCGATACGCGAGTAAGGAGCGGCACCGACGCCATATTTAAATCTACACCCACAGAGTTTACACAGTCTTCTACCACTGCGGTCAGTGTTTGACCCAATTGGCTTTGCGATACATCGTGCTGGTATTGGCCTACACCAATTGATTTTGGCTCAATTTTAACAAGCTCGGCAAGTGGGTCTTGCAGGCGACGCGCAATAGATACCGCGCCACGTAAAGACACATCTAAATTAGGGAATTCATTCGCGGCAAATTCTGACGCAGAGTAAACAGATGCACCGGCTTCGCTTACCATAATTTTATTTAATTTAAGCTCAGCATTGGCCTTAATAAGTTCGCCTACTAGCTTGTCAGACTCGCGTGATGCGGTTCCGTTACCAATCGCAATAAGTTCTACTTTATGCTGGCGACATAGTTGCTCTAATGTACGCAACGATTTTTCCCAGTGATTTTGTGGCGCGTGGGGGAAAATAGTTTGCGTTGTAAGCAATTTACCTGTGCCATCAACTACGGCAATTTTACAGCCAGTACGTAACCCAGGATCGAGGCCAAGCGTTGTTCGTGGCCCAGCAGGCGCGGCCATAAGTAAGTCTTTTAAGTTTTTAGCAAATACATCTATAGCGCCGGTTTCGGCTTTTTCTCGCATGGCCGCTAAAAATTCATTTTCTAGGTGTAGGCCAAGCTTTATTTTCCAAGCCCACTGCACAACACTTAACAACCATGCGCTAGCTGCTTTATATTTCACGTCTAAGCGGTAGTGATCAGCAATCATTTGCGCGCATAGCTGGGCTGCATTTTCGCTGCTTGGCTCTGGGTTAATACTTAGCTGTAAAATACTCTCGTTTCGCGCGCGTAACATAGCAAGTGCACGGTGCGAAGGGACCTTTTTAAGAGGTTCTTGATGATCAAAATAGTCGCGGTATTTGCTACCAGCTTGCTCTTGGCCGTCAATAAGTGTGCTTTGTATGGCACCGTGTTGGCTAATGTGGCTTCTAAACTTTGCTAATAACTTAGCATCTTCTGCAAAGCGTTCCATTAAAATAAATTTAGCACCATCAAGGGCTGCTTTGGTATCTGTAATACCTTGGTCGGCATTAATAAACTGCTGAGCCTGTTGCTCAGGGTCTAAGTTTGCATCGTTAAATAGCGCATCGGCAAGTGGCTCAAGGCCTGCTTCAATAGCTATTTGACCTTTGGTACGGCGCTTCGCTTTATAAGGAAGGTATAAATCTTCAAGCTCAGTTTTGCTTTGCGCGCTGGTAATATCGGCACTTAGCGCTGGCGTTAGTTTATTTTGCGATTCGATGGTTGATAAAATAAAGCTGCGGCGTTCTTCAAGCTCGCGCAAATACGACAAACGTTGCTCTAAAAGGCGTAATTGCGTGTCGTCTAATCCACCGGTAATTTCTTTACGGTAACGCGCAATAAAAGGAACCGTTGCGCCTTCATCAAGTAATTTTGTAGCAGCAACAACTTGTTGCTGTTGTGCATTTAGCTCAGTGGCTAAACGTGCAGAGATATCGCTCATGCATAAACCTTTTAATACAAAAAATAAAACCAGAAAATCCCTCTGGTACTGTTATACCCAGCTTATTAAAGTTGCTATTTAATGAGTTTGGTAGGTATATATTAGTTGAATAATATCACAGCAGGTTGTAATAAAAAGCTCTTAAAGCAAGCAATTTTGCTTGCTTTAAGATGGTTGGCTTGGCTGAGCTTACAAAGTGAAAAAGCGCGCTTTAGTGAGGGTGCTCTACACTTTCTAAAACATCACTAAACGTGTGAGCAATAGGGGTAATATGCACTGGAATGTGTAGCGTTTTAGCTATTTGACGCGCCGAAATCAGCCCGCATATTTCGTTATTAGTGGTTGTTGCTAATAAAAACATACTGCCTTGATGTTCCATTGTTTGTAGTGCATCGCCAATACTTGCATAGCTTAGGCTTTGCATACTTACGCCACTAAGTTGGCTAATAGGTGTCATAATGTAGCGTAGGCTCACCTCATTGCGAGTGGTATTTAACCGTTGTGCAATGGCCGTAATTTTAGCGCTTTGTAAGTCGGCACTTGAAACAATACCAATTAATTTTTGCGCCTCATCAGTTACCAATACATAGTCAGAATGCTCTGCTAATACCTGTTTAAGCGCATCGCTAATTGTTGTGTCGTATTGAGCGCGAATAGGTGTTTTTTGGGTAAAGTTATTGATTACGGTTAATGCCGGAGACGTTAAATTAATAGTGGCTTGTTGCTCTTCAAACGTGCTTGCAATAACAGCATTAGAAATGTTTTGGGTACGTAATTCTTTAAAGTTAGACATGATAGTCACCTTATTAGTTATAAAATTTAATCAAAAAGTAAAATTGTGAATTAAATTAAATAGCTAGGTGGGCCACGTTGATACGCCGTACTAAAAGGGCGGCTTAGGTTTGTACTTTGGTAAAAAGATGAAACAGTATTAGGTAGCGGTTGAAACAACCTAATAGCAAATGCATTAACATGAGAGTCTAAGTCAATGTCGGGGGTTGCTTGGTCAGGAAATTCACAAGCGATAAAATGATTAGATACACTGGCGTTATCTATACTTACTTCGGTGGTATTGGCGTGCAAAGTCAAACTCACACTCATTAAAAGTGCAAACAATACGGCATTACTACATATGCGCTGTACTAAGTTTGACATAGCCATTACCTTAAATATCAGGTTAAAAATAAACCTGCGAGCTTAATATATATCCTAATGAGATATATTACACAATAAAAAATTTACCTGATCTGAATCAAAGTAGTTATTTATTAATAATGTTATGGGGGATTATTTTTGATATTCAATACTATTTACATACCATTCTTTTTTACCTTGCGGTGTAGGTACCTCAAAATCATCGTCTACTTGTTTTTTTATCAGGGCGCGCGCCATAGGTGAGTCAATTGATATGTAGTCTTTGCGGTCGTATATTTCATCAGGCCCCACAATTCTAAATTTTTTTATCTCGCCTTGCTCGTTTTCTATTTCTACCCACGCGCCAAAAAATACTTTACCGTCTTGCTGCGGTGAGTAATCAATAATTTTTAAATCGGGTAGGCGTTTGCGCAAATACCGAACGCGGCGATCAATTTGGCGCAGTAAACGCTTATTGTATTGATAATCTGCATTTTCTGAGCGATCGCCAAGGCTTGCCGCCCAACTTACTATTTTTGTGACTTCAGGGCGTTTAACGTTCCATAAATGGTCGTGCTCTTGTTGTAGTTGCAAGTAGCCTTCGCGGGTAATTAAATTTGTTTTCATCGGCGTTTATTTATTAACTCTAATGCTGTGCACGTTATTAAACTTGCCAAAATTTGTCGAGCGTAAATTTATTAAATTTAAGTTTTGAAATGTTCAGTAACAATCTAAGCGCGCAATTAGATTTTGATTATTAAGTTTTTCATTTATATTAACTATTAATTGGAAATAAAAATAAGAAACACGCAATGGGACACGAAACCACAAAAGTATTAGTTGTAGATGATGATATGCGCCTGCGCAGTTTACTAGAGCGTTATTTAGTAGAGCAGGGGTTTATTGTTAGAACCGCCGCAAACTCAGAGCAAATGGATAGACTCATTGAGCGAGAAAATTTTCACTTAATGGTGCTTGACTTAATGCTACCAGGCGAAGATGGCTTATCAATTTGCCGCCGGCTACGCCAAAAAGAAAACGAAATCCCTATTGTTATGCTTACAGCAAAAGGCGATGAGGTCGACCGTATTATAGGCCTTGAATTAGGCGCAGATGACTACATCCCTAAACCGTTTAACCCGCGCGAATTACTGGCTCGCATTAAAGCTATTTTACGCCGCCGTGCTAAAGAAGTGCCTGGCGCCCCAGCTGCAGAAGAAAACCTCATTGCGTTTGGCCAATTTACACTTAACTTAGCCACCCGTGAAATGAGCGAAGGCGATAAAACTATTTCGCTCACCAGCGGAGAATTTGCCGTACTCAAAGCTCTTGTATCGCATCCGCGCGAACCACTTAGTCGCGATAAATTAATGAACCTTGCTCGAGGGCGAGATTACAGCGCCCTTGAGCGCAGTATTGACGTGCAAGTTTCGCGACTTCGCCGCATGATTGAAGTAGATGCCGCCAACCCGCGCTATATTCAAACGGTTTGGGGTTTAGGTTATGTGTTTGTTCCTGACGGTGAAAAGTAGTTTATATGGGATTTTTTCCGCGAAGTGCGTTTGGGCAAACTGTATTTTTAGTGGCCGCTTTACTGCTAATTAACCAAATAGTGTCGTATGTTACGGTAAGCTTTTACGTTGTAAAACCGACCATAGAGCAAGTAAATCTCATGCTTGCAAAGCAAATTAAAACGGTGTTTATAGACTGGGAAGACGGCGTAGAAATAAACGACGAAGTATCTGAAAAATTTTTTGAAATTACCGGTATAGAAGTGATGACGCAGCGCGAGGCAATGCGCCAAGGGCTTGGTCAAACCAGAGAATACTCGATGCTGTCGCGTAGTATGTCTGAGCAATTAAATGGCTCGGCGCGGGTGCGCATTAGCCAAACCGACCCACTAATATATTGGGTAGAAGCCCCACAAGCGCCAGGGTATTGGGTAAAGGTGCCACTTACTGGGTATCAAGAAAACAATCTCGAATTTTTAACCTTTTACTTATCAAGTATTGGTTTTTTAAGTGTATTAGGCGGCTGGCTATTTGCGAGGCACTTAAACCGGCCATTAAAGGCGTTGCAGCAAGCTGCTGTGAAAGTGGGTAAGGGCGATTTTAGCTCTAAGCTTGAAGAAGAGGGCTCCAGTGAAGTAATAGAAGTGACTCGGGCATTTAATCAAATGTCGCGCGGCATTGCTGCACTTGAAAACGACCGTCGTTTACTCATGGCTGGTGTTTCTCACGATTTACGTACCCCGCTAACTCGTATTCGTCTGGCAACCGAAATGATGAGCGATGAGGATGAATACCTTCGTGAAGGCATTATTTACGATATTGAAGATATGAACGGTATTATCGATCAATTTATTGAGTATTTACGCCACCACAAAGCAGATGAGCTTGCTTGCGAAGATATAAACGCGCTAGTTGCTGAGGTGGTTAATTGTGAGCTTAAACATCAACGTGTTATTACCTTTAAAGGTAACCCCAGCGTGGGGCTTGTTCCGTTAAGTAGTGTGGCTATTAAGCGCGTAATTACGAATATGATTGAAAATGCGCTGCGTTATTCCGAGGGCGATATAGAAGTATTAAGCTACTTTAATTCAAACAAAAAATACGTTGTGATAGCGGTAAACGATAACGGGCCAGGCATTCCTGAAAGCGAACTTGAATCAGTGTTTGAACCCTTTAAGCAAGGAGATGCAGCGCGTGGCAGCGAAGGTAGTGGTTTAGGCCTTGCCATTATTAAGCGTATTATTGATATGCACGATGGTAAAGTTAAGCTTGAAAACCGTCCAGAGGGTGGTCTAAGTGCTCAAATTTATTTGCCGATAAAAGTAATAGCACCTGTAACGTCAATGTAAGTTAGTTAAAGAGTTGTTGAAAGGCACTGGCTTGTAGAGTGCTTTTAAATATAAACAACTAGTATTACTGTGGCTCCCAAACCGATAAGCCATAGCTTTGCATTATTTTTTTGAGCTCACCAGATTTTCTGAGCTCTTTCATGCCTGTATCAATAAGTTGAGCATACTCATGCGCCTTGGGGTTTTTAGGTGAGAAACACATTCTGCCCCACAAAGTTTTGTCAAACTGCCCCGCTTTTTCAAAGTTATCTTGCAGATCATATTTTTGCATTTTGTAATCAGCTACATAGGCGGCTTCACTAAATGTATCGATTCGCCCTAATTCGAGCTTTTTAAACAAGCGATAAATGAGATCTTCTGAGCCATGGTGAACTTGAATAAGCTGCTCGTTATCACGGTTTTCTTTAAAGTAGTTTTGAACTTCAGGGGAGATTAGTGAAAAATCGTAACCTGCAATAACGCCAAACCTTACTAGGCCGAGAGATGCCAACCCAGAGTATCGCCATTGCATATCTTTTTTAACATAAAAAGTGTATATCATTGGGCCGATTGTATTTTTTGAGCATATATTTACTTTTGAACTGCTGTCGTTACTTATAGCTACAGCATCATACTCACCACTCTCTGTACCTTTTAAGGAACGTAAGTAGGGGACTATATGAAAATTTACTCGGTGGCCTGCCCGTTCTAAAATTAGTTTTTCTAGTTCTAATACAAAACCCATCGACTCATTACCTGAGGTATCACTGCAAACGTATGGACAGAAATCGAGTGCAGCAATGTCAAGAGTGTCAGAGCATACGTTGCTACAACCAATTAGGGCTGAAAGCACAATGAGTTTTGCTTTAATATCCACCGTAATATTACGCCCTTTACTTTTATTAATTAGGATGGTCACTTATATTGCACTAATTATTGTTTAATATTTGTTAATTTCAACTTTTAAAAGAATAACTAGGGATTTTTATGGTCTTTAAATTAACTCAGTTAATAGCAAGCTGTAAAATACTTAACCATTTTGAGAAGTTAAACCCAACGCTAGTTACGTTAAAAACTGCTCTTTTAGAACAGCTAAATAGCGATTTTTATACGCTATCAGCACGATTTCACTGCATCAAAATAGACTACTTAGTTAAACAGATTGGTATATAAACGGTTAGAGAATATTTTTAGTTAGCTCGCTTTTTTGAAATGATAAATTATCTGTAATTGCATGGGTAAGTTGTAAAGCTTACGCCTGCTCTGTAAGTCGTGCAGGCGTAATAACAAAAACTTAAAGTGCCTTAAAGCGGATTGCTGTACCACCACTTGTTGCTAGTTTTAAAGTTAGCTTGTCGTTTGCACTAACTATGCGCTTTTCGATAACTAAATCGTACGGGTTGTTTTTCCACTCTGCATTTTTACCATCTTGGTATATCTGCGCTTCAAATTTTTTACCCTTTTCTAAAAAGTCGAGTTTTACCTCAATAGTACGGGCTTTTTCGTCGGTTACGGCGCCTAAATACCAGTCGTTTCCTGAGTATTTATCGCGTTTGCGCTCTTTACGGGCAAATACAATAAAATCGCCCACTTCGCCATCAAGCGCAATACTTTGCTGCCAATCGGTTGGTACATCTTGAATAAATTGAAATGCATCAGGCTTAGCTAAATAGTTTTTAGGTAGGTCGGCAGCCATTTGAATCGGGCTATACAGCACAACATACAGCGCAAGCTGCTTGGCAAGCGTTGTTTGCGGGCGGTTTGTATTATCGCCTAAGCCATTAAAGCTCATATCAAAAATGCCAGGGGTAAAGTCCATAGGCCCTGCTAGCATACGGGTAAATGCCAGCATAGGAATATGCTCTGGTGGGTTAGGTGGTGTGCCCCATGCATTAAACTCTTGGCCGCGTGCACCCTCGCGGGCAATCCAGTTTGGGTAAGTACGGCGCAGGCCGGTGTCTTTTATTGGCTCGTGGGTGTTAATACTGATTTTATGTTTAGCAGCCAGCTTTACGTTGTAAAGGTATTCGTTAACCATAAATTGGCCGTCGTGCCACTCATGACGGGCAATGCCATTTTCGTCTATGCGTTTTATGTTACCGCCATCCGCTACATAACCTGTTTTAACTTGGCTTACGTTTGATTTTTCGTAAAGAGCAAAGGCATCGTCCATTTGGTCACGGTAGTTACTTACATTACCCGATGTTTCGTGGTGGCCAATTAACTGCACACCTTTTTGTTTGCCGTATTGAGTAAGGGCGGCTATATCAAAGTCATCATAAGGTTGTGTAAAGCTAAATACATCGCCATTAAAAAACCAGTCGCCGTCCCAACCTATGTTCCAACCTTCTACTAATACGCCATCAAAGCCATACTTTGCGGCAAAGTCCATGTAGTATTTAGTGGTTTGAGTTGTGGCGCCGTGTTTTTCTCCGCTGCCCCAGGTTTGTGTGTTTATGTGCATGCCCCACCAAATGCCTACGTATTTACCTGGTTTTACCCACGACACATCACCGAGCTTATTTGGCTCGTTTAAATTTAATATTATGTCTGAATTGACTAAGCCAACGGCGCTGTCGGCAATTTGAATAGTACGCCAAGGGGTATTAAACGCGCCTTGTTTTTTAACGGCAATGCCGTCTGACCACGGTGTTAAATCGGCATTAAATGTACCTGGGCGACGCTGATTAAGCACCATACCTGCGTAATCAACAAGGGCAGCTTCGTGAATGCTGATGTGAGTACCATCATTGGTTTTTAAAGTAAATGGAGTGTGCGCAAGCGGTACGTCATTTAATGCGGTGGTGTTATAAACGTATTCGTATCGGTTCCAGCCGCGTGCGGGGATCCACCATGCCGTTGCATCGTTACTATTATTAATTGCAAACTCGGTAAGCTCTTTAGTGATGTGTGTTTGCTCAAAGCCAGCTTGGCTTGGTACTTCGTATCTAAACCCAACGCCACTATCAAAAGCTCTAAAACGCACTGTGTATGTTGCACCTTGGGGCTCATCTTTTGTAAACGTGACCGCTACTTCGTTGTGCTTATCAGTAACTGTTTGTCGCTCGCCCCAAGGTTGTTGCCACTGAGTGTTAACGCTTTGTTTTTCTATATGTGTGATTTTAAAACCATCGTTAAACGCGGCTTGGGTTTTAAACTCAAAACCTAAGCGCGATGTATTTATAGCCGGTTTGTCTTTAAAGCTAATTGCGTAACTAGGTGTGCTACTTTCATCAGAAATAGTTAATTTTATTTGTGAGTTTGGTGATTCAACTACAGCCGTTTGTGCAAAGCTATTACTGGCAAACGCTAATAGTAAAAGTGTGGTTCTCATTGTGTGTCCTTTGATGAGTCGGTGGTGACCCTTAAGGATAATGACACTGAGTTGTTAATACGACATGCTACATACGTATTCAATGTTTTAAAAAATAGAAAGAATTTTATGGTTAAATCGGTCTATAATGTAAACAAATTGATAATAGCGATTAGCTTCATGATAAAACCCTTACTAGGTTTGCTACTGCTAAGTATGAGTACTTGCGCAGCGGCGACAACAATAACGATAAAAAATGCAAACAACCAGCCTTTAGTAAACGCGGTGGTGTGGCTAAGCGGAACATCTACTCAGGCTAATAATCAGGTGAGTAAAACCTACGCAATGAGTCAAAAAAACCGCGAGTTTACACCACGTACGTTAGTTGTCCCGAAAAACGCAAGAGTAGAGTTTCCTAATGTAGACTCTATCATGCATCACGTTTATTCGTTTTCTGAGGCTAAAACCTTTGAACTGAAGCTTTATAAAGAGCAACCTAAAGCGCCTATAATTTTTGATCAAGCAGGTGTGGTGGAGCTTGGTTGTAATATTCATGACTGGATGCTGGGTTATATTGTGGTGGTGGATAGCACCGTTTTTGCCATTACTGACGACAACGGCACAGTAAATTTAACAGTTCCTAATGGGCAATACACTTTGAGTGTATGGCATTCTGGGTTTAGTGATATAAGTAACGTAGAAACCCAAAGCATTAATGTGAGTGAAGCACCTCTACATTATACCGTAAAGCAGGCCATAGCCGAGCAAATAGACTTTGCTACGGATGAATTTGATGACTATTAAGCGCAAAAATACACTATTACTTGGCTTACTTTTCATCAGCCTACCAACTTTTTCGCAAGTTAAAGGGCTTATTCAGGTGCGTGCGGTTGCAAGTGACGATACGCAGAGCTTTCAAGGTGGCGGCGTTGGTTTATATCGCCATGGGGATAGCAGTGATAGCATTTTGCTATCGCAAGGTATTATAGACTTTAAGGCCGATTTAAATAGTGCTTGGAGCGCCCATGCTGTGCTTAATGCAAACCAAGAGCCGAAAACTACATTAGGTTTAAGCCAAGCGTATTTACAGTATCAGCCGCTAGTAAACAGCCGTTATAAATGGCATGTAAAGGTAGGTAGTTTTTACCCTAGTATGTCGCTCGAAAACCCTGATATAGGCTGGACTTCACCCTATAACTATACAAACTCGGCAATTAATAGCTGGATAGGTGAAGAGCTTCGCACTGTCGGTGGTGAGGTTACAATTAAGCGCCCCGGAAAACGCTTTAATTCCAAGCACAGCTTTAGTATGAGCGCTGCTATTTACAAAGGAAACGACCCAACAGGGACGTTACTTTCGTGGCGGGGTTTTGCGCTGCATGACAGGCAAACAACTTTTAACGAAAGCGTACAGTTTGCGCCTATAGCAGCATTAAATAGTTACGAATTACGCTGGCAAGCTAACCAAGTACTGCCATTTGAAGAAGTCGATGGTCGTTTTGGCTATTACGCAGGCGTGCATTGGGATTATTTAAAGCGCTCGCAGTTTAGGTTTTATTATTATGATAATAACGCAGATCCAACCGTGTTTAATGCAGACACAGGTCAGTACGCTTGGCATACTCGCTTTAGCAGCTTAGCGTGGTTATATAAATTTACAGGTAAAACTCGCTTTATTGTTCAGTTGATGGATGGTAAAACCGAAATGGGCGCTAATAAGCTAATTTATAATTCTTTTTATAGTCATTACTTAATGCTCAGCCATAAAGAAGGTAAGCACAGGGTATCGCTAAGGTATGATTATTTTAAAGTAGATGACGATGACTCTACCACGTTTGATCCTAATGCTAGTCACGGTGAAGGGATAACGGCTACATGGCGTTATCAGCTTACAGAGAAATTACAAATAGGCGTTGAAGGGTCAGCACTACATAGCTTTGTACAAAATAGAACTGGTAGCGGCTTTGCTCAGCGAATTTCGCAGCAACAATTAATGGCTAACGCGCAGTGGCGCTTTTAAAGTACAAAAAAGGGAGCTTTAAAAGCTCCCTTTTGATTTAAAAAGTGCAAATTATTTTTTATTAAATGCGCGCTTCATAAAGTTTGGTGTAGCAAGTGCACCGTGATGAATGCCGCTATTGTAGTATTCGCTGTGCTGTGCAACTTGCTCGGCATCGGCTTCTCTAAAACCATTAAATGCTTGTGATTTACGTGCAAGCGTTACCGACCATAAACCGCTTGGGTAAATTGGCTGTGGAAATGGCAGTGTTTGTAAATCGTTAAACCCTACACTTAACATAGCTTCACGCATTTCTACTAACAGCGGCATGTGCATAAGTGGCGACTCGCTTTGCTGTACTAAAATACCGCCTGGGCGAAGTGCATTTAGGCAGCTTGTATAAAACGCATGGTTAAATAAACCTTCACCTGGGCCTACAGGGTCTGTGCCATCAACAATTACCACATCAATAGACTCGCCAGCGGCTTCGCGCATGTATTTAATGCCGTCATCAAACATAACGTTAGCACGAGGATCGTTGTTTGATTCGCAAAGTTCTGGAAAGTATTTTAACGACATTTGCGTTACTACTTCGTCTATATCTATTTGCGTTACGGTTTCTACACTTGGGTGTTTTAATACTTCACGCAATGTACCGCAGTCTCCGCCGCCAACAATAACGACGTTTTTAGGGTTTGGATGCGCTAAAAGTGCAGGGTGGCTGATCATCTCATGGTAAAAAAAGTTTTCGCGGGTTGTAACCATAGTACAGCCATCGATGATCATTAAATTACCAAAGTCTGTGGTTTCGAACATTTCTACTTTTTGAAAAGGAGACTGTTTTTCATCCAACTTTTTGTTAATACGTAATGAAAATGCGCTGCCATCGCGGTCGCTAATTTCTGTAAACCACTTACTTTGATCTAAATTTGCCATAGTTGTTTTTACACTTTTTAAGTTAAGTATGAAAAAGGGGCAATTCTGCCAGTGCTTGGCGTTTTGCTCAATGAAATTTTAACTGCTTTGGCAATAAAGTTAGCCAGTATCGAGTTAAAGTTCAATTTTTGTTAGCGTAGGGGATAGTGACGTATTAAAATGCGCCTTTATAGCTAATTGATTAAAGAAGAGTTGCCATGACTTGGGGTTTAGAAACAGCACGCGCTACATATAATGTTGCTCATTGGAGCGATGGCTATTTTGATATTAACGCACAAGGCGAACTAGTTGCTTACCCAGATGGTGACCAATCTAAAAATGCAATTTCTTTAACGCAGCTCACCGAGCAATTTAAGCAGCAAGGCTTAACATTGCCTGTATTAGTTCGCTTTACCGATATTTTAAAAAACCGCGTAGATACACTCACCAATGCGTTTACCCTTGCTCAAAGTAGCCGTGAATACAAAGGTAAATACACGTGTGTATACCCAATAAAGGTTAATCAGCAGCGTTCGGTGGTGAGTAAATTATTAGCGCACCCAAGTGGTTTAGTCGGCCTAGAGGCAGGCTCAAAGCCCGAGCTTATGGCTATTTTAGGGGTAGCCGATAAACCCATTACTATTGTGTGCAATGGCTATAAAGACAGTGAATTTTTGCGTTTAGCCTGTATTGGTCAAGCCATGGGGCACAGCGTTAAAATAGTGGTCGAAAAACTCTCAGAGCTAACTACCTTACTTGAAGAAATAGATAACCTAGGCATAGAGCCTGCTATTGGCATTCGTATTCGCTTAAACTCGGTAGGTAAAGGCAAGTGGCAAAATACCGGGGGCGAAAAAGGCAAATTTGGCTTAACCGCAGGCCAAGTACTCAGCGCTGTTGAGGTACTTAAAAAGCATAATAAATTGCATTTAATGCAAATGGTGCATTTTCATATTGGTTCTCAAATTGCCAACATACGTGACATACACCGTGCCCTGCGCGAATGTGCGCGCCACTTTGCTGAGCTTACTCAGCTAGGTGTGCCGCTTAATACAGTTGATGTAGGCGGTGGTTTAGGGGTTGACTACGAAGGCTCAGGCTCACGCAGCGCTTGCTCGATGAACTACACCGTTGAAGAATACGCCCGTAATGTGGTTAATGCCTTTGCTGAGGTGTGTGACCAGCATAGCTTAACGCATCCCGCTATTATTACTGAATCAGGGCGTGCTTTAACAGCTCACCACGCGGTGTTAATTACTGATGTAATAGATGTAGAAAAAGCGCCAAATCACCCAAACCCTGAGCCACCACTACAAAATAGCGCGTTAGTGCTTGATGAAATGTGGCAGTGTTTACAACGTTTAAACCCGCGTATGGCGCTAGAGATTTACCACGATGCGATGCACTTATTTAGCGAAGCGCACGACCAGTACGTACATGGTTTAGTAAGCATGCTCGAGTGGGCGAAAATAGAGCAGTTATATTTTACTATTTTGCATCGGGTGCGCGCATCACTTAGTAATAACGCGCGTGCGCACCGCGAGGTACTTGACGATTTACACGAAAAGCTAGCCGACAAGCTATTTGTTAACTTTTCACTGTTTCAGTCGTTACCTGATGTGTGGGGCATTGAGCAGCTGTTTCCGGTGATGCCAATCGAAAATTTAGATAAACCGCTAACCCAGCGCGCCATTATTCAAGATATTACCTGTGACTCAGATGGGCAAATTCGGGAGTACGTTGAAGGCGCGGGCATAGAAACCAGTTTACCTATACCTGAGTACCAACATGGCGAGCAATACCATATAGCAATGTTTATGGTAGGGGCTTACCAAGAAATTTTAGGTGATTTACATAACTTATTTGGCGACACCGACTCAGTGCATGTAGAGCTAACCGACGACGGTTATGTATTAACCAATGCTATTAAAGGTGATAGCGTTAAGGATGTATTAAAGTTTGTTGACTATGATAGCGCCATTTTGGCACAAAACTTTGAATTATTGGTCAACAAACTAGCAGTGTCTGAGCAGTGTAAAGCTGGGTATTTAGCCGAGCTTAATGCTGGGCTTGAAGGTTATACTTACTTTGAAGATTAACTTTCATAGAATTAAAAGCGTCGCTGTTTGGCGCGCATTGTTTAAAGGAAAATAAATAAATGTCAGTAATTCGCGGTGTATTCAGTATCTTACTTTATACAATAAACACACTAATTTGGTTTGTTCCTATTTTTGTTTGTGGGCTATTAAAGTTAATTCCTATTAAGCCTATGCAAAAGCTTTTAAGCTGGGTTGCTAAACAGTGCGCCACTATTTGGGTGTCGGTTAATAGCATTAACCAACGCTTATTCACGCCAACAAAAATTAATGTTACCGGTCTTGAAGAAACCAAATTAAAAGACTGGTACTTAGTGATTGCTAATCATCAAAGTTGGGTTGATATATTAGTACTACAACGCGTATTTAACCGTAAAATTCCATTTTTAAACTTTTTTTTGAAAAAAGAGCTCATTTACGTGCCAATATTAGGCGTGTGCTGGTGGGCGCTCGACTTTCCGTTTATGACCCGCACAAGCAAAGCACAGTTAAAAAAGAATCCAAAGCTACGTGGTAAAGACATAGAAACAACCCGCAAAGCCTGTGAAAAATTTAAAGAAATGCCGGTAAGTATTGTTAACTTTGTAGAAGGCACGCGCTTTACAACGCAAAAACATGCTCGCCAAAATAGCCCTTTTCCGCATTTATTAAAGCCAAAAGCGGGTGGGATCGCATTTGTAATGCAGGCTATGGGTGAGCAAATCTCTAAAGTAGTAAATGTGACCATTCATTACCCCGATGGCATCCCTACATTTATGGATTTTGCCGGGGGCAAAGTTAAGCAAATTAATGTGCATGTAGACATTCGCCCTGTAAGCGAAGAGTTGATTGGTGATTACACTGGCGACTCTGAATTTAGAGTGGGTTTTCAAAGTGAACTAAACCGTTTATGGGAAGAAAAAGAGCAAACACTACAACAGCTCGAACACAACCATAAATAATAAGGCAATAAAAAATGGGCTTACAATTATGCTAAAAAAGTGGTTACCAAATTGGCTCAATGGCTTAATTGTAGGCTGCGTGTTTTTTTCAAATGTAATAGTTTTTGGCACCTTAGTGCTACTGCTTGGCTTAATAAAGCTTGTACTGCCTTTTTCTATAATTAACACCATACTGCATAGCGTGTACCGAGGCTGGTGTAATGGTAACCGGTTTGGCTTGTGGCTAGGCTGCGCCAACATAAAAGTAAACATTAACGGCGATGTAAATTCAAAAAGTTGGTACTTACTAGTTTGTAATCATATGAGCTGGTTGGATATTGTAGTGCTTAGCTCAATTAATGTATTACCTGCCCCAAAGTTTTTTTTAAAAGACGAGTTAAAGTACGTGCCATTTATTGGCTCTGGCGCATGGGCTATGGGTATGCCTTTTATGAAGCGCGTAACTAAAGCGCAACTTGCTAAAAACCCCAAGTTAAAGGGTTTAGATGTTGAGCGCACCAAACAAAGCTGTCGTAATTTTAAGAATAACCCCACCACCATTATTAATTTTGTTGAAGGCACTCGTTACACCCACGCAAAGCATGCAAGCCAGCAAAGCCCGTTTAAACATTTACTAAAGCCCAAAGCGGGCGGGATTGCCTTTGCACTTGAAGTGCTTGGCGAGCAATTTGACGCCATGCTAAACACAAGTGTGGTGTACAGCGGTAGTACAAGTCATGTTTGCCGTAATATTTTAAAGGGTCAGCTTGACTCGATTTATGTTTCTATTGATGTGATTGCTATACACCAACAGATGTTAGGTAGTTATCAACACGACAAAGCATTTAGAAGCCGTTTTCAAAAATACGTTAATGAACTATGGGTTGCTAAAGACGCGCAACTTGCCAGCATATATGCGCAACACGATTTACCTGAGCCACACATTAGTAAGGAAATAGAAACACTATGACCAATACCCACTTGCAGGAGTTGATCGCTCCTTGGTTTGAAAAAGTACCTGACGCAGATTTTTTAAGTGCAATTACTGCAGCATCTATAGGTGTGTTTTCGTTATTGGTGGTGTACTTATTTACGCGCCGATTAATGCTGCCTGGTATCCAAAAAGTGGTGACTAAGTTATCTCCTGAACGCATAGGTTTACTTTCGCCGTTGCTTACAAAACTAAATAAACGCATAGCAGGCATGTTATGTAGCGTACTTTTTTTAGCAACCTTCGACAGTGTTTACCCAGTTAATGAACTAACCGCAGAAATACTAAAAACCATTGGCCAAGGCATACTTATTATTCATGTAGGCTTTATTTTTAGCAGTATTGTAAGCATTGCCGGCGCTATTTATAACCAATTAGATTTTGCTCGCGAAGTGCCAATTCAGGGCTTATTGCAGGTAGTTAAGCTTATTACTTTTATTGTGTGTGCAATATTAATTGTGAGCATAGTGCTTGAAAAGTCTCCTACTTATATTCTCTCTGGCTTTGGTGCGATTGCCGCAGTTACTTTGTTAGTATTTAAAGATACCATTTTAGGCTTTGTAGCCAGTATTCAAATTGCGGCAAACAGGCTGGTTACATACGGCGATTGGATCCAAGTAGAAAATTATGGTGCCGACGGTGAAGTAATCGATTTAGGCCTAAATACGGTAAAAGTACGCAACTGGGATAACACTATAACCACTATACCTACCTATATGTTGGTAGCGGGGTCGTTTAAGAACTGGCGCGGAATGCAAGAGTCTGGCGGTCGACGTATTAAGCGCTCGCTTAATATAGACATGCACAGCATTTGTTTAGTAAGTGACGAATTTAGAAAACAAATAGATGCGGCTATCCCGCTGCACGAGTATATACGTGTTGCTTCATTGCCAAACCCAGTTTCTAACTTGGGTTTGTTTCGTCGCTACGCCGAGGGCTATTTAAAGCAGCACAATAGAATAAATACCTCACTTACGCTTATGGTACGAGAGCTTCAACCAATGAACCATGGCCTGCCGATTGAGTTTTATTGCTTTAGTGAAGACAAACGCTGGATTTCTTACGAGCATTTACAAGCCGAGATTATGGATCACTTATTAGCTGTGTTGCCAGTATTTGGTCTAAGAGCGTATCAAAGTGTTAGC
Source organism: Pseudoalteromonas sp. C12FD-1 (assembly GCF_037414265.1). Classification (NCBI taxonomy): domain Bacteria; kingdom Pseudomonadati; phylum Pseudomonadota; class Gammaproteobacteria; order Alteromonadales; family Pseudoalteromonadaceae; genus Pseudoalteromonas; species Pseudoalteromonas sp. C12FD-1. The sequence goes on from NZ_JBBEVD010000070.1 coordinate 79,604, forward strand.
GGGCAACTAAGCCCGCCTAATGCACAGCAAACCGATAAGCCGACATTTAAAGTAATGGCAAATAGTGCTGAACAAGGCCCACACTAATAAATAAAGCTAATAGCCACCAAATAGGTGGCTTTTTCATTCTTAGCCATGCAAAAGCTGCAATAACCAGTGCAACCTGCCATAGGTTGTGAAAGGCTGATGTCCAAATAGGTGAGTACAACGCCGCTGCTAAAAAGCCAACTACGGCAGCGTTAAGCGCCGCAATAGAGCTTGCAAAACGCGGTTTGTTAGCCAAATTTAACCAGCTTTTTTGAAACGCCAGCATTAATAAAAAGCCCGGTGTAAAAATAAGTAGGGTTGCAACTATGGCCCCTATTAATGGCTGCTCTGTAGTGAGTTGCGCGCCTAGGTAAGTGGCTATTGTAAACATGGGGCCTGGAATTGCTTGAGCACTGGCATATGCACTTAAAAATTGATCGTCGCTTAGTGTGGGTAAGCCCGCTTGTAGTATTGGCAATACAACGTGTCCGCCACCAAACACCATTGCACCGGCCTGATAAAAAGCAGCAAACACATTGGCATTTTGACCTAAAGGTATAAAGCTAACAGCTAGTAAGAGTACAAATATGCTTAAAGCAATCCAATTTACCTTACTTTTATTGGTACTAGGGGTACTTGATTGAGCAAGTTTGAGCATAGGCCAAATAGCGCCAACGGTGGCTGCAATAACTAAAATAGCTATTTGTGTGCTCAGCATAGGCATAAGTATTAGCGCCAATGTGCTTAGTACTGCTAATAGCTTTAAAACATAATTAGTACAAAAGCTTTTAGCCATGCCCAACGTGGCATCGGCCACAATAACCACTGCAAATAACTTTAATCCCGCAATAACCGCAAAATAAACAGCGTCAAATTGATGTGCACTTACAGCTAGTAATAACATGATTAAAAAAGAAGGGAGGGTGAATGCAATAAATGCGGTAATACCCCCTAATAGGCCTGCTCGTTCTACGCCTATAGCAAACCCAACCTGGCTAGAGCCTGGCCCTGGCAATGCTTGGCTTAAACTAATTAATTGGGCATAGCGAGTATCGGTTAACCAATTTAATGTATCTACAAAGTGGCGTTTAAAATAGCCTAAATGTGCGGCAGGGCCACCAAAACTCATGCAGCCAAGTAAAAAAAACTGTCTAAAAATAGCGACTAACATTGAGCTCATATCCTCCTTAAGGTTCATTAAATTGTCACAAAGGAGTATGACACTTTTATTAAATGCATACATTAATTCGTAATCTACAAATTATACCAATCCACTTAATTAAGTGGATTGGTATAAAGCGAACTGCTTTTAACATGCTCTTCATAGTTTGTTCATACATGTATTTGCATACTCGCTTTATAATTCTTAATGAATAGGACATCACATGACTTTAACTAAATCACTTTTAAGCGTAACCGTAGTAGCTGTATTGCTAAGTGGTTGCGAAATGAACAATACAGGCAAAGGTGCCGCAATTGGTGCAGCCGCGGGTGGCGTATTAGGTAAAGCAACGGGTAATCATAAAGACAAGCGTATATTTATTGGTGCTGCTATTGGCGCACTAGCCGGTGCAGCTGTAGGTGATTACATGGATAAGCAAGAAGAAGCGTTTCGTGATGAACTAGCAGGTTCTGGGGTTGAAGTTGTACGTGAAGGCGATAACTTACGTTTAGTTATGCCATCTAACATTACCTTTGCGACAGACCAATCTTATATTTCATCAGGTTTTAACGATACCCTAAACGCTATTGCTAAAGTAATGAACAAGTACGAAAAAACCTACCTAAGCGTGGAAGGCCACACAGATAGCACAGGTAAAGACAGCTACAATATGAACCTATCGCGTGAGCGTGCGCAAAGCGTTAAAAATTACTTAGTGAACCAGCAAATTATGGCTGCACGTATTAGCACTACAGGCTTCGGCGAAACCCGCCCAATAGCCACTAACGATAGCGCCAACGGCCGTGCTCAAAACCGCCGTGTAGAAATTCAAATAGTGCCAAACACAGAAAGTTAATCCTTATTAAACTGTAATTCACACAGCTTTTGATACAGCGGGTTACTTGCCACTAATTCTTGGTGGGTGCCCGTTGCTTTTATTTCTCCATTTTCCATTACTACGATCACATCAGCATGTTTAACCGTGGCCAGTCTATGGGCAATAATTAACGTTGTTCTATTTTGCATTAAATGCTCAAGCGCGGCTTGTACGTGGTGCTCACTTTGCGCATCGAGTGCACTGGTTGCTTCATCTAAAAGCAGTATTTCTGGGTCTTTTAAAATAGCGCGTGCCAATACAATACGCTGCTTTTGCCCACCCGAAAGCCTTACGCCTTGCTCACCTAAAAAGCTGTTATAGCCTTGTGGTAATTGTTTAATAAATTCATCAGCATGGGCATGTTTTGCCGCGGCATAAACTTGCTCGTCAGTGGCGTTTGGGTTGCCGTAACGAATGTTATGCATTACATTTGAGCTAAATAAAATAGGGTTTTGTGCCACCGTGCCCATTTTGTTCCTCAGGGTGGTAAGCGATATGTCTTTAATATTTACGTCATGAAATTTAATCGCGCCATGAGCTGGGTCGTAAAAGCGCTGTAGTAATTCAAATAACGTAGTTTTACCTGCGCCAGAGGGGCCTACAATGGCAACGGTTTTGCCTTGCTCTATAGTTAAGCTTATTTTGTTAAGCGCGCTTACGTCGGGGCGAGATGGGTAGTTGAAGCTAATATTTTCAAGTGAAATGGCGGGGCTGTCAGTCTTTATTAATAGCTTTTCGTCTTGTGGAGTGACAGGGTTTTCTATTTCACTTTTAACTGCAAGTAGCTCTAGTAAGCGCGCTGCCGCCCCAGCAGCTCGTTGTAGCTCGCCGTAAACCTCTGCAGCGGTTGCCACCGACATGGCCACCATAATGGCGTAAAACACAAATGCTCCTAGCTCACCGCCAGTCATTGTACCTGCTAATACGTCACTACCGCCTACCCAGAGCATAACGCTAATCGCACTAAAGGTTAAAAATATTACCGCGGCAATTAAAAAAGAGCGCTGCTTAATACGGCTTTTGGCAACGTTAAAGGCTTTTTCTGTTTCTTGAGCAAAGGCGTGTTGCTCACGCTGTTCGTGGCTATAGCTTTGTACTACCTTAATATTTTGTATGATCTCGCCGGCATAGGTGCTTATATCGGCTATTGCATCTTGGCTAGAACTTGCAAGTTTTCGCACCTTTTTGCCAAATACCATCATCGGCACTAATACTAGTGGCACACACGCAACCACTACGAGCGTAAGCTTTAAGTTAGTCACTAACAGCATTACTAAGCCGCCGACCAACATTAATGCGCTACGCAGCGCCATAGAAAACGATGAGCCAATAATCGATTGCAATAAGGTGGTGTCGGTTGTTAAACGCGACATAAGCTCGCCACTGCGGTTTTCTTCAAAGTAGCTTGGGTGCAAGGTAACAATGCGATTAAACACGGCTTTACGAATATCGTTACTAACGCGTTCGCCAATCCACGACATTAAATAAAAGCGGCTAAACGTGCCCACGGCCAATAAACTAATTAAACCAATAAGCACCAATACAGCCTGTTGTAACTGGGCTTGAGAGCCTGCAATAAAACCATGATCTATGACAAATTTAACGCCTTGCCCTAATGATAAGTTAACACCTGCTGTGACTAAAAGGGCAGCAAGCGCCGCTACTACCATCCATTTATACGGTTTAATAAACGCAAAAATAGGTAATAAACTACTAAAGGCGGCTTTTTCGGGCTTAGGTGTTGTTTTTGACATAGTGGATTCTTTTTAAAGGTTAAGGTATAGATATGGCACTAAGATAATAAAAATCAATACTTTTAAACATTAGCATCAATAAGGAATCGTTATGACTACTGCAACCGTAAGTGGAGAGTTTAATGTAAATCTAGCCCCTATAGAAGGCTACGCAAGTGGCCAAAATGGCGTTAATTTAGGGCGTATGTCGATAGATAAAACTTTTAAAGGTAGCTTAAATGCCACCAGCCAAGGCGAAATGCTAAGCGCCATGACTCCTACACAAGGCAGTGCCGGTTATGTTGCTATAGAGCAAGTAACTGGCGAGCTTGAAGGTAAAAAAGGCAGCTTTGTATTACAGCATTTTGGTACTATGGATAAAGGCCAAGATAGCCTAATTTTAAATGTCATTCCCGATTCAGGCACTCATGAGCTAGAAGGGTTAACGGGCAGTATGAAAATACGTATTGAGCAAGGGATTCACTACTACGATTTTGAATACACCTTATAATACCAATCCGCAATATTACTTAATCATTTTGCGGGCTTAAACGTGTCGCTACCTGCGTTAAAAAATTCTCATTTAGAACAACTAAATAGCGAATTTTTTGCCTAGCTATCAACACGTTTTTCCGTCCTCAAAAAAGATCACTTAAATAAGCGAATTGGTATAAAATACACAAGGATTAAAATGCAAAAAGTAATCGAATTTAGAAAGACCCGTTTTTTGGGTGGCGTAGATATAGCTGCACTAAATGATCGCATACAGGAATTAAACCAAGATGGCTGGAAAGTAATAAACGCAGTGCCATTGACAGGCTTTTATGGGCAAGTGCACGGTTATACGTTACTTATTGAAACTGACGAGCTTTAAATGACATTTTCAGTATGGTTAAGCCTAGCGGCTATTTGCATGATGGGCGCAATGTCGCCAGGGCCAAGTTTGGCGGTGGTTTTAAAGCATTCACTTAACGGCAGTATGAAAAATGGTATGCTTGCCGCGCTCAGCCATGGTACCGGTGTTGGGTTGTATGCTGGTGCATCGTTATTAGGGTTAGGCGCTTTAATGACGCAGTTTCCAACTGTTTATCAAATACTCGTTTACTTAGGTGCGGCCTATTTGGCGTATTTAGGCATAAAAATATTGCTAGCAAAACCAAGTAACAACGAACTTGAAGTACAAAAAAGTGAGGTGAGTGCAGCTAAAGCATTACAAGATGGCTTTGCCATTGCATTTTTAAACCCAAAACTCGCTATTTTCTTTTTAGCCTTGTTCTCACAGTTTATTGACCCTCAAAACCTTACTTTAAGCATTGGTATTATTATGTGCTTAACGGTATTTGTAATTGATACCGGCTGGTATTTACTGGTGGCGTTACTGACAGAGGTTTCAAAAAACCGCTTTGGTTTTACCAAGCAAAACCCATGGCTTGATAAAATATTGGGAATTATATTTATTGCCCTTGCGATACGAGTAATTATTAGCGTGTGATAATTTGTCACACGCTAATAATATTAAAAACGATAGTTAACCGACATTATAACGGTAGTGGTGTTATCGGTATCAATAATGGGTGAGTCTTCAATGTCAGAATCGAGTTGCTTATAGTTAACCATAGCGTTTACGTTCCAGTTTTTATTAATGTAATACATTAAAAATAAACCCGCATTGTAGTTAACCGTAGAACCAAGTTCGTAAGGCGCATAGGTGGTAGATTCACCGGGTGCTACACCATAATAATAGTTAGATACATCACTGCTATTTAGCTCAACACCCACAGAAGGAATAAGCATTAATTGCTTAGATAACTTAATAGGGTAACTGTAATTAGTTTTAAATTTAGCGCCATCACCGTGGCCTATTACATCATGAGTAGCACTGGCGCTTATTTTACCAAAACCCGCAGAGTAGCTAACCTTAGTGCCAGCATAAAGAGACAGTTTTCTATCGTCTAAGGCTTTAATAGCTGCAAGGTTTGAATCTGAGGTATCAAAGTTATCGCCTGGCTCTAAAACTAATGACCAATTAAAACCTTGCTCCTCCACTAATTTATAATCAAGTGACAAACCTCTAAAACTAAGTCTTTCACCTTCGTAGGTAATGATAGGTAAAAAAAGTGTTTCACTGTCGGTACCCGCATAAGGGGAGCTGGTAGAAATAACGCCGCCCCCTAATGAAAACTGCGACTCAGCCTGAGCAGCAATACTGCATAGCGTAAGAGTGCTAATTAATATCCGTATTGAGTTTTTAATATAAGTGTTCATTAAAAGCCTTAGGTGTTAAATAAGTAAAAACGATAAATTACTGAGACAATTAAAGTGCATCTCAAAACTAATTGGCTTTAGTGTAGCTGTATTTACTCTAGGCGTTTGTAAGAGAGTGTGTGAAAGTTTATTTGAATGTAAGTGGCTAAATTGCATTGAAGCCGTTGATCACGTAAGTTAAATACAGCGAGCGTGTTTAACTATCTCAATAAATAAAGGCACACGCCCTAAATTTAATAAAATGGGTATGAGGATAACCAATGAGTAACCCTATTTTAAAAAGTGCCAGCTTTGATCCTAAAGTTAAGCAGTACTGGATGACCATGGCATGCTTTTTTAGCGCCATAGCCTTGGTGACTATTCCGCTAATCCCTGTGGTGTTATTTGTTGTGTGGCTGGTGGCAGGTAAAATTTTAGCGGCTATGTCGGCGCAGCTACTCACGCAAAAGCTGGTAGTTAAACGTGGCATATTATTTAAAGAAGAAAAATCGATACCACTTGAAAAAATAACCGATGTGGGGCTGAGCCAAGGACCGCTGATGCGCTTATTTGGCTTATACCGGTTAAGCTTTGAAACTGCAGGGCAATCTGGCCATGGTGCATTGGTGTCATTACTTGGTGTTGAAAATGCCAGTGAGTTTAGAGAAGCCATACTTGAGCAAAAAGATAACTTAGCTGCGCAAGCACCTAAAGTACAAGAGCTGGCTGAAGATCACCTCAACCAAGCATTACTTGCTCGCTTAGTTGAGGTAGTAGAGCGCATAGATACGCGTTTGGCTGCTTTAGAGGCGAAGCGTTAAGCGTTTTGTAATTGAGCCTGGCCCGCAAGCATACTTAGCTCTTTGCTACGGCTTTCAATAACCTGATATTCGCGGGCTTTAATTGTGCTTATATAGTTCCACTTAGCACTGGCTTTTTCTGGTGTAAATGTAACGGTTAAATAGCCGCGCTCCACTAAATTATTATAAGCAAGGTCATCAATTAACAAGGCAATTACTTGCTCTATTTGCGCAACGGTTTGCGCATCTTGCGTATTTAGCGCTAAGTACTCTTCAAGTCCTGGCGATGAAACCGATGCCGTTGCAAATTCTACCCCGGCATTTTGCGATGGTGCAATAGGGTTACTGGCGTCAGTTTTAAGTTGTCCCGCCCACCCGTTATGGGTATCTCCAGCTAAAACTACTAAGTTTTTTTGTGTTGCAATAGCGGTACCTAATAACACTTCTCGCTCGTAGGCGTAGCCATCCCACGCATCAAGGTTATACGGTATGGTGGTTTGAACACGGGCAAGCTCTGCCTCAGTTACACTTGGATCACCCGCTAATACACGGCCTTTTATTTGCGCCAGCTCTGCAAATAATACATTAGCCTGTGCGAGTAAAGCACTTGGATCTCCACCATTTGCCTGCGTAGCTTGTAAGCTGGCTAGTAGCAGCATTACTTCTACAGGTAAATGCATTTTTGTCATCAGTACTTGTTGCCCTAATACTTGCCACTGTGTGCTTGATGTAGTGATTGCATCGCTAAGCCAAGTAAGTTGCTCACTGCCTAATAATGCACGGTCGCTAGCGCTTACTGCTGCGGCAAATGAGCTTTGCCCCGCAGGGGTTGTGAGATCAAAATCACTATAGTTAAGCTGCTCATCGCGGGCCAATACGCGAGTATCTAGCATGTATAAAGAGACTAAATTACCAAACTCAAAACGTCGGTAAATACGCTCTTTATCGGCTACATTACGAATAGGCATCCACTCAAAGTAAGCTTGAAGCGCATTAAGCTTACGTTGACTAAACTCGCCTTCCCCTTCGTTATGGTTTTCTGCACCCTCGCGCCATGTGTCGTTGGTAATTTCGTGGTCGTCCCATACTGTTATAAATGCACACTGGCTATGGGCTGCTTGTAAGTCGGTATCGAGGCGATAATTTGCATAGCGTTTTCTGTAATCGGTAAGCGCTATAATTTCACTGCTGTTATCAAGGGGGAGGAGTCGGTCTAATTGTGCTGCGTCTCCGGTTGCATAGCCTGTATTACTGTATTCGTATATGTAATCACCTAAGTGCAGTACCGCATCCAAATCGCTTTGCTTTGCAATTTCGCCATACACATGAAAATATCCTGCAGGGTAATTTGCGCACGATACAACGGCTAATTTCACCTTATCAATTTCACCAACAGGAAGTGTTTTACCTTGTCCAATAGGGGAAGTTTTACCGTGTGCATTAAAGCGATAGTAATAAACGGTGTTGGCATCGAGCCCTTGTAAATCAACTTTAAGGGTAAAGTCGGTGGTATCACTTATGTTTGCTACACCATCGTGCACAATATTAGTGAAACTTTTATCGGTGGCGGCTTGCCACTGTACTTTTAACGATTTAGTTGTTACATCAAGTGGGGTTACACGGGTCCAAATAATTAAGCTATCGCTCAGCGGGTCGCCGCTTGCAACGCCGTGATCAAAGCTAACGGGTATGTCGTCATCGTCATCAAACCTACAACCTGTTAAACCAAGTGATAATAAGGCAGCGCCAAACCCTGCTGCCGATGCTTTTAAAAAACTTCTCCGTGTAAACGCCATTGCTTTGTACCTGTAAAGTGTAAAAAGCAAAGTGTAGGCAATTTAGGTTACTTTTTTGTGAAGCAATTAAAAAACTTCACTTACTTGCGTTGCATTACACGTAATAACAGTGACGTTTTCGTAGCCTACGCGGGTGAGCGCTTCTGCACCTAAGGTGGCGCGGGCACCGCTGGCACAATGTAAGTAAATAGGGCGCCCTGCATCTTTTTCAATTTCCATTAGCTTCATTTCGAGTAATCCGCGTGGAATATTTATAGCTCCAACCGCCGCTACATTGGCATGCTCAGCAGGTTCGCGCACATCAATAAGCAGCCCTTTATTTTGCTCAAGCTCTTGCTTTGCTTGCGCTGCATCAATGCGGCGCTGGTTAGGTGTGATAATTTTTAGTAAATCAGGAATTGAAGTAAGCATTAGTCTGTAAATCCTCTTTTGCGCAAAAAAGACATTAACGGGCACCATTTAGTGAAAGCTGATTGCACTAGGTTAACGCCAATAAATAACGTTAAAAATTGAAAGTTACTATCAACAAAGTAGCTTAAAAGCACTGAGATTGTAACGGCACTACCGCCAATTAAGAGTATGGCGTCACTTATTTTCATGAATTGACCTTAATATTAGTTTTTTCTAATGTTAATTATATTAGAACTTACTAATGTAAAAGTCTATAATTAAAACACGCAAAATAAATAAGTATCACAATGAATATTGAACAACTTGCAGTCAACGCTCAGCAGGCAGAGCAATTTTTAAAATTAATGGCAAATAAAAACCGTTTAATGATTTTATGCAGTTTAGTGCAAGGTGAGCAAAGTGTGGGTGAGTTAAATCAAAGTGTTCCGCTGGCGCAGTCTGCTTTGTCTCAGCATTTAGCGAGTTTACGTAAAGCGCAGCTAGTGGCTACTCGTCGTGATGGGCACACTATTTATTATTCGTTAATCGACCCAAAAGTTGAGTCGATTATTACGTTACTTTATGAATGGTTTTGTAAGCAAAGTACGGCTGAGTAGTTTGCTTTAAATAAAAGTGGCAATCTCATCAAGCGACTTTTTATCAAGTGCATGGGCAGGTACAGTTGCATCATCGCTTGGGTAGCCTGCAATAAGTAACATGTAAGGGCGTTCGTTGTCTTTGTCGCGCTTACATATATCGGTTAAAAAGCTCATTGGTTTTGGGGTATGGGTAAGCGTTGCTAAACCACTACGATGCAGAGCTTGAATTAAAAAGCCGGTAGCTAAGCCAACAGACTCATGCACATAATAATTGGTGTTTTTATCATCGGTGTTTACGCCGCCCTTTTTTTGGCTAAATACTGCAATAAGCCAAGGCGCGTGTTCTAAATAAGGTTTATTGGCGTCGGTACCTAATGGTTTTAGCGCATCAAGCCACTCTTCACCTGCTCTGCCTTCGTAAAAAGAACGCTCTAGTTTTTCGGCGGCCTCTCTTATTTGTTTTTTTACATCGCTACTATTTATAGCCACAAAATGCCACGGTTGATGATTAGCTCCACTAGGCGCAGTACCAGCGGCTTTAATACAGGCTTCAATTATATTTTTAGGCACGGGTCGGTCGCTAAAGTTGCGAATGCTATGGCGGCGCTGGCTGGTTTGTAAAAATTCGTTTGCACGTTCTAGCATTTCATCGTGAGGGTATTCTATAAAGTCGTTTAGTGGCTGGCTTTGATGTTTTTGCATGGCTTTACGCTTCTTATAAATAGTGTGTGTGGTTTTTATACCGATTGAATAAATGCGAGGCAAGTATTATTACCTATTGTGTTTATTTATTGTTACAAAATTAACCGCGGTGTAACTTATGTTCCTTTTTTTAATGTGGTATAAAAAGCGCAATAAAAAAACTATTAAAATTCAAGGAAGTAAAAATGCTATCAATAACAGGGTTATCTAAAACCTACGATAATGGCGTACATGCACTACAAGGTGTTGATTTATCAATAGGAAAAGGAATGTTTGGGCTACTTGGGCCAAATGGCGCGGGTAAATCATCACTAATGCGTACTATTTCTACGTTGCAATCTGCCGATTCGGGTTCAATTACTTTTGATGGTATTGATGTTTTTAAAGACCCACAGGCTCTGCGCCAACGTTTAGGTTATCTCCCGCAAGACTTTGGTGTGTATCCACGTGTTAGTGCTTACGACTTGCTGGACCATATGGCTGTTTTAAAGGGCATTCATAATAAAGCAGAGCGTAAAGAGTCGGTTGAAGGCTTGCTTGCACATACTAATTTGTATCAACATCGCTCCAAAGCCGTGAGCGGTTTTTCGGGCGGTATGCGCCAGCGTTTTGGTATCGCACAAGCCTTACTAGGTGACCCTGATTTACTAATTGTTGATGAACCAACAGCAGGGCTAGACCCTGAAGAGCGAAATCGCTTTCATAACTTGTTAGTAAGCTTAGGGGAGCAAAAAGTAGTTATATTATCGACCCACATTGTTGAAGATGTAGCAGAGCTGTGCCCGAACATGGCCGTACTGGCAGGCGGAAAAATACTATTAGAGGGTAACCCCATTGCCCTTACCGATAAACTCCAAGGCCAAATTTGGCGTAAAGCCATGAGCCAAGAAGAAGCGCTAGAGCTTGAACCGCAACTGCCTGTTATTTCAAAACGCTTATTTGCTGGGCAAACCATATTACATGTATTAGCCAATGAAGCCCCAGAAGGTTTTGAGCTCAGCAGTGCAAACCTAGAAGATGTGTATTTTTCTACGTTGCTTAATCATCGTAACAGCCAAGTAGCATAAGGGGGCGCTATGTTTTTTAATATGCTCGCGTTTGAGCTGCGCTATTTTGTGCGCCAGCCTTCGTTTTATGTGACCTCATTAATCTTCTTTTTTATGGCGTTTTTTATAAGCTCCAGCAGTAAGTTTCCGTTAGGTGGGGCTAATGTTCATATGAACTCGCCTTATACCATTATGCTTTTAACGGTTTCCTTTTGTACGCTTGCTATGTTTTTAGTGGTTAACTTTGTTGCAAGCTCAGCGATTCGCAATAGTGAGACCAAAATGGATGAGCTGGTGTTTAGTAAGGCCGTTAACCCGCTTGCTTATCAATCAGGACGCTTTTTTGGTGCTTACTTGGTTGTGCTCGTTGTTTTTTTAACTGTGCCATTAGGCGTGTTTTTGGGAACTCAATTTGGGTTGTTGGTTGGCTGGCTCGATAGTGAGCTAGTAGGCCCTAATAAGTTTATATATTACGCAGCGCCTTTTTTATATTTAGCAGTGCCAAGCTTATTGGTGCTTAGTGCTATTTTTAATAGTGTAGCGGTTTATTTTAAAACCATGATGGCCGTATATGTAACGGCCGTGGTGATCTATATAAGCTACCAATTGGCGAGTATCTATTTTGATGATTTAGCGTTTAGAAATATTGTTGTTTACGCAGACCCATTCGGCTTAGGTTCGTTAATCGATTTAACACGTTACTGGACTGTAAGTGATAAAAATACCGAAGTGTTAACGCTCTCGGGCGACTTTTTAATTAACCGTATTTTGTGGGTCGCAATAAGCTTAGCGATGTTTTTTGGCCTCGGAAAGTTAGGTAATCGCGTAGTAAGTAAAAAACAGAAAAAGCAATTTGCTGTTTCTACGTTTGTAAAAAATAAACAAGCAGCACTGATTAGCAGCGCAAAAAACTACAAGTCAAAAGGGGTCAATACGAAATCGCAATTACTAATGCGCAGCTTATTTGAACTTAAGCAAGTTATATTAAGTGCCCCTTTTATGATTTTAGCGGGTGTCAGTATTACTATGTTACTCGCACCACTTTTTGCGCCTATTGGCGCATATGGCACAACGGATTGGCCGCTCACACAAAACATGGTGGCCATTATTCAAAACTCCTCAGCTTTGTTTATGTTTATTATTATTGCTTATTACAGCGCAGAGCTGGTTTGGCGAGAACGCCACAGTGGTATGGGCGATATTGTTGACAGTTTCCCAGTGCATAATAGTGTGTTTTGGGTATCTAAAATTATTGCGCTAATCACTGCAGTTTGTGGTCTTTATTTAGTAGGCATGATGTTTACCATTGCAGTGCAACTATTTAAGGGGCAATTTAACCTAGAGCTTGGCCAGTACTTATTTAGGTTAGGCTACCTTACATTACTGCCTTTAATTATGATGGCTATTTTGGCGTTCTTTTTACAAATAATTAGCCCTAATAAATACATAGGTATGGGTTTGTTTATTCTGTATTACATTGCTCAAATGGTAATGGGTGCTTACGGGTTTGAGCATCATATGTATCATTTTTCACAAAGCAGTAGCGTACCGTATTCAGACATAAACGGTTACGGGCATTTTTTACAAGGCGCGCATTGGTATACCCTATATTGGGGAGCATTGAGTGTGTTTTTAGCTATTGTAGGCTTTGCTTTATGGCACCGTGGTCCATCGCAAACATTGCGTACGCGTTTATCTTTAGTGCGTTACAACATGTCTTTAATAGGCCAGATTGCAGCCGTTATAAGTTTATTGGTATTTGTGGGCGCGGGTTATAACATTTATTACAACACTCGTGTAATCAATGAGTTTGTAACAAGTGATGATAACAAAGCGCTACAAGTAAGGTATGAGCAAGAGTTCTCACAATACAAAGACTTACCGCTGCCTGTAATAACTGATGTTGATTTACACATTGATATTTATCCTAAAAAGCGTGCTTTAAACGCCGTGGCTAAAATTAAGTTTACCAATACCGCAAACGAGCCAATAACCCGTGTGTTAATCATCGAGCCTAGCCAATCTAAAAGCTGGGATGTAAAAATGGCGGGCGGGAAAATAGTCGAGCGTTTAACCGATTTTGGCATGGTATGGTTTGAGTTTGAACAACCGCTAATGCCTAATGAAGTACGCGAAGGTGAGCTTTCGGTTTCTCGTGAACACGACGGTTTTGTTGATAGAGGATCTGATACTCAACTCGTGCACAATGGTACATTTGTAAATAATAGAGAATTATTACCAAATTTTGGTTATCAAAAATATTTTCAAATTGCGGATAAATATGAGCGCCGTAAGCACGATTTACCCGATCTTGAACGTGCACATAAACTAGAAGACAGCCGCTATTATACGCAAAATGAGTTTGGGCCTGCTAATGGATTTATAAACTACAAGGCAACGGTAACCACCGATGAGTCGCAGTTTGCTATTACACCTGGTTACTTAAAAAGTGAGAGTGTAAAAGACGGGCGCCGTACTTTTGTTTATGAAATGGATGCCCCAATTATAAACTTTTATTCTGTACTTTCGGCAGAGCTTGAAAGTAAAAAGGTGGAGCACAACGGTGTAAATATTGAGGTGTACTACCACAAAGATCATATATGGAATGTTGACCGTATGATTGAGTCGGTACAAGACTCGATAGATTACTACACGCAAGCTTTTGGCCCATATCAGCATAAGCAGTTACGTATTATTGAGTTTCCTAAGTATCGCTCGTTTGCGCAAAGTTTTGCCAATACGGTACCTTACTCAGAAAGCATGGGCTTTATTACAGACTTAAGAGATGAGAGTAAAGTTGACTACCCTTACTATGTAACCGCACATGAAGTTGCACACCAATGGTGGGGGCATCAAGTATCGGGGGCTAATGTAGAAGGTAGTGCTGTTATTTCTGAAACACTTTCCCAGTACAGTGCGCTTATGGTGCTAAAAAAGCGCTTTGGCGCCGAGAAGCTTCGTAAATTCTTAAAGTACGAGTTAGACAAATACTTAATGGGCCGCACAGGTGAAGCCTTCGAAGAGATGCCGCTGTATAAAACGCAGTCTCAGCTGTATCTTCACTATAATAAAGGCTCAGTTGCAATGATGGCTTTGTATGACAGATTAGGTGAAGAGCGCTTAAATGCCGCACTTAAAGCGTTTTTGAATGAGTTTAAATACCAAGCAACGCCATACCCAACCACACTTGATTTACTTAGTTATTTAAAGCGAGATGCAACACAAGCTGAACAACGTTTTATTGATGATCAGTTTAAATATATAACGCTTTATGAGCTTGAAATGAAAGCAGTGTCGGTTACAGATGATGTTGATAGCGAAGGTTTTTATACAGTAACGCTGAACGTTGAAGCAACTAAGCAGCATGCCGATGGACAAGGTGAAGAAACCGAGCAACCACTCGATGAGCTAATTGATATTGCATTATTTAGCGATGATCCTGAAAACTTACTCGCTGAAGACTTTGTTATTTACTCGCAAAAGCATCAAATAGTCTCTGGTACTAATACTATTGAGCTAAAAGTAAAAGAAAAGCCAGTGTACGCAGGGGTAGACCCTTACATTAAGCTGGTCGATAAAGACAATAAAAATAATTTAGCTAAGTTTTAATGATTAGCTACTAGGGCCTGTTTATCTTTCGAGGTTGAATTTGCAGCAGTGTGTTTGGTATTTAGGCAAGGCAGAGCTTATGTTATTTCCCATAAATAGGCGATAACGCAGTATAAATACCAAACACGCGCTGCCCGTTGGGTTCGTCCTAGGGGCTATTTACTCTTTGTTGTTCGGTTTTTACTTAGCCCACTAGGTTACAAACCTCGCGCCGCGATTAAATAGCCCCTAGATAGAACAAATTTTAATCCTGAAAGGTCAACAGGCCTTATCTGAAAGGCTGCATTTAGTGCGGCCTTTTTTGTTTTAGCTAATGTGTATAACACTAGCTCTCAATAATACTTAATCACTTCAGAGCTAAACGTAGCAGCTGGCTGCGTTAAAGCCTCTGGTTTAGAACAACTAAATAGCGAATTTTCGGCTAGGTTTCGCCACGTTTCTCTTGCCTCAAAATAGATTAGTCAATTAAGCGAGTTGGCATTATAGGTAAATGATTTAACAGCAAGGAGATAGTGATTGATTAACTGAGGCGCATGGTAGAGCGTATTAGCTGCTAACCTCAGAGGACGTTATGAGTATTAGGCTGCCCTAAAAACGAGAAAAGGGCCAAAAGGCCCTTAGTGTTGCAGCAAGTAACACATTTTGTTTTAAAGCGTAAAGTCTACCGCGTAGCCTACGTAAACTTTAACATCTGACTCATCCATGTCGGTGTCAGATACGCCAAAAGTAAAACCATCTTTTGATACAGAAATACCGTAATCAATAATATTGTCATCGCCAATAAAGTCGCCAGAGTAGTGACCTAAGTGCAGCGCAACCTCAGTACCATTACTGCCAACAGCAAAGCTGTAATCGGCATTTAGGTAGAGTGAATCGCCAAAGTCGGTGCCATCACCATCTGCGGCTGAAGTGGCAAGGATTGCCGCACCAAAGGTGAAACCTCCTGTGCTGATGCTACCGTAAATCTCAGAGAAATCTGCATCTGCCTCAGAAGCTGCATCTGGGTAAGCGTAATAAATATAGCCTACATCGTAGCTAAAAGTGTCGTTAATATCGCCACCAAAACCCGCGTAAACATCAAGTTCGTAAGTCATTTCATCGGCCCATGAAGCATTTGATGCCCAAGTACCTACATAAAAGCCCGATTCATCAGCGTAATCAATACCGCCAGAAATAGCAGCATCGCCCCCAGTTTGCTCTTGACCACGCCATAAGTAGTTAGACGTAGCCGCTGCGTTTGCTGTTACCTCAGCATGTACGGCCGTTGATGTTAAAGATGTAGCACCCATTAATGCTATTGCGCTAATAGCGATGGTTTTTTTTAGTTTTAGCATGTCCATTTCCCGTTATATGATTTTTATCGCCTAGGTTTTTATTCTCTTATTGGCAACCCTTTGACTGGCGGTGTTTTATTGTTTAACTGGGAATGCAATTGCACTGTATGTGCCAGCTTAAAATAATTTCTATAAAACTGGTTTTTTATTTTTATAAAACAATATGTTGAGAAGTTTTAGAAGAGGGAATGATTGAGAGGGTTAATAAAAAAACGCACACTGCTGGTGCATAAATTAACCTAACTGCACCAGAAAAATACAGTTAGGTTAGGTAAATTTAGCCAAATATAGTGCGCATAAGACTAATTGTTTCGTTTACTCCGCGGCCTTTTTGTACTTCGCTAATAATAGAGTCGCGTTTGCTACGAATGTGCTCGGGAATGTCATCGGCTGCAAGTGCGCGGTCTACAAGTATTTCGGCTGACTCTTTGCCTCTACGTTGTGGTTTTCCCGCACTTGTTGTGCTGCGTTTAGGTTTGTTTAATAACTTAATATAATTTGAATTGTCGGCCGTGCTGGCATCTGCATAGTAAAAAAAGCACGGTAGTAATGCTTTTATACTGACCAGTTGCTCTTCTAGTTCATTGCTGCCATTAGCCATTTTAAACCACGACATAGCATGAATGCTTTGTACTATATCTTGCCAGTAGCGCTCAAAGTCGCGATTGTTTAGTTTTGTAATACCTAAAGCTGCGCATAATGCATCAAGACGGCTATTACTAATTGGTGTAAATACATCGGGGCGGCGCATTGCTAATAAACGGGTAGCAGGGGCAAGGGTTGGTTTTTCATCACTGCCGTTAAAGGCAAGTAAATAAGCAACAACAAACTGTTGGTAATCATCTTGGCTCACATCACCTTCAAGCGGGATGTTGGCAAGAGCATCGTCAAACGCACCAGGTAAGTCGGCTAGCATTTGATGAAAACCCTTTGCACTTTTTGTTGATGCAAACCACTCAACATCAAAGTTATAGGTGCTCGGGTCGAGCGTAGCAGTGTGTTTACCACTAAATGCCAGTAAATCCTCTGGGATCATATCTTTTAATGCTTGCTCACGAATAGTGTGCAAGTACGTGGTAAGGCGAAGCTGTTCTTCCAGTGCAATAACTTCTTTATGTTGCTCTACAAACATACTAATAACAGGCCAAGGTGCTACACGTAGTGTTTTAAGCTGTAAAAAGCTAATTGCTGAGGTTAGCTGGTCGTGCAGCTTTTTTAAAACGGGGAGTTGTTGTGGCTCTAGTAAATCGTAATTTATACGGTCTTTACTTGCACTTAGCAGCTCATAACACCAGCCTAAAAAATCCTCTGGGTGGTTTTCTACTTTCACGGCCATTAGGTTTAGGCTTAGTTCTGAAGCTTGCTTCAAGATGTTTTGGTAAATTTGACTTTCTTGTTCGCCTAGCGCCATTTTTGACGGTGAAATTAGCAGTTTTTTCATGCCTTGTAGAGTCTCCGAGTAGATACATTTTTTAGCTGCTTTATTTTAGCGCAAATACGCCAATAGCAACAGGGCCGTGCATCATACCTAACAATTCAAGGGATGCAATGTTGTAGGGTTTAATACTTGATTAGATTTAAACTTGATGAGCTTTACTTTTAGTTACCAATTTCGCAAAGTTTACTTTTAAGCATAAATTCATTTCAAATCAAATAAATTACAATAAACAGCTTTTTTGTCACAACGACAATGATTTTAAAGCTAACACTCGCTATGATAAGAACATTATTTGCACGTTTGAAAGGATGATCATGAAGACCTTACTCAAAATTGTTGGTGTAATACTCTTATTTTGTATTGCGTTAATTATTGCCGCTCCGTTTTTAATCCCAACCGATACTATTTTTAATAAAGTATCTGAGCAGGTTGAAAAAACAACAGGGCGCACACTTACTATTAAAGGTGATAAAACGCTTAGTGTATTTCCTGCATTAAAGTTAGAGCTTAACGATGTGCACTTTGCAAACATGCAGACAGGCTCGCGCGACGACATGGCAAGTATGGAGCAATTAGCTGTGCATATACCCTGGTTATCGTTATTTGGCGGCGAATTCAAACTAGATAAGTTTGTTATTAACGAGCCCAATATTTTATTAGAAACTGATAAAAACGGTAAAGCTAACTGGCAGTTGTTTGATGCTGTAGCAGAGCAGCCGCAAGAGCAAACTCAATCAGGTGAGGCTGTTAAACTACCAGAGAACTTTGATATAGAGTTAGGTGAAGTGGCTATTTACGGTGGTACGTTTACTTACCTAGATGGGCAAACAGGCGCTAAACAACAAATTAGTGACTTGGAATTGGCTATTTTACTTCCTTCACTACGTAAAAAACTAGAGATCAAAGGTGGCATTACATATATGCAAGAGCGCTTTGAGCTTGATGTAAAACTAGATACGCCAGCAAAAGCAATTGAAGGGGCGACGTTTGAGGTTACTCAAAGCGTAGACTCTCGCTTGGTCGATCTTACTTTTAACGGCAGTATTGCTCGCCAAGGTAAAGATATAAAAGGCGAGTTAGCGCTAAGTGGCGACTCTGTTAAAGATCTAGCAGCTTGGCAGGGCGTAGACTTAAATGCTAAACAAAACGCGTTTAATGCCTTTAGTGTTAACGGTAAAATGCACCTAGCGGGTGAAACATTTAATCTTGAAAAGTTAATTGCTACGTTAGATGAGCTAGAGATAAAAGGTAAAAGTGAGCTTAACCTAGGTAATCGCTTAGTTGTAAACGCTGATATTGACTTAGGTATGCTCGATTTAAACCCATATCTACCAGAGACAGTAGCGAAGCAAGAAGAGCCCCAGAGTGAAGAACCTAAAGCAGCACAGCCTATTGTTTGGGATGACACTAAAATCGATTTAAGTGCGTTAAATGCACTAGATGCAAATGTAGTTATTCGCTCAAGCGGTTTAAAAGCGAATGATATTGAGCTAGGTGCTAATCAATTTACAGTCGACTTAAACAACAGCGTTGCTAAATTAAGCTTAGATAGCTTTAAAGCCTATGAGGGCACTGGTAAAGGAGTCATTAATATAAATGCGCAGCAAACACCGTATAAAATAAGCACAAATTTTGATTTAGCCGAAATAGACGCGCAACCGTTACTCACTGATGCGGCTGGCTTTGATAAACTTATGGGTAAAGGGTCATTAAATTGGAACTTAACCACGACCGGTCAAAGTCAAAAAACCTTTATTGATGCTTTAAACGGCAAGATTGGCTTTGAATTTGCTGATGGGGCAGTCAAGGGCGCAAACATCGCTGAAATGGTTCGTAAAGGCAAAGAGCTTATTTCCGGTAATCTTGGCGCTGTAAGTGAGGGCTTAGATACGGGCTTTGAAGAATCTGAGCAAACTGACTTTTCTGCGCTCACTGGTAGCTTTAATTTTACGAATGGCGTGGGACATAATAATGATCTATCCCTGATGAGCCCACTTATTCGTATTACAGGTGAGGGCGATGTAGATTTACCCAAAACCAGTGTTGATTATCGGTTAGTAACAGGTATTGTTGATTCAATTGAAGGGCAAGGTACAACAGATGATAGCACGGGCTTTAAAATCCCACTGCGAATAAAAGGCCCATTCCATGACGTTGGCTTTAAGCTGGATGTAAGCAATGCACTTAAAGATGAAGCAAAACAAAAACTCGATGACGCCAAAGAAAAGGCAAAAGAGAAAGCCAAAGACAAAGTAAAAGATAAATTAAAAGGGCTATTTGGCTAAAGCCATTTACTCCAGAAAAAAGAAACAGGGCGCTAATTGCGCCTTGTTTGTTTTATAACCACTTGTAAAATAGCTACATAGCGGTTTTTACTCAGTTTTAATCTGCTCCTCTATTAAATTAATTAAAAAATAACCTACCACTCACTAGCCAATGCTGGTACAATTGCCCGCCCTTAAGAGACAACTCTGTTGTTTTTTGAGTGGGATTTAATCGAAGTGTCTTGATTTTAAACAAATTTAAGGCAAGTTGTAATTACTACACCGGAGGTCATTAACATGATCCAAATGCAAACTCAGCTGGAAGTTGCTGATAACAGCGGCGCTCGCAAAGTGCAGTGTATAAAAGTCCTTGGTGGTTCACACCGTCGCTATGCGGCAGTTGGCGATATCATTAAAGTTTCTGTAAAAGAAGCTATTCCTCGCGGTAAAGTGAAGAAAGGTGATGTTAAAAACGCGGTAGTTGTGCGTACCAAAAAAGGCGTTCGTCGTCCGGACGGTTCTCTGATCCGTTTCGATAGCAATGCGGCTGTTATCTTAAATGATAACTTGCAGCCAATTGGTACTCGTATCTTCGGCCCTGTGACTCGTGAACTTCGTAATGACAAGTTCATGAAAATTGTTTCACTAGCCCCAGAAGTACTGTAAGGAGTCTATCATGGCAGCAAAAATCCGTCGTGATGACGAAGTAATCGTACTAGCAGGTAAAGACAAAGGTAAGCGCGGCAAAGTGCTTTCAGTTGTTACTGAGTCTGGTCGAGTATTTGTCGAAGGCATTAACTTAATCAAGAAACACCAAAAGCCGGTTCCACAATTGAACCAAGCTGGCGGCATTGTTGAGAAAGAAGCGTCTATCGACGTATCAAACGTTGCGATCTACAACTCGGAAACGAGTAAAGCAGATCGTGTAGGTTTCAAGATTGAAGATGGTAAGAAATTACGTATCTTTAAATCTACTGGTAAAACTATCTAATAGTTGGAGTAGAATGATGGCGAAACTGCATGAAGTATATAAAGACAAAGTAGTTGCTGAGCTTCAAGAGAAGTTTGGTTTCAGCTCTGTCATGCAAGTCCCTCAGATCGAAAAGATCACATTAAATATGGGCGTGGGCGAAGCCCTAGCTGACAAGAAGATTTTAGATAACGCTGTTGCGGATCTAGAAGCTATCTCTGGTCAGAAACCTTTAATCACTAAAGCTCGCAAATCTGTTGCAGGCTTCAAAGTGCGTGAAGGCTACCCAATTGGCTGTAAAGTAACCTTACGCGGCGAGCGTATGTGGGACTTTTTTGAGCGTTTGGTATCAATCGCTATCCCACGTATCCGTGACTTCCGTGGTGTGAGTGCTAAGTCTTTTGATGGACGTGGTAACTACAGCATGGGCGTACGTGAACAAATCATCTTCCCAGAAATTGATTACGATAAAGTAGACCGTGTACGCGGTATGGATATCACAATCACAACTTCTGCGAAATCTGATGAGGAAGGCCGTGCGTTGTTAGAAGCGTTTAACTTCCCATTCAAGAAATAAGGGTAGGGTTATGGCAAAGAATTCTATGAAAGCGCGCGAAGCAAAGCGCACTAAACTAGTTGCTCAGTACGCTGAAAAGCGTGCAGCACTAAAAGCTATCATCAGCGATGTTAACGCATCAGAAGATGATCGTTGGGACGCGGTACTTAAGCTTCAAGCTTTACCACGTGATTCTAGCCCTGCACGTCAACGTAATCGTTGTAACATTACGGGCCGCCCACATGGTTTCCTTCGCAAATTCGGCATGAGCCGTATTAAAGTTCGCGAAGCAGCTATGCGCGGTGAAATTCCTGGCCTTAAAAAGGCTAGCTGGTAATAGTATCACGGGAGTAAGACTATGAGCTTGCAAGATCCTATCGCGGATTTGTTCACACGTATCCGTAACGGTCAATCAGCGAAGAAAGTATCTGTAACGATGCCAACTTCAAAGCTGAAAGTAGCAGTAGCTAAAGTATTAAAAGACGAAGGTTACATCGCAGATTTCGCAGTAAACAGCGAAGCGAAACCTGAGCTTTCTATCGAGTTGAAATACTTCGAAGGCAAAGCTGTAATTGAAAATATCCAGCGTGTTAGCCGCCCTGGTCTACGTATCTATAAGAAACGTGACGAATTACCGAAGGTAATGGGTGGTCTTGGTATCGCTATCGTATCAACTTCTAAAGGCCTAATGACAGACCGCGCAGCACGTAGTGCTGGTGTTGGTGGTGAAATCATTGGCTTTGTAGCTTAATCGGAGGGGAACTATGTCTCGCATAGCAAAGGCACCAATCAATGTTCCTGCCGGTGTAGAAGTTACATTAAAAGGCCAGGACATCACAGTTAAAGGCAAAAACGGTGAATTAACGCGTACTATCAACGATGCAGTTGAAGTACAACTTAATGACAACGTTATTACAACTTTACCTCGTGAAGGCGTAGCTAATGCATGGGCACAAGCAGGTACTGCTCGCGCTCTTATCAACAACATGGTTGTTGGTACGCATGAAGGTTACGAGAAGAAACTTCAGTTAGTAGGTGTTGGTTACCGTGCTGCAGCTAAGGGTAAAGTTTTAGACTTAACACTTGGTTTCTCGCACCCAGTTAATTTCGAAGTTCCTGAAGGAATTACGATTGAAACTCCAAGCCAAACAGAAGTTCTAGTTAAGGGCGTAGATAAGCAGTTAGTTGGTCAAACAGCTGCTAACATTCGTGCATACCGCAAACCAGAGCCATATAAAGGTAAAGGTGTTCGTTACGCAGATGAGAATGTACGCCGTAAAGAGGCTAAGAAGAAGTAAGGTAAGACGATGGATAAAAAAACAGCTCGTCTACGTCGTGCTAAACGCACTCGTAGAAATTATATTGAACAAGGCACAACGCGTCTTGTTATCCACCGCACGCCACGTCACATTTACGCTCAAGTAGTTAATGCTGAGGGTACTGTACTGGCTGCTGCTTCTACTGTTGAGAAAGCTATTAGCGAAACAGTTAAAGGCACAGGCAACGTTTCAGCTGCACAAGCAGTTGGTAAAGCGGTTGCAGAACGTGCGGCTGACAAAGGCATCGAAAAGATTGCTTTTGATCGCAGTGGCTTTAAATATCACGGCCGTGTGAAGGCGCTAGCTGATGCTGCGCGTGAAGCCGGTTTGCAATTCTAGGAGTAGACAATGGCTAACGTAGAAGCAAAGCAACAACAGCCTGATTTAGCTGAAAAGCTAATCGCGGTAAACCGTGTGTCTAAAGTAGTTAAAGGTGGTCGTATCTTTAGCTTCACTGCACTAACTGTAGTTGGTGATGGCGCAGGTAAAGTAGGTTTTGGTTATGGTAAAGCTCGTGAAGTTCCAGCTGCTATTCAAAAAGCAATGGAAAAAGCACGTCGCAACATGATCAATGTAGACCTAAATGGCAACACATTACAGCATCCTGTTAAAGGACGTCATGCTGGCTCACAAGTGTTCATGAAACCAGCATCTGAAGGTACTGGTATCATCGCAGGTGGTGCTATGCGTGCAGTACTAGAAGTTACTGGTGTGCAGAACGTACTTTCTAAATGTTACGGTTCTACCAACCCGATCAACGTAGTACGTGCAACGATTCAAGCTCTAGAGAACATGAACTCTCCTGAGTCAATCGCTGCTAAACGTGGTCTGCGCGTAGACGAAATTCTGGGGTAACCATGGCAAATAAAACTGTAAAAGTAACACAAGTAAAGAGCTCTATCGGTCGTTTACCGAAGCATAAAGCTACATTACGCGGTCTTGGTTTACGTCGTATCAACCACACTGTTGAGTTAGAAGACACAGCATGTGTACGTGGTATGATCAACCGAGTTTCTTACATGGTAAAGGTAGAGGGTTAATTTCATGCATTTGAATACACTTTCACCTGCTGCAGGTTCTAAAACTGCTCCAAAACGTGTTGGTCGTGGTATCGGTTCTGGTCTTGGTAAGACTGGTGGCCGTGGTCACAAAGGTCAAAAATCACGTTCTGGCGGTAAAGTACGCGTTGGTTTTGAAGGCGGTCAAATGCCTATGCAACGTCGTCTACCTAAATTTGGTTTCACTTCACGCAAATCGTTAGTATCTGCAGAAGTAAACCTTTTTGAAATCGCTAAAGTTGAAGGCGATGTGGTAGACCTAAACGCGTTACAAGCAGCTGGTCTAGTTAAAAAGAACGTTCTGTTCGTTAAAGTTGTTAAATCTGGCGAAGTTTCACGCGCTGTTACCGTTAAAGGCCTTAAGGCTTCTAAAGGTGCTCGCGAAGCTATTGAAGCTGCCGGAGGCAAGGTAGAAGACTAAGGAAGTACTAATGGCTAAACCAGGTCAAGATACACAAAGTGCACAAAGTGGACTTTCGGAATTGAAGCGTCGATTACTATTTGTTTTAGGTGCTATCATTATTTACCGTCTAGGTTCATTTGTGCCAATCCCTGGGATTGACGCCGCTGTACTTGCCGATTTCTTCGAGCAACAAAAGGGCACCATTGTTGAGATGTTCAACATGTTTAGCGGTGGTGCGCTTGAGCGAGCTTCAGTGTTAGCACTGGGTATTATGCCGTATATCTCGGCTTCGATTATTACGCAACTATTAACGCATATGTATCCTCCGTTTATAGAGCTTAAGAAAGAAGGTGAGCAAGGGCGTAAAAAAATTAGCCAGTATACACGCTACGGCACGCTTGTGCTTGCTACTATCCAATCAATCGGTATTGCAACTAGCTTACCGGGCATGATGGAAGGGTTAGTTGTTAACCCTGGTATCGGTTTCTACTTCACTGCAGTGGTGAGTTTAGTAACGGGTACTATGTTCCTAATGTGGTTGGGCGAGCAAATAACTGAGCGCGGTATCGGTAACGGTATCTCAGTTCTAATATTTGTTGGTATTGTAGCTAACCTGCCGTCTGCTATTGGTTCGACAGCCGAAATGGCGCGCCAAGGTGATTTGAATGTTTTTGTACTGTTGATGGTTGCGGTTATAGTATTCGCTGTTACTTATCTTGTAGTGTTTTTCGAACGTGGGCAACGTCGTATTGTTGTTAACTACGCTAAACGCCAACAAGGTCGTCAAGTATTTGCTGCTCAAAGCACGCATTTACCACTAAAAGTAAATATGGCGGGTGTTATTCCACCAATCTTTGCTAGCAGTATAATTCTGTTCCCTGGTACAATTGCAAGCTGGTTCGGCCAGGGTGAAGGTCCGGTCGCTGATGTACTACAAGCTATTGCAACAACGTTGACTCCAGGTCAACCTTTGTATGCGATGGTATTAGCAGCAGCTATCATCTTCTTCTGCTTTTTCTACACAGCGTTGGTTTTCAACCCTCGTGAGACAGCAGACAACCTGAAGAAATCTGGCGCATTTATCCCAGGTATTCGTCCAGGTGAGCAGACATCTAAATACATTGATAAAGTGATGACACGCCTGACATTGGCAGGTGCTTTGTATATAACCTTTATCTGTCTGGTGCCCGAATTCATGACTATGGCATGGCAAACGCCATTCTATTTCGGCGGTACATCAATTTTGATTATCGTTGTAGTAATCATGGACTTTATGGCACAAGTACAGACTCACCTGATGTCACATCAGTATGATTCTGTGCTGAAAAAAGCGAACCTTAAAGGCTACGGTCGATAAGGTCAGTTTACGGAGTTGAGCAATGAAAGTACGTGCTTCCGTTAAGAAAATATGCCGTAACTGTAAAGTTATTAAACGTGCTGGTGTAGTACGCGTAATTTGCAGTGAGCCTAAGCATAAGCAAAGGCAAGGCTAAGTAAACAGTCGTGCAGGCTGAGGTTTCTCGGCCTGTGTTTTTAGTTGTGATTTGGTCTTCGTTTGAGTATCCTTACGGGCTTTTCAAACTTTTGATTACCAAATTCAAATATAGGAGATGTGTTAGTGGCCCGTATCGCTGGCATTAACGTCCCTGATCATAAACATGCAGTTATTGGTTTAACAGCTATTTATGGCATAGGTAAGACTCGCTCTAAGGCTATCTTAGAAGCGACTGGTATCGCCGAGACCACAAAAATCGGTGAACTTTCAGACGAAACTCTTGACGTACTGCGTGACGCAGTTGGCAAGTACACTGTAGAAGGTGACCTTCGTCGTGAAGTTACTCTAAATATCAAGCGCCTTATGGACCTTGGTTGTTTCCGTGGCCTACGTCACCGTCGCTCTTTACCACTACGTGGTCAAAGAACAAAGACTAACGCGCGTACCCGTAAGGGTCCTCGTAAGCCTATTAAGCGATAAGGGGATAGTATTATGGCTAAGACACCAATTCGTCGTAAAAAGGTTAAAAAGCAAGTTGCTGATGGTATGGCTCATGTTCATGCGTCTTTCAACAACACTATTGTAACAATTACCGACCGTCAAGGTAATGCACTATCATGGGCTACTGCCGGTGGTTCAGGTTTCCGTGGTTCACGTAAATCTACACCATTTGCTGCTCAGGTTGCTGCAGAGCGTGCAGGTACTGCTGCTCAAGAATACGGTTTAAAAAATCTAGAAGTTTTCATTAAAGGTCCAGGTCCAGGTCGTGAATCTGCTGTACGTGCTTTGAATGCTGCTGGTTACCGTATTACCAACATTACTGACGTGACGCCAATACCACACAATGGTTGTCGTCCACCGAAGAAACGTCGCGTTTAACAATAGGTTAGGAGAAATAACATGGCAAGATATTTGGGCCCTAAGCTCAAGCTGAGTCGTCGTGAAGGTACTGACCTGTTCCTTAAGAGCGGCGTAAGAGCTATCGACTCTAAGTGTAAACTTGAGACTGCACCTGGTCAGCACGGCGCTCGTAAAGGTCGCTTATCTGATTACGGTTTACAATTACGTGAAAAGCAAAAAGTACGTCGTATCTACGGTGTATTAGAAAAGCAATTCCGTAATTACTACAAAGAAGCTGCTCGCCTTAAAGGTAATACAGGTGAAAACTTGTTACAGCTTTTAGAGCAACGTTTAGACAATGTTGTATATCGCATGGGTTTTGCTAGCACACGCGCTGAAGCACGTCAGTTAGTAAGCCACAAAGCGATTTTAGTTAATGGTCGTGTTGTGAACATTCCTTCATACGTAATTACTCCAGAAGATACTGTAGTAATCCGTGAGAAGTCTAAAACACAAGCACGTATCATCGCTGCTCTAGAGTTGGCTGAGCAACGTGAAAAGCCGACTTGGGTTGAAGTTGACGGTAAGAAATTGGAAGGTAGCTTTAAGCGCCTACCTGAGCGTTCAGATCTGTCTGCGGACATTAATGAACAACTAATCGTCGAACTTTACTCTAAGTAAAGTTAAGAGTTAAGAGAGGATAAAATGCAGGGTTCTGTTACAGAATTTCTAAAACCAAGGTTAGTCGATATCGACGCTATCAACCCAACGCGTTCTAAAGTAGTTTTAGAACCACTAGAGCGTGGCTTTGGTCATACTCTGGGTAATGCCTTACGCCGTATACTGCTATCATCTATGCCTGGATGCGCAGTAACTGAAGTTGAAATCGACGGTGTATTGCATGAGTACAGCGCGAAAGAAGGCGTACAAGAAGACATCATTGAAATACTACTAAACCTAAAAGGTCTAGCAGTAACGTTAGAAGGCAAAGATGAAGTTTTTCTGACCCTGACTAAATCTGGTGTAGGCCCTGTGACTGCGGCTGATATTCAGCACGATGGCGATGTAACAATTGCTAATCCAGATCACGTTATTTGTCATTTAACGACAGATAGCAGCGAGATCAGCATGCGTATTCGTGTTGAGCGTGGTCGTGGTTATGTGCCGGCATCTAGTCGTTTATCCTCTGATGACGATGAGCGTCCAATTGGTCGATTGCTGCTTGATGCATCATTCAGCCCAGTTGAACGTATTGCGTACTCGGTTGAATCAGCCCGTGTTGAGCAACGTACAGACTTAGACAAGTTAATCATTGATATGGAAACAAACGGCACTTTAGATCCTGAAGAAGCGATCCGCCGTGCGTCTACTATCTTAGCTGAGCAATTAGATGCATTCGTAGATTTACGTGATGTAACTGAGCCAGAAGAGAAAGAAGAGAAGCCAGAATTCGATCCTATTCTACTTCGTCCAGTTGATGATCTTGAACTAACAGTACGTTCAGCAAACTGTTTGAAAGCCGAGCAAATTCAATATATCGGTGATTTAGTGCAGCGCACTGAAGTTGAGCTTCTTAAAACGCCTAACCTAGGCAAGAAGTCTCTAACTGAAATAAAAGACGTGCTAGCTTCACGTGGTCTTTCTCTAGGTATGCGCCTAGAAAATTGGCCGCCTGCAAGCCTAGCTGAATAATCTAAATCACTATATTAGTTTAGTTAGAAGGATAGGGTCATGCGCCATCGTAAGAGTGGTCGTCAATTAAACCGTAACAGTAGCCATCGTAAAGCGATGTTCAGCAATATGGCAGGTTCTTTGGTGAAACATGAAATCATCAAAACTACTTTGCCTAAAGCGAAAGAGTTACGCCGTGTAATTGAACCTTTAATCACACTGGCTAAGACTGACAGTGTAGCAAATCGCCGTTTAGCGTTTGCTCGCACGCGTGATAATGAAGTAGTTGGTAAATTGTTCAGCGAAATCGGTCCTCGTAATACAGACCGTCCAGGTGGTTACACTCGTATTCTTAAGTGTGGCTTCCGTGCTGGTGATAATGCACCAATGGCTTATATTGAACTAGTAGGTCGCCCAGCGACTAACGAAGAAGTTCAAGAAGACGCGCAGTCTGCAGAGTAAGTCTTTAAAGAGACACCAAAAAGCCGAGCTTAATGCTCGGCTTTTTAATGCCTAAAATTTGACATCTCTCCAAATAGTTACTTAATTATTACCTATTACCTATTACCTATTACCTATTACCTATTACCTATTACCTATTACCTATTACCTTATTCTGTTAAACCGACTTAATTAAGCTAATGTAGTTATAAAGTCTGCATTTTTAAAAAGCCTAATAAAGCGCTATCGCTATAAGTTGAGCGTATAAGATGTGTAACACATGCCTCAGGCTTTATAGTGTCCAGTATAATTTAGATAGTAATAAAGCAAACTTGCCAATCACACAAAGATATTTAACTTTAACTCGCTTATTTAGCCGGTTTAAGTCTACTTTTAGTAGGGTTTTTGAGCGTTTAGCTCAAATACTCAGCGAACAGTCATTTATTTTAAGTTTTCTTCAAAAAAGGGTTGATCTGTTTTCGGATCTCCCTATAATGCGACCCCACTGAGACGGCAGAC
>NZ_JBBEVD010000071.1:0-201355 GCF_037414265.1 Pseudoalteromonas sp. C12FD-1
AATTAAGCTAACCCACGAAAAGCGGAGGCTAACACCGTGTGGGAGTCATTATGTCTATATTGCTAAATAGTTCCGTGAAGTATCAAACTATGGAGAATAAATGAAAAAGGGAATTGCTGACATTTTTGAGACTGATTCGGTCATAAAAATTTTAGTTCTTTGCGTTGTAACTATTGGCTCGTATCTAATATATAAGCTCTATCGCTTTTCAAGCCAAATTAATAGACATACAAACCATAAGATACCTAATTCTTTCATCTATACGGCTATCACTTTATTTGCTATTTCACTAGTTAGCTTAATATATGCTTTAGCTAGTTTTCATGACCAAACTATTTTAAAAAGCTCTATCGGGATTCATATTGTTTCAAGTGTTTTTGATGTAACGTGGATAATCATGGTTCGTAATCGTATTAATTTAATTTCTGGATCTATCAGAGGCGACCAACTTTGGTTAAATCCATTTGTAACTTCAATTTTTCACGTTATCTATATGCAGCATAAAATCAATCAGAGCATGGTTAAAGGCGCAATATAACAAATGAATTATGTTGTTCGTAAACTCACCGGGAATTTTACTCGCTGTAAAGCGCTCCTAAAATCTCCATATTCAAAGCGTTATATGTACTCGAGGCTATTTTGATGTCGACCTATAATAAAGCAGTTTTAAAGGTTGCTGCACGAAAGTCCTTTTTTCACATATCGTGGTTAGTTTTGCTGATAGGTATACCAATTATCTTTTTTGCTCATGGTTTAAGTTTAATAGAGGGTGCGCTATTGCTGGCTGGCCTTCTGATATTTTTTTGGGGTGTCTATTTTTCACTTTGTTTGGTTTTTCATAGACTGTCACTACGCGATTGTGATGTTCGTTCAGACTATATGGCTAAGAGTGATATTGAAAAGGGAGAAGAGGTTGGTTCAAAATTGGAAGGTTGGTGAGCACCGTACAAATAACAAAGCAAATGAAGCAAACATTGCCAAGAGCGGGCAACGCCGCTTATTTGAGTGTTATACGTATTTAAGGAAGTTTCAGTGATGTCGAAGGAAGTCTCAAAATTAAACCTTTACTTTTCATCAGCTGTAAAGGCTAGTTACGAAGTAGCGTTTATATCTGTTCCGGTTTTAGTTTGGTCTGTCGTTATATTCTCTCTTGGAGGTTCTCCTGAAGAAGTTAAAAAGTTAGCAGCTTGGCCCTTCTTAGCTCTTGCGCTATTTTCTACAGCCTTGAAAGATGGGATATCTGCATTTCATCTAGATACAAAAAAAGATAAGCAGCAACGTGAGGTTGTACTGACGGCATCTATTATTGGGATTGTTCTCAGTACGGTGTTGCTTACGTTGGCGATATTAAAATCTCGTCAGGAGGTTGTAGGGCTGTTCGATACGTTTTATGAATATGTTTTCATGTTAGTCTTTGCGGGAATAGCTACTCTCTTTGCAACAAAAGTTATTTTGATCCAGCGAGTCTATTATGACCACTACGTATAACAAAAAATTAAAGCGGACATTGCCAAGAGCGGGCAACGCCGCGTAATTTGGTGTTATATACCAAGGAAGCTAAACAGGCTATGTTAAGATTTCACGATTATCACCTTCAAAAATACGAAGTTACCGATCATGGCAAAACTGTAAAATTATATTTGGGTTTTGGTTACCCCGGTAAAGAAACTGATTTTTCGGAAATTACCTTCACGGAAGTAGCTATATATCATTTCGTGCATACTGCATATTCGATTATTACTGACATTGAAAACGTACAGATTAGCTCTCTCTTCGAGGAACAAAAGAATAACATCCAAAATTGGAATCGAAATTATGGCGTCGATATATGGAAAGATGATCTTGAAACTACAGTAAATTATCTTGAAAGTAATAATTACAGCGGCTGGTATATCGAGTCAGCCATCGGTTTTAGTGGGTTTATTGTGGCTAAATCGGTTAATGGCACATAACAAAAAAATAAAGTACGCCCGCTTCGCGGGCTGGGACGCAAACACGCAGGCCGGCTTCGCCATTGTGCCCTACGTGCCTGCGCCCTTTATTTAAAAGTTATAATGAAAGGGAGATAGCGTATGAGTGATTTAATCGGATTTCTATTGGTGATACCTGTTTTGGTACTTATCGCAGTTGGGTTTCATTATTGGCTCAGTAACCGTATTTTGGCTACTGTTATTCCAACTTTAGTGGTGCCCTTATTACTGCCCATTATTGATTACTTTGTGCTTGGTTATATTGACCCATTCACAATAATTGCAGTAATTATTATAGCGATATTAATGCTTGTGATTTCCGTATTGGTATCAGTATTTTTTAAAAAACACAGGCAACTTAAAGAGCAAGGACTGTAGCATTTGCAATATAACAAACAAATGTTGCAGACCCAAACTCGCGACCATTGTTCTTGCTTCACAGAGTATAGGCTACAAGGTTGTGCAGCAAATTCGGAAGTTATGTTTTAAATAGGTGAATGAATGACTGAACGGGAAATTGCTCTAACCATATTTATCATCATTGGCATTTATTTGATGCTTACGGGTAAAATTAATGTCACTGTTTCTATTGGTCAGTCTGGAATTAATTCTCACGTAAGAGCCGGCTCCCCGGAAACACCTATTAAAACTCAAGGAGTAGCGGTCAGGATTCTTGGGTTTGCTATTTCTGTAATCTCTTTTTGGTGCTATCTGTATTTATAACATTGTGGTGAAAGCGCTTTGTAGCTATAAAACATAACAATCACATTAAGTCGGTCGCAAGCTTTCTTGAACATTATTGCCCGTGGAAATAAAAAGACACCCATCTTAAATTTTGCATTTCCAATAAGAATTTAGTGTACGCTTTGGGCAGGTAAATTAAGGTGAGTGTCTCCTTAAACATAAAGGTGCTTATTTACGAACAACTAAGCAGGGCTTATAGATGCTATCGTTTTATTAAAAATACCTTCTAATGTTAAACTATAAAAAACTTAATGACTTAATATAGCTATGGCATTTTATCTTCCTCTTTTACAGCCTCATTTTAAAGACATTGAAATGGGCGATACGCTAACATCGCTTTGGAGCGGGTGTGGCAGTATTGTCGAGTGCATACTTGATGCTGAGCCATGTGTTATCAAAGCGATTAAAATACCACGCCACATAAACCATCCAAAAATTAAGCAAAGCGAATTTGCATTAAACAGAAAGCAGCAGTCTTATAAAGTTGAATATAATTTTTATAGGTTATCCAGCGCGTACTTACCGACAAGCGCTAAAACTATTACCTGTATTAATGCAATTAATGATGGTGATGATTATGCGTTAGTATTTAAAAACTTTACTCAATATGGTTTTGCTCAAGCAAGCTCCCAGCATATAAAGGCAATACTAAACTGGTTAGCATCTTTTCATGCCTTTAATTTAAATAAGCCCGCAAAGGGCTTATGGAAGCAAGGGAACTATTGGCATTTAAGCACACGCCCTGATGAGTTTAATAAACTAAAAGATAACCTTGATAAAAAGTCCGATATTAAAAAGGCGGCACACAAAATAGATAAAACACTGCAAGCATCGCGCTATAAAACTCTCATACATGGCGATGCTAAACTTGCCAATTTTGCTGCAAATGAACAGGGCGAAATATTAGGCTACGATTTTCAATACGTAGGCACTGGGGTAGGGGTTACAGATGTAATGTACTTTATGACGAGTTGTTTTAACGACGAGCAGTTACATAAGTATGCTGATGCGCATTTAGCTTATTATTTTTCGCAATTTAAACGTGCACTTAACGTTTATCAGCCAGCTATAAATGCTGATGACGTTATTGCAAAGTGGCAAGTGTTGTGGTCATTAACTTGGGCCGATTTTTATCGTTTTTTAGCGGGTTGGAGCCCTGACCATTTTAAAATAAACAGCTACATGCTGGCGCAAGTAAATGTAACGTTATCAGGCAACAAATTATAAACATAAACTCTAGGTCAGCTTGCATAAATATCAATCAAATCAATAAATTTTGGCACGATCTATGAAAACTTATTTAAAATTGCAGGTCAAATGACCTTTTTTAATATAAAATACCGCCAATTCTTGTATCAGTAGGTTTTTATCATGTCAATTCACGTAATTTCACACCCTCTAGTTCAACACAAATTAGGCTTAATGCGCGCTCACGGTATAAGTACTAAAAGCTTTCGTGAATTATGCTCTGAAGTGGGTACTTTATTAACCTACGAAGCAACTAAAAACCTACCCCTAGAAGATAACGAAATTACTGGTTGGGACGGCAACAAATTAAAAGTAGAACACATTAAAGGCAAAAAAATTACGGTAGTGCCAATTTTACGCGCAGGCCTTGGCATGATGGACGGTGTAATGCAGTTATTACCAGCAGCTAAAGTGAGTGTTGTGGGCCTTGAACGTAACGAAGAAACACTTGAACCAGTACCCTACTTTGAAAAGTTAGTAGGCAATATTGATGAACGTTTAAGCTTAGTAATCGACCCTATGCTTGCAACTGGCGGCTCTATGATTGCAACAATTGATATGCTTAAAAAAGCAGGCTGTAAAGACATTAAAGTAATTGTTCTTGTTGCCGCACCTGAGGGCGTAGAAAAAACACTAGAAGCTCACCCAGATATAGAAATATTTACCGCATCAGTCGATAGCCACTTAAACGAAAAAGGTTATATCATCCCGGGTCTTGGTGATGCAGGCGACAAAATATTTGGTACGGTTTAGGAGTGTTCAGTGCAAAATAACGCCACTTTTTCAGTCAAAACTATTTTAACTGGCGCGCAAATGCTGTTTGTTGCATTTGGTGCGTTAGTACTTGTGCCTTTATTAACAGGGCTCGACCCAAGTGTTGCTTTGTTTACTGCGGGTTTAGGTACCTTGCTATTTCAGGTAGTTACTAAAGGAAAAGTACCTATATTTTTGGCGTCATCATTTGCGTTTATTGCGCCTATTATTGCCTCAGTGCAAATGTGGGGCGTACCAGCCACCATGGGTGGTTTGATGGCAGCAGGCTGTGCTTATATGCTGTTAGCGCTGTTGGTTAAATTTAAAGGGGTGGCAACACTTCATAAAATTTTGCCGCCAGTGGTTGTGGGCCCTGTTATTATGGTAATTGGTTTAGCCCTAGCGCCGGTTGCGGTAAATATGGCAATGGGTAAAAGTGGCGACGGCAGTATTGAACTCATCGCGTACGATAAAGCCATTATTATTTCGCTGTTTTCTCTTGTTGTAACACTTATTTTTGCGGTATGGGGGAAAGGTGTTTATAAGCTTATACCTATATTAGCAGGTGTTATATCTGGCTATGTTTTATCGCTTGTAATGGGCGTTGTTGAATTTGGCAGTGTAAATGAAGCGAGCTGGTTGGCTGTACCAAACTTCACATGGCCAGAATTTAAATGGCAAGCCATATTATTTATGGTACCTGTAGCCATTGCCCCTGCTATTGAGCATATTGGCGATATGATGGCTATTAGCCAAGTAACCAATAAAGATTTTTTGAAAAAGCCTGGGTTACACCGTACGCTATTTGGCGATGGTTTAGCAACAGCGGCAGCTTCAATGTTTGGCGGTCCACCTAATACAACCTACTCAGAAGTGACAGGCGCAGTGATGCTGACTAAAAACTTTAATCCTAAAGTGATGATGTGGACTGCCATTATTGCTATTGTGCTGGCATTTGTAGCAAAAATGGGCGCTGGTTTACAAACTATTCCTGTACCTGTGATGGGCGGCATCATGATTTTGTTGTTTGGCTCAATTGCGGTCGTGGGCTTAAATACATTGGTTAAATCGGGTGATGACTTAACTGCACCCCGTAATTTAAGTATTGTGGCACTTATATTAGTGTGCGGTATTGGCGGTATGCACATTGGGGGTAGCCAATTTAGCTTAGAAGGGGTTAGCTTGTGCGCCATTTTAGGTATTGTACTTAATCTGGTATTGCCAAAAGCCGAACCAGAAACTGATTAATTTTGCACTGTATGTAAAATTCACGCACCAAAATAGCGCATATCAATTGCGCTATTTTTGTAAGTTGCTAATAATTAAATAAAAATAATAGTGGTCTAGTACCTGCATTTGTTACTCCATAATATAAGGAGTTACTATGTCAGAGGCCAGTATTGTGGATATAACCCCATTTTTAGCAAAGCACCAATTGCCTTTAAAGTATCAGTACCTTAGTGAGCAATTTTTTATCCCGCTTGCACACGATATTCTAGAATCAAAAAAAAATAACACCCCTATTTTTGTCGCCATAAATGGCTGCCAAGGCTCAGGAAAAACTACCCTCGCAGATTTTTTAGTTACTTGGTTTAGTAACAACACGCCGTTTACCAGTGTCGCGCTTTCTATTGACGATTTTTATTTATCTAAAGCGCACCGCCAAGGACTTGCCAAAGACGTACACCCATTATTTGCCACCCGCGGTGTGCCTGGCACCCACGATGTTGGGTTAATGAATACCACCATTAGCCGGTTACTTGCAAAGGGGGTTGGTGTACCTTTGCCTAAATTTGATAAGCAACATGACGATTGCAGCCCCGAACAAACATGGCAATGTAACAATAAACCCATTGATATTATTATTTTAGAGGGCTGGTGTGTTGGCAGTGAGCCACAACCGTTATTTTCTTTAAGTGAGCCTATAAACGAGTTAGAAAGTCAGTACGATAAAGAAGGTGTATGGCGTCGCTGTGTAAACAGTTGCCTAGCAAATGAATACAAAAGTGTATTTAGTAAAATAGACTACACGGTGATGCTCAAAGCGCCGAGCTTTGAAGATGTATTTAAGTGGCGACAAGAGCAAGAGCAAAAGCTTATTGCCGCTAAAGGCGAGGGCGATGGCACCATGAGTGATGAGCAACTGGTGCACTTTATTTCTCACTTTGAGCGTATCACTCGCGAAAATTTAAACACCCTAAGCGCTAAAGCAAATGCACTGTTAGAGCTTGATAGTAATCGCGATATTAGTGCTATGCACTTGACCAGCGATGATACTTTGCAACCTATCATATTTACTGATTTAGATGGCACGCTACTCGATCACGCCGATTACAATACTAAAAATATCAGTAGTTTACTGCAAAGTTTACAAGCAGCCCACATTCCTGTGGTGTTTAATACCAGTAAAACTTTTTGCGAAGTGGTTGAACTTAAAAACGAGCTTAATATTCAGCAACCCTTTATTGTTGAAAATGGCGCGGCTGCTTATTTACCGGTAGATTATTTTGAGCTTAAACCCATTGGCTGCACGCAAGTAGGGGCGTATTGGTGTTATGCATTTGCAAAACCATTATCTAACTTACTTAGTGATTTAGACTCCTTAAGCAGCGAGTATAAATCGCATTATAAGTTATTTAGTGATTTGTCGAGTGAGCAAATATCCTCCCTCACCGGGCTTGATGAAGCGCATGCAAGGCGCGCTCAAACTCGCGATTTTTCAGACCCACTTTATTGGCACGGAAGCGATGAATTACTAAATTCGTTTGTAAACGATGTTAAAGCACTCGGCTACGAAATAAAAATAGGCGGGCGATTTATACATATTGCTAAAAATACAGATAAAAGCGCTGCACAGCAGTGGTTAGTTAAACAAATTTCACAACATTTCAGAAAGCCTCTCACGGTAATTGCACTAGGTGATAGTGACAACGATAAGCAGATGCTAGAGCAAGCTGATATCGCCATTATCATACATAACCCAAGCAGTAAAAAGCCGGTTAAGTTAACACATAACAAGGCGCGTTATTCGCAATCGCCCGCTCCACTGGGTTGGATTGAAGAAATAACCACATTGCCTTGTATTAGCAGCATTTTAAATACTATTGAGGAGCGAAAATCACATGGCTGATTTTTATCAAAATGGCATTATTACTACTTTACATAACATTGCCGACAGACCTGTAGAAGCACTTGAAGAAGAGCTTGTAAGTTTTAGTAAGCAACGCCCAATGGGCTTAATATTACCTTCACTTTTTAGTGAGCTTGAAGGCCCTGCGCTACAAAATATTGTTAAAGAGTTAAAAGAAGTACCGTATTTATCACAAATTACCATAGGCTTAGACAGGGCAGACGAGTCACAATACCGCCATGCTTTAGGCTTTTTTAAAGAGCTTAATCAAAACCACAAAGTATTGTGGAACGATGGCCCGCGCTTACAGGCGCTTGATAAAGAATTACAAGAATTAGGCGTTGCACCGCGTGAACTTGGTAAAGGTAGAAACGTGTGGTACTGCATGGGTTATAAATTGGCCACCTCAGAGGTAGAGTCGATAGCTTTACACGACTGCGATATTTTAACTTACGACAGAGGCTTGTTAGCACGCTTAATTTACCCTGTAGCACACCCTCGTTTTAATTATGAATTTTGTAAAGGGTTTTATCCACGTACTGCTAACGGCAAAATTAATGGCCGAGTATCGCGTTTATTAGTTACGCCATTATTACGCTCATTTAAAACTATTTTAGGCAATACCGATTATCTAGAATATATGGACTCGTTTAGATACCCATTAGCCGGGGAGTTTTCATTTAGACGCGATGTGCTAAACGATATTCGTATACCGAGTGATTGGGGTCTTGAGATTGGCGTATTGAGTGAAATGTATCGTAATTATTCACACAATCGCTTATGCCAAGTAGATATTGCCGATAACTACGATCATAAACACCAAGCGCTTTCGCTGGATGATCAAAGTGCAGGTTTATCTAAAATGTCGATTGATATAACCAAAGCATTATTTAGAAAACTGGCTACACAAGGGGTAACCTTTACCAGTGAAACCATTCGGTCATTAAAAGCAACATATTATCGTATTGGGTTAGACTTTATTGAAACCTACCATAATGATGCATTAATGAATGGGCTAACTCTTGATGTACACCAAGAAGAAAAAGCCGTAGAAATGTTTGCACAAAACATTATGGAAGCTGGCCAGCACTTTTTAGATAACCCAATGGAAGCGCCATTTGTGCCAAGTTGGAACCGTGTTGTATCGGCCATGCCAGATGTATTTGAGCGCTTAAAAGAAGCGGTTGATCTTGATAACAAAGAGTTTAGTGAATAAATCTAACAATAATAAGGGGCGCATGTGAATACAGTAAGTGAGTTATTTTTACAGCGGGTAGAGCAACACCTTCATATAATATACAAAGATGTTGAGCTGCCTTTAAGCATTACTGAGCTGGCTGAGCAGCTTATTACTATTATTTTAGGCGACAGCCCACTGCGCGACCCCACACCGCATACCAACCGTTGGGATGAGCAAGATATAATTTTAATTGCCTATGGCGACTCTATTATTAAGCACGATGAAGGAGAGCAAGCTGTTGCAAAGCCGGTAGAGGCACCGCTTAAAACTTTGCACCGATTTATAAAAGAGCAGTGCGATATGCAGCTCAATGCATTGCATATTTTACCGTTTTACCCGTACAGCTCAGACGAAGGCTTTGCGGTTATGAACTACGTGCAGGTAAATGAATCGTTAGGGGATTGGCAAGATATTAAAAATATTGCCAAAGATGTAAAGCTAATGGCCGATTTAGTTATAAATCACTGCTCTAGCCGAAGCGTATGGTTTGAAAACTTTTTAAATGATTTACACCCAGGCAAAGACTACTTTAAAACCGCTAGTTTAACCGATGATTTAAGCAATGTTGTACGCCCGCGTACCTCATCATTACTAAACACAGTAACTACACCAAGCGGTGAAAAACATGTGTGGTGTACCTTTAGCCACGATCAGGTTGATTTTGATTTTGGTAACCCAGAAGTGTTAAAAGAGTTTATAAGTATTATTCGTCATTACTTAGATAATGGTGTGCGCTTGTTTAGGCTAGATGCGGTTGCATTTTTATGGAAACAGCTTAATACCAATTGTATTAATTTACCGCAAACACATGAAGCAGTTAGGCTTATTCGCACGCTTATAGAGCATACTGAGCCAAGTGTTGTCATAATTACCGAAACCAACATACCAAACCAAGAAAACCTCTCTTACTTTGGTAACGCCAACGAAGCGCACAGCATTTATAACTTTGCTTTACCACCGTTATTACTGCATACCCTGTTAAGTGGTGATAGCGCAGCAATAAAGCATTGGATGATGAGTATGCCTCCGGCGCAAAACGGTACCGCTTATTTTAACTTTATTGCATCCCACGATGGAATAGGGCTTAGACCAATTGAAGGGCTGTTGCAACCAAGCGAAGTGGCTTCATTAGTAAGCACTACGATGCAATTTGGTGGTCGCGTATCTATGCGCACCAGTAACGATGGCACGCATACTCCATATGAGTTAAATATTGCGCTGTTTGATGCATTACAAGGTACACATAACGGGCAGGATAAGTTTGGTCTTGAGCGATTTATGTGCGCGCACGCTATTATGTTTGCACTTGAAGGTATCCCTGGACTCTATATACATAGCTTACTGGGTACAACTAACGATTACGAACGCTTTGAAAACTCACAGCATAACCGTGCTATTAACCGCCATCGCTGGCAGGAGTCAAAGCTGCTTGCAGCCATAGGTGAAAAATACAGCCATCATCACAAAGTGTTTAATGGTATAAAAAACTTGCTGGCTATTCGTAAAAAACAAGGGGCGTTTCACCCAAATGCAACCCAATTTACGCTGCATTTAGCGGGTGGGTTATTTGGCTTTTGGAGGCAAAGTATAGACAGGCGCCAAAGTATATTTTGTGTTTATAATATTAGCGATAAGGCCCAAGTGCTTACCCTTGCTGATTTAAATTTAATTAATACTCAGCAATGGTTTGACCTAGTGGCTGATGAAACTATAGGTGAAGACCAATTAACAATAGAGCTTGAGCCGTATCAAAGTGTCTGGCTAAGCAATATAAAATAAGGCGCAATAATAACAATCCTCAAAATAGATCACTCAATTAAGCGCATTGGTATAAAAAGGCTCGCAGTGCGAGCCTTTAAATTAATTAATAACGTTGTTATTAATTATAAGCTGTAGCTTAAGTTAATGTAGCCAAAGCGGCCAATGTTATCGTAACTTGCGCTGTTTTCGCCTGTCCCGCGTGTACCGTACGGAAGTTTACGATTAAATAGGTTATCAACACCTACTTTAACGCCTAAGCCGCTATCGAAGTTGTAGCCCACTGTCATATCGGTAATAAAGTATTTACCGTAAGACATTTGGTTACTTGGGTTCGAGTTACTCGCAAGATCAACATTTGTGTATAAAT
Organism: Pseudoalteromonas sp. C12FD-1; assembly: GCF_037414265.1. Taxonomy (NCBI): domain Bacteria; kingdom Pseudomonadati; phylum Pseudomonadota; class Gammaproteobacteria; order Alteromonadales; family Pseudoalteromonadaceae; genus Pseudoalteromonas; species Pseudoalteromonas sp. C12FD-1. Next base: position 11,214 of record NZ_JBBEVD010000071.1, read on the forward strand.
CAACTTCGCTGATAAAGCGTGTTTCAACGGTTGAGTAAAAATTATCCACTGCATAGCTAACCGATAGGTTAGTTTGCCATTTCGCTTCGCCGGTTGTACCTGCATATTCAATATATGAACTAGGATCATCCTGGAACGGGTAATCTTTACGTTCAATAAGGTAAGTACCAATTAAGCGTGTTTTAAAGCTACCTTCAAGGGCGTCAAAGTCGTAACCTAATTCAAAATCAACACCAGAGGCCTTTTGACCAGCAACATTTAATACTGAGTTTTGAATTAAAGTGATTTCGCCACTGGCGTTACGCGTAATTAAATTACAGTATTGGTTGTCTATGCCTGTTGCGCTATCTACACAGCGATCAAGAATTTCTTGCGCGTCGATTGTGTCAATGGCATCTTCTAGATCAATTTTCCAGTAATCTATAGTAAGCACTGCATTTTCTAAAAACTCTGGTTGGTAAACAATACCTACCGTTGTGCTTGTTGACTCTTCACCTTTAACATCGCGGTTACCGCTTGTTAAGCCATCTAAAGAGGCTGAGTCGTAACCTGAGTTAAAGTCACTTGCAACACCTAATGCAGCACAGTTTGCTGTGCGTGTTGCTGCATTTGATAAATTAGCTATATTCTCAGCGCGACACGGGTCTTCTACAGTGTAGAAAGTTTGGCTTGCTGCACCAAATACTTCACTTATGTTTGGCGCACGAAGTGCTGCAGATTGTGTTACGCGTACACGTAGCTCATCGTTAACAGTCCAATCAAGGCCTAGCTTCCAGCTAGTTGCTTCGCCAATTGTACTGTAATCAGCATGACGCACTGCGGTATCAAATACTAAATCTTGAATAAGCGGTAAGTCAGTTAAAATAGGCATAGTTGCTTCAAAAAATACTTCGCGAACATTAAACGAGCCTTTATCTTCGCCTAAAGCATTAAAGAAAGTACCTTCTGCGTTATCTGGCTCTTTTGTTTCGCTTTCTTCTTTACGGTATTCAGCACCAAATGCAACACCTACATAACCTGCTGGTAATTCAAAAATAGCACCATTAGCAAGTGAGCCAGAAACAACCGTTTGCTTAATAGTTGATGTGCCTACAGATACCGTATTGATGTAATCAATCGCTTGTTGAGAAGGCGCACCAAAACCCATAATGTTTACCGGTACACAGCCATCAGCTTGTGCTGCAGCGCTGCGACACACGATGTTGCCATCAGTATCTTCAACGGCATCAAGGGCATTAAAGTAGTTGGCTAAAATCATGTTAGCGCCATTTTCGCGCTCTAAGTCAGTTTGACCGTAAACAACTGAGGTATCCAATTCCCAGTCTTCAAACACAGTCCCTTTTAAGCCTGTAACAAAACGTGTTGTTTCACGGGTATTGTTTTCAACGCGGCGACCAAGATCACTCATCATGCGGTTTATCATGATAGAATCAACGCCTTCCTCTTCCATACGCGCTTTGATATCAGGGTCTAAGTAAGGGTTATCAATTTTAATGCTGTTGTCGCTATCAAAAAAGAAAAACGCAGGCTGACCTATGCTTTCGCCTTGGCTGTTTACGTATTTTGCATCAAAATAGACGTTTAAATCGTCGGTTACATCGTAGTTAACTTTAAAGTTTACGTTGTAGCGTTCAAACTCAGGTTGAATTTCTTCAAATTGGCCTAAGTTAAAAAAGTCACAGTTTGCACATGAATATAGATCTGCGTTATTGCCTATGTATAAGTCACGTGCGCTGCTATCAGGGTTAAAGCTATTAATAAATTTAGTTGGATCTTCAAGTGCATACACACCAGCATCATTGATGGCGTAATAACCTGCATTAGGTGTTAAAATATCGTCTGGGAAGTCCGCACTATTTTTGTTCTCATCCGTTTGAGCTTGGTTAGGTAAGCTGCTAAAAGATGTGCTAGTCCAAGGGTGGTCAAGTGCGTTTAATGAATCCTGGCCTGAGTACTCAATAGCAAAAGCGGCATTACCACGGTCGTTATCAAAATTTGAGCCGTACGAGAACGTTGCTTTTTCGTTGTTATAATTGTTTAAATCGGCAACACCACGGGTAACACTAAAGTCCATGCCTTCAATGTTGTCTTTTAAAATAAAGTTTACAACACCTGTCACTGCATCAGCACCGTATACAGCTGATGCACCACCCGTAATAATTTCTACTCGCTCAACCCAGACGCTCGGAATAGTATTTGTATCAACAGCTTGAGAGCCTGCTGAACTTGATACGTGGCGTTTACCGTTTACAAGTACTAAGGTACGGTCGGTACCCATGTTACGTAAATCAAGAATGTTTAAACCAGCAGTACCAATAAAGCGGCCTGAGTTAGCCATTGAATATGTATTGCCAAGTGCTGGTAAGTTGTTTAGCGCTTCACCAATGTTTACAGCGCCAGTATTAATTAGCTGCTCGCCGCTTATAACTGTTACTGGTGCCGGTGCAATAGCACCTTCACGTAAAATACGCGAACCCGTTACCTCAACGCGTTCAATTTTTGTCGCTTGCTCATCTTGTGCAAGTACAGAATTACTCGCTGTTGCAGCAGCAGTAATCAATGCACATTTAATGCTAGTTGAAAGTAAATTATGACGTTTCATGTGTTTCCCAAAGGAGATTTTATAATAATTAAATACATTAACTTTTTAGCTAAATACACAGCGCATTTAGCCTAAGCCCTATAACAAAAGTTATAGGGCCGGCGATTATTGCATGCGTATTATTTTATTAAAAGCAACTAAAATAAGCCTAAATCACTAACATGAAATAAGTTACAGGCGAGTTGTTGTTAAATTAACAATAAAGCGATGTGATGTTAGAAGTTTAAGTTTTATGGGGTTTACGATTTATTGATTACTTGCTGCCAATTAATTTACACTGGAATTGAATTAGTAATATTAAAGAGTTTATTTTAAGCGCCTTAATTTAATAATGGCTAAAATATAACCATCAAGTGTATTTTAACGTTCAAATGCAGTGCTTTAATTATAGGCGGATTTGTAAGGATTATGTGTTTAATTTAACTTGTTAAATGAGTCAACTTTTTTGAAATAGTAAGAATAAAAATTAAATTTGAAAATTTTTCACTATTAAACTTGCCGTATCACTATTTTTTGTAAAGCCCCTTTACAGTTATCTAGCTTCCTATGCGCCTTGAGTTACTTTATTACGTAAACTTGGTACACTTATACTGTTTTTTATAAATAGGTTTTACCATGAAGTTTTTAGTTTTAATTTTTACTTTTTCCATAAGTACGGCAGCTTTTTCAGAGCAAGAAATTGATCTCGAAGTTAATATGAAAAACACTGGCCTTGCTTATAAAAATGCGGTGCAAGCAGTCGGTATTGGTGGCTTTAATACCGCCATTGATAAATTTATTGCCTTGGTTGAAAACAGTAAAAAAGCGACCTTTCATAAAGAAGCGCAAATGTCGTTACAAGGGCTAGATAAGGTTATTGCGCAAGCAAAACTGGCTAAAAAGTTAGCTAACGAGCGCGGGCTAGATGCAGCAAAGCCAGCCCTTAAAAATATAGATGATTTACGTAAAAAATATCATGAGTTACATGAGCCTCCTGGCTTTTTTGACTTACTGTTTGGTAATTAAGGAGTAGTAATGGAAATTTCAGTATCATTGTTAGCCGGTCAAAAACAAAGTGCTAAATTTGGCGAGCTTGAAGTAATAAGCGATCAAAGCATTAATGCGGGTGGCGGTGCCGAACACCCTGAACCGTTTGACTACTTTTTAGTAAGCATGGTGCTATGTGCTGGGTTTTATGCACGTAAATTTTGTGAGCAACGCGATATCTCTACACAAGGAATGACGCTTACGCAAAATAATGAAAACGTAGATGAAGAAGGTAAAAAATTATTTTCTATCGAAATTAATTTACCTGATGGCTTTCCGCAAAAATATAAAAAAGCACTTATTGCTGCGGTTAATACGTGTACTGTTAAAAAAGTGATTCAGGCCCAACCTGAGTTTTCAGTAGTTGTTAAATAAAAAATACGGGTAAACATGTATCGTTTACCCGTATACTTCACGGAATTAGTGTTACTTTTTCTTCATTCCTTGTACTGCTTTAAAACGTGGATTGTCTTTACATATTACAAAAACACGTCCTTTTCGCTTCACTATTTGACACCCTGGTCGTTGCTTAGCGCTTTTAAGCGAGCTTAGTACTTTCATTACTCACCTTTTTTGGCTGTAGATAAGTTTTTAAAGCGACGGTTAAACTGTGCCACACGGCCGTCACTAGCCACTGTTTTTTGCTTACCGGTATAAAACGGGTGCGAGTCGCTCGACACATCAATAGGCACATACGGATACGTTTTCCCTTCAAGCTCAATAGTGCGGTCTGTTTTAATGGTAGAGCCAATAATGAAGTAGCTATCGGCAGCAGTATCGTGAAAAGCAACCATGTTGTAATCTGGATGAATATTAGGTTTCATAATACGCCCTAAGTTGTTATGTGATAATATAACTATAGGTTATCGCGTTTACTGCACTTATGCAAATGATTTTTACTCTCATTTACATGGCTTTTTGCTGGCTAATTGTGCAAACAATTCAAAAAATAACCAGTTAAACCAAAAATACTGGCTATTAGTTTTTAGGCTGTTATAACTATATAAAAAGTGTTAACAAGAAAATTTTTGACGGTTTAGAGGTAAGCTATGAGCGACGCAGCACAACAAGAACAAATAGACCAAGGGGTGATGGAAACCCTTAGAGAGCGCGATCACACAGTCTTATCTGAGCAAATTAATCCAATAGATTGTACTCATAACGACATTATTGAGCTACTTGCACAATATATGGCACTGAGTGAGCAGGATGATGACCAATTGTTTGATGATTGGTTTGATAACCTTAATAAAGAGCAACACACAGTGCTAAAAGTATTTGAGGTTTATAGGGGCCAATACGAGCATCAAAATTAATATTAAAGGGCAGGTTAGTATTATCACTTAGCTGCCCTTTTTTAATGTACTTATAGATCTTTAGCACAGCTTTTGTTTGCTAAAGGTGGCGCTATATTAACAGCAGGATTCCAAATTCTATCCCATATTTTACTTACACTGCTTAAGTTAGAGCGCTGGCTTATTTTTTCAAAGTCACTCACACTCACACCTGAGTCGGTTTTTTCTCCTACAACAAAGTTGAATACATAATAGCACTCCATGCCCATTCGTAAATCAGAGAGTATTATTTTACTTTGCTGCTGGCGTATATTGTAAAAGCCTTTTGTGAACCATTGTAAGCGTTTAATTCTCCACACATTGCTTATCTCATTTATTAGTGAGGGGTCAGTATTGTAGGCATTGAATGTTACTTCGTTTGGCTCATCAAATAATGACGCGTAACCTACGTAGTATTGACCATCAGACATAACCACAATACGCCATAACAAGGTGGTGAGTGGCGCAGGAGTGCTTATATAGTTGTTAACTTGTATTTGCCTTTCAGCAAGAGCTGCAGTGACTTTATCGTCAATAATAACTTTTAAAATAAGTGAACTACATAAATAGATACTGCTAAGACCAAGCATTGTAGTGTTGATTTTATATGCACGCGCACTCGTTATTTTTGGTAGTAATGTACACGCTACACCAAATATTAAGGGGAGTGTGTAAAGCGGATCGACAATAAACATGTTAGAAATAGCAATAGGGTACTCGGTTAGAGGCCACAATAATTGTGTGCCATATACAGTAAAGCTATCAAGTAATGCATGGGTCGATAAACATAAAAATACCAGCCAAAACCAGCGCGCTTTATGGACTTGCATACCGGAATGTATTTTTAAAATAAGCCAAACAATAAAGGGGCTAATTAATAAATGCACAATAAACGAATGGCTAAAACTTCGATGATAAGTAAATGCCTCCACTGGCCCGCCATATGGAATAAAAACATCTAAGTCGGGTAAAGTACCTAACGCTGCACCCCATAAAGCGGCTTTACGGCCAATTTTATTACCTAGTACGGCGTAACCTACTGCGCTACCTAAAACTACCTGTGTTAACGAGTCCATTTTATTCCTTTTTATTTAGGGTGTTATACTGCCCTTGGGCTTAAAAACGTCACTTATAATCTGAGCAGTGGTTTTATAAAGTCTAAAAAAGCCATTATACGCGACGATACAGCACTGTTTTTGTAATACACCGCTTGCACAATTTCGCGGTTGTTTGGTGTGCTGATACACTCTGGCAGTACTTCTATAAGTTTGCCTGATTTTAAATCATCACCAATCATAAAGTGCGAAAGTAGCGCAACCCCTTGGTTTGCCAAGCATAGCTGGCGTACAGTTTCGCCGCTACTGGCGGTTAAACCAAAATTTAAAGCTACGGGCGATTTTAGCGGCCAATTATTGAGTTTAGGAGAGTCGGTAAAGCCAATGAGTTTATGCTGGGTTAAGTCGCTGGTGTGCGAAATAGTCGGTGTATGTTTAAGGTAACTTGGGCTTGCAACTAAGTGCAATTTACTTACGCCGAGCTTTTTTGCATGTAGGTTAGAGTCTTTTAACTCACCTATACGAATTGCTAAGTCTGTTTTATGTTCGAGCAAGTCAATAATGCTATCGTGGGAGGTTATATCAAGTGTGATGTGGGGATATTGCCTATTAAATTCAGCAATTAAAGGCACCAATTGGTGCAGCACAAAAGGGCTGGCTGCATCGATACGTAATTTTCCACTAGGGGCTTGTTTTAAAAGCTTAATTGCTTCTTCACCGGTTTGTAAGGTGTTTAAGCCATCACGTGCATATTTTATAAAAGTATGGCCTTCTTCGGTTAGCTCTAATCGGCGGGTGGTCCTATTTAATAACGTACATTGTAAGGTGTTTTCAAGGCGAGACACCGCACGCGAAACCTTAGCTACTTGTTGATCAAGCAAATTAGCTGCCGCTGAAAAACTGCCGCTATCTACTACCGTTAAAAACATTTCTAAGTCTTCGGTTTTTGCATGTTGAGCCATATGTGACCACCTTACTTTTACATTAATTACAAAAGTATTTTGTCACTAATGCTATTTTTTGCAAACACATTATTAGTCAAACTGTAGGTCTTAACTAATGATGAGGATTTAATTATGCCATTGGCTTTGTGGGCGCTCACCTTGAGCGCATTTGCAATAGGAACAACCGAGTTTGTAATAGTGGGATTAGTGCCTACTATTGCAAACGATTTAGCTGTAAGCCTACCTTCAGCGGGCTTGCTCGTTAGTTTATATGCAGTTGGGGTTGCCATTGGTGCACCGGTACTGACTGCATTAACCGGGCGTTGGAATCGTAAAATTGTACTTGTAAGCTTAATGGGCTTATTTGTTTTAGGTAACTTACTTGCATGGCAAGCACCGAGTTACGAAACATTAATATTGGCTCGCATACTAACAGGCCTAGCTCACGGGGTGTTTTTTTCAATTGGCTCTATGATTGCCACAAGCTTAGTGAGTAAAGAGAAAGAAGCCAGCGCTATTGCTATTATGTTTACCGGACTGACTGTAGCGCTAGTGACGGGTGTGCCGCTAGGTACTTGGATTGGCCAACACTTTGGCTGGCGTGCAACGTTTTTAGTGGTGTCGCTACTTGGCTTAATCGCGTTAATTGGCAGCGCTATTTTAGTGCCAAAAAACTTAAAACAGTCTATTCCGGCCACGTTTAAAGAACAGCTTCAGGTTATTGTTAAGCCTCGCTTATTGCTTGTATATTTAATGACAATTTTAGGCTATGGCGGCACATTCACTGCGTTTACTTATTTAGCACCTATTTTAGAGCAACAAACAGGGTTTGCTCCTGCAGCGATTGGTTTAATTATGCTTGTGTATGGTGTATCGGTTGCCATTGGTAATATTTGGGGCGGAAAACTGGCTGATAAACGCGGCCCAATTAGCGCATTGAGTATTATATTTAGCGCGTTAACAATTATTTTATTGGCATTTACCTTTACGATGGAATCAAAAGTAGCGGCCGTACTAACTATTTTAGTATGGGGTGCATTTGCGTTTGGTAACGTACCGGGCTTACAGCTTTATGTCGTAAAACAGGCGCAAAAGCATACCCCTAATGCAGTAGATGTCGCATCGGGTTTAAACATAGCAGCGTTTAATATTGGTATCGCACTGGGCTCAATTATTGGTGGCAGTGTAGTAGAGGGCATGTCACTTCAAGATACCGCTTGGATTGGCGCAGCAATTTCTGCTCTAGCATTAGTCGTAACCCGTTATAGTGGCATGCTTGATAAGCGAGAAGTGAAACAAGCATAAAGTATTCTGTTAAGGTTGAAACTTAAATTTATGGCCTCATTACCTGTATTGAGGTCATAAATTTTAGGTGACAACACAAAAGAAGTAAAAGGTGTATTTCGTAAAACTTAAACAGTTTGTATTTTTAACCGATTATTTTATAAGGATAGAGCCATGACACAACGTGTAATAGAAATGCCAGATTTAGGCATGGGAACATTCCGTTTAGAAGGCGATACCGCCTACAATTCAGTAAAAATGGCGTTAGAAGTGGGGTTTCGTCATATAGATACTGCGCAAATTTATGGTAACGAAGAGCAAGTAGGCCAAGCCATAAAAGATAGCAATATTCCGCGCAGCGAGATATTTTTAACCACCAAAGTGTGGAACAACAAGCTTAACAAAACTGACTTTATTGCCAGCGTTAAAAAATCACTTGAGAAATTACAAGTAGACTCTGTTGATTTATTGCTTATTCATTGGCCTGCGCCTTCAAATGATGAGCCAATGAGCGAGTACCTTACTGAGCTTTTAAAAGCTAAGCAGCTTGGTTTAACAAAACATATTGGCGTGTCTAATTTTACTATTGCCAACTTAAACGAAGCAATGCAAACACTTGATTCGCGAGAAATATTTACTAACCAAGTTGAGGTGCATCCGTATTTAACCAATACCAAGCTACGCGCTTTTTGTGCCCAGCACGACATTCACGTTACAGCGTATATGCCATTTGTTGTCGGTAAAGTACTTAAAGACCAAACGATTATTGATATTGCCAATAAGCATGAAGCATCGCCAGCGCAAGTCGTTATTGCATGGATTAATGCCAACGGCATGACCACCATTCCATCATCAACCAAGCGTAAAAACTTAGAAGATAACTTTAATGACCATGTTAAGTTAGACGCTGAAGATATTGCCCGCATTGACGGACTAGATTGCGGCGATCGACAAGCAACGCCTGATTTTGCGCCGCAGTGGGATCAGTAATAAATACACAAAACAACATTAGGTGCAGTGACGCTGCACCTTTATTTTTATAAAAGGACTCCGTATGTTAACGGTAATTGCCACTATTTCGAGTAATAATATTGATGCAGATGTTGTTTTAACTGCGCTCGAAAACCTGCAAAAGTATTCACGTCAAGAAGTGGGTTGCCTGCGTTATGAGTTATCGGTCAAAAGTGATGATGACCAAACGACTTATTTAGTTAGTGAGCAATGGGCATCTGAAGAACATTTTGAAGCGCACAAAAATGAGCCGCATTTTAAAGCCTTTGGTACGCAAATAACGGGTTTAGTAACTAGCAGTCATATTGATGTGTACAAATCTATTGGCTAGCAAAACTAAGTAGTTAGTTGAATTTGTTGTTTACAGTGGCGGCGTATACATACATCGCCATTACAATACTCAATCTTTTTAGCCCTCAGCCCGTATTAAAACCTCAGTTGCTTTATTTAATCGATAAATCGTACTTCAATATAAGTGCATCTATGTAACGGGCACGCAATGTGTGTTGTTTTTCGTGATCGGCGCCGTGGCCTAACGCTTTATTGAGCAACTTCATCGCGGGGTGAAGCTGCGTGCGCTCTTGTTGGTTTAAACTTCCTTTAGTGCGCAATTCAGTAATATCGTCTACCAGTAAGCGGCCTATATCCACACACACTATTTCATCAATTAAACCGTTTTGTGTCAGTACGCCGTATTTGCTGCATAAAAACTGTTGCCACACTTGCTGTAAATGCTCGTCTATTTCGCAGCCAAATAATTCTTCGTTAAAACTAAAACCTTGCTGGGCAAGTTTACTAAGGCTTGCCGTATACTGCTGCGCAAAGTAATTAAAAGCATTACTGGAGGATTCAATTTTTTGCTTTATTAGCCCTTGACCCCAATTTACACAGCCTCGCGGGTAATAGTCATCGTACTCTTCACATTCATACAAACCAGAGTACGAGCTACAACTTAATTGGCTTTTTATACAATAACTTGGTTTAGGAAAAATACTGTGCTGCTGCCATGTATCTAGTTGCTCAGCATCAATATTTAAAGCATGGCAAAGCTCATCGGTGTTATAAAAATGAGTGGCTAAGTAGTCAGATAAACGCATAATGGCTCGCTTAAAGTTAAAAATACAAATACTGTTTAAATATACAGTGTGTGTATTTTGTATTATCAAATTAAATAACACAAGTCATTTTACGTTTATTATTCGCTTAGGCCTGCAAAAATACCTGCAAGTATGTTACAAATAGCGCAAGTTTTATAAATAATGAATTTTTATGCGCACCCTAGAACAAATTAAACAAGCAAGCTTAATTACCGCTATTAAAACCCCGTACTTAGCCAATGGTGAAATAGACCTAGCAAAGTACGATGAACTCGTTGAAATACAAATTGCAGCGGGTGTAGATGGCATTGTGGTTGGTGGTACAACCGGCGAAGGCCAGCTGATGAACTGGGAAGAGCATTTAATGCTTATCGCGCACAGTGCAAATAAATATGGCGATAAGCTGTTAATTGTAGGGAATACGGGTAGCAATAATACCCGCGAAGCTATTAAAGCCACTAAGTACGGCTTTGCAAGCGGTATGCACGCCGCGCTGCAAATTAACCCATACTATGGCCGCACCTCTATTGCCGGTGTTAACGAGCACTTTAAACGTGTACTCGATATTGGCCCTGCGTTTATTTACAACGTAGCAGGGCGCACAGGGCAAGATTTAACTCCTGATATTATTGAGCCGTTAGCAAAACACCCTAATTTAATTGGCGTAAAAGAATGTGGTGGTAACGAGCGTATAGCCCATTACGAACAGCAAGGCATTGCGTGTTGGTCAGGCAACGATGACGAAGCACACGATGCGCGCCACACACATAATGCACACGGTGTTATATCAGTCACATCTAATCTTATACCAGGGTTGTTCCGCCAGTTAATGGATACTAAAAATGATGCCTTAAATACCTCATTACAACCTTTAATGAACTGGTTATTCTGCGAGCCAAATCCGATCGCAATAAACACCGCAATGATGATGACAGGCGCTGTAAACCCCGTATTCAGATTGCCGTATATGCCACTGAGCGATGAGCAACAAGCACAAGGCGAAGCCTTAATAAACGAACTTAACGTTGATGATATTGTGGGCAATAAAGCTAAGTGTATAAAACAAAGTGATTTTGCTTTGCTTTCTTAGGTTATATGAGCCAGCGCTGAACAGTTAGTAAGTGCTGGCATTTATTTAATGAATATTTTACTTTTATTGCTAATATCGGTAAAATTCTCGCCCCTTTACTTACTAAATAACGTTTATTTGTGAAATTTGTTGTTGAACAACTCGCTACATGGATTAAGCCTGAACAGCGACAAAGCCCCTCTGAAAATTGGTACGACTCATCACCAATTACATTAAGTTGGGTACCTGCAATGCAGCGCAGAAGAATGACACCATTTGTAAAAATGGTTTTACATAGCGCTCATCAAGTAACAAATGATAAAGGGTATGAAAACATGCCTGTTGTTTTTTCATCACGCCATGGCGATTTCCATAAAACAGCTAATTTATTAAGTGAACTTGCACAGCAACAATTATTATCTCCGACAGGCTTTGGTTTAAGTGTGCACAACGCTGCAATCGGTATGTATAGCATTATTAGCGGTAACACCCAACCTATGAACGCTATTGCAGCGGGTAAGGATAGCTTTGCTTGCGCTTTGATTGAAGCATATATAAAGTTGGTTGAGTATAAACAACCACATATATTACTTGTGCATACAGATGAGTCACTTCCAGAGCCGTACACAACATTTGTTGATGAGGCACAAATAACACATTCTATTGCGTTAGTTATACGTTTAGCTACAGAAAAAGAAGCTCATTTTAGTTTAACTAAACACGCCACTAACAATAGCGAACAAACAACTACTCCTTTAAGTTTAGAGTGCGCAAAAGCAATGTTTAACAAAAAAAGCGCCAGTGCTAATGGTTGGTTGTTAACACACTATGCTTAATACAATAATAAGAGTAATAGGCCTTGTTTGGCGCATTATAGCCACTGGCCTTTGTTTTAGCGTATTTGGTTTAGGTGGGCTATTTTTAGCCTTACTGATCTTCCCTATACAACGTTTATTTCAGCACTGTCCCTTAAAGCAAAAAGAGAATGCGCGTACGGTAGTGCATTATAGCTTTAAATTTTTTGTCGCTTTAATGCATCACACTGGCGCTATCCGCTTTCATATTAAAGATAAAGCCCATTTAGCTAATTTGAAAGGAGAGCTTGTATTAGCTAATCACCCATCACTTATTGATGTTGTGGTACTTATATCGGTTATTAAAAATGTTGATTGCGTTGTAAAAGCACACCTTTTTACTAACCCTTTTATGCGTGGTGTAATAAAAAGTACAGGTTATATAAGCAATGAAGACCCGCAAGAATTATTGCGTGAATGCGAGCAAACACTAAAAAGAGGGAATAACTTAATTGTTTTTCCTGAAGGGACGCGAACTGTCCCTCATAATACGCTTAAATTTAAAAGAGGGGCTGCAAATATAGCCCTTAGATGCCATGCCCCTATAACAACCGTATTGATTAAAATGAAACCTAATACGTTAACTAAAGGGACGCCTTGGTACAAAGTAGCCCCATACCAAGCGCATTTTTCTATGCAACTAGCACCACATTCTTTCAAAAGCGATATTATTTATACAAGTGACGTACCTGCAATACAGTCCCGCCAGCTTACGAAAGGCTTACAACAATACTTTACAAAAGAGCTTAGCTATATATGAGTGAATTAAAACAACAAATTAAACAATTGATTATTTCGAGCCTAGATCTTGAAGATATGACCACTGCCGATATAAAAGACGACGAGCCTTTATTTGTAGATGGTTTAGGGCTAGATAGCATTGATGCGCTAGAGCTCGGGCTTGCTATCAAAAAAGAATTCGACGTAAAAATTGATGCAAATTCAGAACAAACTAAAGCGCATTTTGCGAGTGTTAACTCTTTAGCGCAATTTATAGAACAATCACGTACTTAATTAACACACACTAGGAATAATAATGAAAACCGCTGCTGAAATTTATGATGTATTACACGGCATTTTAGAAAATGAATTTGAAATAGATGCTGAAGATATCTCTTTAGAAGCTAACCTGTACGAAGATTTAGACTTAGACAGTATCGACGCTGTAGATTTAGTTGTTAAGTTACGTGAAATTACAGGTAAGAAAATTGAGCCTGACGCATTTAAACAAGTTCGCTCTGTGCAAGATGTTGTATCTGAGATAGAAAAGCTCGTTTAATAAGCATGTTTAAGGCATTTTTAACAGCGTTAATAATGATTTTTTTAACCTGTTACCCTGTCATTGTTTATATAGGGCTGACACGTTTCAACAGTTATTTACTCACTGTGATTTTATTAACACTGTTAATAATAAGGCTTTGGTTAAGCAAACCTCTATTAGCTAAAATGCCATGGATAAAGCCAGCCTCATTACTTGGAATTTTAGCTATTGGCTTATCAAAAACTATGGGCAGTGATTTTGGTATTCGGCTTTATCCGGTTATTGTAAATTCTGTTATGTTTTTTGTTTTTGCTTACTCGCTTTATAAAGGTCCAAGTGTCATAGAAACGTTTGCGCGTATTACTGAACCAAAGCTTGATAAAAGAGCTATTTCGTACACTAAAAATGTAACAAAAATATGGTGCATTTTTTTTGTTTTTAACGCCAGTATAGCGTTATACACTAGTGTGTTTACAAGTCTTGATGTGTGGGCATTTTATAACGGTTTTATTGCATACATTATTATGGGGGTTTTATTTGCAGTGGAGTGGTTAGTAAGGAAAAAAGTAAAAAGGAATGCAGGTGTTTAATTCTTTAGATAATGCAAGCATAAATATTCGATTTAATCATAACGGCTCAGCGTTATCTGAGCGTCAATTTGTTAATGATATTAATCAAGTTTTGGCTAAAATTCCGCAATTGCCTACTAAAGCATCGGCAGTGCTTTTTAACATTAATAGTTATGATTTTGCTGTAAACCTTTTTGCATTGGCGCATAAAGGCTGGACTATAATTTTACCGCCTAATGGTCAAAGCGAAACACTCAATGCGCTTTTGGAGCAAACCCCTTACTATTTGGGCGATAGTGATTTAGTAGAACATGCGACTACGCCATTTGAAAATATTGGTAACTTAACAACTACACCTAACTACACACCGCTTAATAAAATTGCTTGGCCGAGTGAAGGTAACCTTGTTTTTTATACTTCTGGCTCTTCAGGTCAAGCTAAGCCTATTTTTAAATCGTGGCGAGTGCTTAATAAAGAGATAAAAACGCTCAATAGCACGTTTGCTTTAAAATGTAACCCTGTATTTATTGCTAGTGTTTCGCATCAGCATATTTACGGTTTGTTATTTAGAGTGTTATGGCCGCTTAGCAATAACCATATAATTGATACAGACTTGCTTAACTACCCCGAGCATATTGCTACTAAACTTAAAACAATTACACAGGCCGTGTTTATATCCAGTCCGGCACAGCTAAAGCGGCTGCATCAAGATAACGTTTTAATAGAAGAAAAGTCACATTTACAGTGGATTTTTTCATCCGGTGGGCCGCTTCAAAATGAAGACGCTGTTACTTTAAATAAACAGCTAAATAAACCCATTACTCAAGTATTTGGCAGCACCGAAACTGGCGGAATTGCATATCGTCAGGTTGTGTCTTTAAAGAACGTTAGTCATTGGCAGCCATTTTTAGGGATCACATTACACAGTACCTCTGAACAACGATTAGTGTTGAATTCGCCTTTAGTTGAGCAAACAAACTATTTATTAGATGACCGAGGTACTTTATTTCAAAATGGCCAATTTGAATTACTAGGTCGTTTTGACCGTATTATAAAGCTTGAAGAAAAACGCTTAAGCCTTGACGAACTAGAGCTACATTTATGCAAAAGTGAGTGGGTACAGGAGGCTAAAGTAATAACGCTAAATGGGAAACGTTTAGTATTAGGCGCTGTTATAGTGCTTACACATAAAGGACAAGCATATTTAAACGCCAATGGAAAGTTAGCAACTAATACGCTTTTAAAAACACATACATTGAATCGTTTTGAAGGGATCTGCACGCCTAAAAAATGGCGTTTTATAAATCAATTACCCTACAACACGCAGGCTAAAATAAATTTAAAAGTATTGGAGTCTCTTTTTGTCAAAGCTGATTAACACAAAGCCTGAACTTGTTAACTGTGTATCGTCAACACAGAGCCATTGCCTAACGCTTTTTATACCGCCAAGTTTAGATTATTTTAAAGGTCACTTTAGTCAAGGTCCTATTTTAGCAGGTGTAGTGCAGCTCGATTGGGCCGTAGATGCCGTGCGAAAATACTTTAATGTTAAACGTGAAGTAAAAGATATTGAAGTGCTTAAGTTTCAGGTTGTTATTACCCCTGGTCTAACAATTAAATTAACGGTAGAAGAAAAGCCTGGCGGTAAGTATGGCTTTTCGTATCAATCAGATAAAGGGCAACACGCCTCTGGGCGTATAGTGTTTAAAAGTGATACAGATGAATAATTTTTGTATTGTTATACCTAATTTTAATCATGTAAGTGTTATTGATGAAGTACTTGCAACGTTAACTGAGTATACGCTGCCAATAATAATGGTTGATGATGCCAGTAGTGTGCAGGCTAAATCTCTTTTTGCTACTCTTGAGAAAAAATATGCTCACCTCACTCTTATATCGCATGAGCACAACGAAGGTAAAGGCGGTGCGGTACAGACAGGATTGCGCTGCGCGTATGAGCAAGGTTATAGCCATGCAATACAAGTAGATGCAGATGGGCAACATAATTTATCAGATATCAAAAAGTTGATTGAGCTTTCAAATACACATCCACAGGCATTAGTTAGTTGTTGCCCAGTGTATGATGAATCGGTCCCTAAGCACCGCTACTTAGCACGTTATTTAACCCATGTGTGGGTATGGATAGAAACGCTCAGTTTTAAAATTGTGGACTCAATGTGTGGTTTTAGAGTCTACCCCTTAAATGTGACTAATAAGCTTATAAGTGAGGTTAAGCTCGGTAAGCGTATGGACTTTGATCCTGAAATACTGGTTAGGCTATATTGGCGCAACGTTCCATTTGTTTTTTTACCAAGCCAGGTTATTTACCCAGAAAATGGCTTGTCACACTTTCAGCCACTTCAAGATAATGTGCGTATTTCGTGGTTACATACGCGTTTATTTTTTGGCATGCTGCTTCGTTCACCTGTTTTACTATGGCATAAATATAAGAGACGTTATGACCGTTAAACATTGGTCTAAAATGCAAGAGCGAGGTAACTTTTTAGGTATACAAATATTACTATTTGCCTATAAAGTATTTGGTCGTAAAGGGCTTTGGGTTATTTTGTTCCCGGTTGTTTGCTATTTGTTTATAACTGGTAAAGTTGCACGCGCGGCTTCTAAGCAGTTTTTAACTCAAGTTAACAAACACAATAATTTGGCATGCAAAGTAACTTTTAAACAACAGCTTATGCATTTTTGTAGTTTTGCCGATAGCGCCCTTGATAAAATTGATGGTTGGCTTGGTCGAATTTCAAAAAAGGATATCCAATATACTAATGAACAGCTGTTTATTGATTTAAATGAGCAACAGCAAGGGGCCATTTTTATTGGCTCTCACTTGGGTAACCTTGAGGTATGTAGAGCACTGAGCCAGCATCGCAGCAGTAAAAAAATTAATGTGCTTGTATTTACTCATCACGCTGTTGAATTTAATAAAATGCTTAAAAAAATTAACCCTGCGGTGTCGGTTAACTTAATTCAAGTGAGCGATATGGGGCCTGATCTAGCTATTTTATTAAAAGATAAAGTAGAGCAGGGTGAAATAGTCGTTATTGTTGGTGATAGAACAAGCGCTACCACGGGTGAGCGATCAACACGTGTTGAGTTTTTAGGTAAGCCTGCATATTTTTCTCAAGGGCCTTTTATATTAGCTGCATTATTAGATTGCCCCGTTTACTTTTTATTTTGCTTAAAAGATAAAAAAACAAAAAAGTATCATGTGATTTTTGAACATTATAGCCAAACATTAAAAATACCCCGCTCACAAAGGCAAGGTCTATTAACCACTGTAATTACAGATTTTTCTGCACGTTTAGGCTTTTATGCCGCGCGATATCCTTATCAGTGGTTTAATTTTTATGATTTTTGGCAAAACGATCAGCAAGTAGAACGCAGCAATGCAAAGGAGAACTAGAGTGTCAGCTCAGGAAGTACAGCTTTTTGGAAACCAACAACTTTCTATTGAAGATATTGTTAATATTGCACATCAAAATACTCAGGTGCAATTAAGTGGCTGCGAGCAATTTAGCGCAAAAATTGATAGCGCGCTTAGCTTTTTAGACTCTCTACTCAAAGAGGATGGTGTGATTTATGGGGTAACTACAGGCTATGGTGACTCAGTCACGGTTCCTGTGCCACTTAACTTAGTTGATGAGCTGCCATTACATTTAACGCGTTTTCATGGGTGTGGACTAGGCGATGTGTTTAATAAAGTACAAGGGCGTGCAATTTTAGCTACGCGCTTAGCATCACTTTCACAAGGCTATTCTGGCGTAAGCTGGGAAATGCTTAATCTTCTCAAAGACTATTTAAACCTTGATATAGTGCCTGTTATTCCTCAAGAAGGGTCGGTAGGCGCTAGCGGTGATTTAACGCCACTATCGTATGTAGCGGGTGCTATGGTTGGTGAACGTGATGTTTTTTACAAAGATAAAATACTTAACAGCGCACAGGTAATGCAAGCGGCTGGTTTAAAGCCTTTAACGCTTCGCCCAAAAGAGGGGCTTGCAGTTATGAATGGTACAGCTGTGATGACCGCGCTTGCGTGTTTAGCGTTTGATAGAGCCAATTACTTAGCAAAACTTGCAAGTAGGATTACTGCATTGTCTAGCCTTGCTCTCAAAGGTAATAGTCATCACTTTGATGAAATTTTATTCTCCGTTAAGCCTCATCCAGGACAACAACAAGTTGCTAAATGGATAAGAGATGATTTAAACCATCATGACCATCCTCGTAACGCTGATAGACTGCAAGATAGGTACTCGATTCGCTGTGCACCGCATGTTATTGGTGTATTGCAAGATAGTTTGCCATTTTTCAGGCAGATGATAGAAAACGAGCTTAATTCTGCAAACGATAATCCCATTATTGATGGCGAAGGTGAGCATGTACTTCATGGGGGGCATTTTTATGGCGGTCACATTGCAATGACTATGGATAGTATGAAAACGGCAATTGCGAATTTAGCCGATTTAGCTGATAGGCAAATTGCTTCATTGGTCGATACTAAATTTAATAATGGCTTACCTTCAAATTTATCAGACAGTGAGGCTGAACGTCGTTACATAAATCATGGCTTTAAAGCCGTGCAAATAGGCGCCAGTGCCTATACTGCTGAAGCGCTTAAACTAACGATGCCTGCAAGTGTATTTTCTCGCTCCACTGAGTGCCATAATCAAGATAAAGTAAGTATGGGGACTATTGCAGCTCGTGATTGTTTACGTATTTTGCAGCTTACAGAGCAGGTTATTGCAAGTACGTTACTTGCAAGTATTCAAGCGGTGAGGCTGCGTATTAAACAAGGCGAACTTGAATTTTCAAGTTTAACTGCAGATATGCAAGCTATGTATACTGACATAACCCATTATTTCGAAAACCTAACTGAAGATAGGCCAATGGAAGCGGTACTTAGACAAACCATTAGTTATATTCAAGAAAAACGCTGGGCTTTATATGAATAGTAAAGGCGCTTTGCTAACACATGAAGTGGAAATTGAAATTCCATTTCATGACTGCGACCCGATGAATGTGGTATGGCATGGTAATTACCCTCGCTACTTAGAGGTGGCTCGCTGTGAGTTACTACGATTATTTGACTACGACTATCCTCAAATGATGGAGTCGGGCTATGCGTGGCCAATAGTGGATATGCAAATTAAATACGTGGCATCTGCTGTATTTACACAAAAAATAAAAGTGGTTGCGTATTTAAAAGAGTTTGAAAATCGATTAAAAATTGATTATGTAATTACAGATGCCTTAACTAATAAGCGAATTACTAAGGCTACTACCACTCAAGTTGCTGTCGAAATAACAAGTAAAGAAATGCAGTTTGCCTCACCGGCAGTGATAATTAGTAAGCTCGCGAAAGTACTTAGCTAATATTGGATGATGCTATGAATTATTTAAAAAATTGTGTGTTTGTTAGTTGTTTTTATTTTGTTTTTTTTAGTACAAGCTTATTAGCTACACCGTCTGTATCGGGTGAGTTTAAACAATTAAAGTATTTTTCCGGCTTCTCTAAACCATTCATCTCCAAAGGGGAGTTTACACTTGAGGGTGAAAAGCTGCTTTGGCATGTAAAAACACCGGCGCAAAGTACATTGCTAATAGAGGATGGCCAGGTATTTGTTAAGAACAAAGGGGGTGAGCTTACTCATCAACCAGGTAGTGAACAGTTTGTAGGTTTACTAACTGATTTACTTGCACTAAATATGGAAGCCTTGCGTACGCGTTTTGATGTATCAAATCAAGGGGATTGTTTATTATTAAAGCCAAAAGATGCAATGTTAAAACAGTTGTTTAGTCATTTTATACTCTGTGAAAATAATGAGCGTGTAGAAAGTGTAACCCTAAATGAACACTCAGGTAGCAGTACCCAAATAGATTTTTCGTATGCAAATACGTCTAATAATTGAAATATGTAAGTAACCAGTAGAAGGGTGATGTGATTAAACGCTTAAGTGTACTTTTTATATGGTTTAGCTTATTAGCAACTTTGCTTTGTACGGCTTTGTATATTACTAAGCCTGAACTAAATGCTGATATGTTTAGTTTATTACCAAAATCACATTCTAAATTAGCTTATGGCGAAGAGGCGTTTTTTAAACAAAACGCTAACCGGATAATGTTTTCATTCACTGGTAATGATAAAAATTTAGCGCACGATGAACTCAAATCATGGCTTTCAACACACAATATTAATAGTAGCTTTGAGCTGCCAAGTATTGAGCAATTAACAGCAGTATTTTCTCCTTATAAATATGCATTACTTAGTGACAATTATAAATATAGAATTGCTGATAAAACGCGATTTGAGTCATTCTACCTTACTCAATTAAACCAATTAGGAAACCCATTCGTAAGTGCCACGATAAAAGCTGATATCAGCTTGAGCTTAGCAGCATTCATAGGCGATAGTTTAAAGCAAAGTCAGCTTTTTTCTTTAAAAGATGGGCGGTTAACCCGCAGTTTTAACCAATTAGATTACGTCGTTTTATTAGCGACAATTCCTGATGATGGCCTCTCAATTGAAGAGTCGATTAACCTTGCTAGCAACATTAAAAACAAGGTCGAAAGCTTAAAAATTGCATTCCCTCAAACGATTATTAGTTATTCAGGAGCGCTTTTTCATACTGCAGAAAATGCTCAGCAAGCTAAATATGAAATGAGCCTATTTGGTGGGCTTAGTATTTTAGCATTACTTTTAATGGTTTTTTGGGTGTTTAGAAAAGTAAGTAGTATCTTGCTTGCAAGCTTAACTGTGCTAAGTGCACTTGCAGGTGGTGCTGTGGCTATGGTGTTTCTCTTTAATACTATCCACTTATTAACACTTGTTTTTGCAGTAACATTAATAGGTATAGCTATTGATTATGCATTTCATGCAATGGCAGATTTAGCGTATGGCAATAGTTTGTACAAAAGTGGTAGGTTAACTAAGGGCACAAAAACAGCGCTACTTTTATCTTTTATTACAACGAGCTTGGGCTATAGCTGTTTGTTAGGTGCGCCAATTTCACTTTTATCGCAAGTAGCGGTGTTTGTAATTGCTGGACTTGCGAGTGCATGGTTATTTACTTTGATAATTATACCTACCTGGCAATCTAAGCTTAAGCTCTCAGAATTTAGTTTGATTAAAAGCCAGCAACTAGTTTGTTTAATGGAGCATTTTAATCGTTATAAGCAATTAGTTTTTTTTGTATTGGGTTTAACGTTAATATTTTTATTTTATGTTAAGCCAATTACATTTAATAGCGATGTGCGTTTATTAAGTGCAAGCTCACAGCAACTAATGCTAAATGAAGAAAAACATTTAAATTTAATGGGGCAATTAAATAGCCAAATTGTATTTTTGTTTGCCCAAAATGCTGAACAATTACTGCAAAAACAAGAACTGTTAATTGATGATTTTAAAAGAGCTTATCCGGATCTTAAACACAATGGCATTAGCCGTTGGCTGCCAAGCGAAAAAGCGCAACAAAATAATTTAATTATTTTTAATCAAGCAATTAAAAAGGATGTATTTACTACTACCGAAACATATACAGGTGTAAAAGTTGAGTTAGCTAAGACAAAACTACTGAACTATGATGCTTTAATAAATAGTCATTTTTCAACTCTTTTAAGCACACAAATGTTCGTTGAACCAAATATCGCCGCTACTTGGTTTTCTGTATCTGGCATACCACAGGAAGAGGTTGCTTTGCGTGTCAGTGACTATAAAGACACATTTATATATAACAAGCCAAAGCAAATTAGTAACCTACTTGATAACTATAGCCAGTATTTATTATTTACATTGGCCATTGCCATTGCTGTTTGTTTTGTTTTATTTAGCTACAAGTTTGGCTTTCGGATTGCCAGTGTACAGGTGGTAACGATAAGTGCCAGTGTGTTGGGTATGCTTTGGGTTTGTAATATGGTGCAAGGAAGTATTTCAATTTTTAATTTGTTAGGAGGCTTACTCATTGTTGGTTTGGCGATAGATTATTTAGTCTTTTATCAAATAAACAAACTTACAGCTGTTAATGTGTTAGCGATCAGCTTGTCGGCTGCTTCTTCAATGTGTGTATTTGGCATGCTCGCCTTTTCGAATACACCCGCGATATTTAGTTTTGGCCTTACTGTTATGGTAGGGATTTTAACGGTATATTTTTTATCTCCATTAAGTGTATTAAAGTCTCAAAAGGAATAATAAGTTGAATAACTTTGAGCAGTACGATGTTGTAGTTATAGGAGCAGGGCCTTCAGGTGCTCTTGCTAGTAGCTTATTAGTGCAAAAGGGCTGGAAAGTGTTAATGCTTGAGCAGCAAGTGTTTCCTCGCTTTTCGATTGGTGAAAGTTTATTACCTCAATGCATGGAATATTTAGCAGAAGCTAAGCTAGTTAGCATAATACATGAGAACGCAGAAGAGCTCGGCTTTCAATTTAAAAATGGTGCGGCGTTTCATCGTGATGGTCAAAATACTGCTATAAATTTTACTGAAAAATTTAGCCCAGGCCCCGGTACTACGTTTCAAGTTAAAAGGGCTGATTTTGACAAGCTGCTTGCTGATAAAGCACAAGAACACGGAGTTGAAGTTCGCTATCAGCATAGTGTTATTGATTTTACTGATGAAGCGTTTGGTGCAACGTTACATGTGCAAAAAAATAATAAGCAGACATATAACGTAAAAGCTAAGTTCGTACTCGATGCGAGCGGCTTTGGCCGAGTTTTACCAAAACTTTTAAATTTAGAAAAACCTTCTACTTTTCCTGTGCGTAGTGCTTATTTTAGTCATTTTAAAGATGGGATTACTGACGAATTATTTGATAGGAATAAAATTTTAATAACCGTTCACCCTAAATTTAATGATGTGTGGTATTGGCTCATCCCCTTTAGTGATGGCACGTCCAGCATTGGGGTTGTGGCAAAGCAAGCACGGTTTAATGATGGTTGCGCAGCCGACACCTTAAAGCAGTTTATAGAGCAAGACCCTTATTTAAAAAACCTTTTAGTTAATCGCGAACCTATCACACAGGCACGAAGCATAAGTGGTTATTCAGCTAATGTAAGTACACTATACGGTAAGCACTTTGCTTTATTAGGCAATGCGGGCGAGTTTTTGGATCCGGTTTTTTCATCTGGAGTAACTATTGCACTAAAATCTGCTTATTTAATTGCCCCCCTTGTTGATGATTACTTAAAAGGAGAGGTAGTCGATTTTGAAGAATGTTATGCCAAGCCTTTACAGGCAGGGGTTGATTGTTTTAAAACCTTTGTCAAAGGTTGGTACGATAGTCGTTTTCAAGACGTTATTTTCTATTCAGAACAAAACTCGCAGGTACGTGAAATGATCAGTGCTATTTTAGCGGGTTACGCATGGGATAAAAATAACCCATTTGTAGCTCAAAGTGAGCGCCGCTTAAATGTATTAGCGCAGCTATGTCAAAATTAATCCCAGTGATTGAGGCTCATATCAGTTACTTTCTCAGATGTACTTTTATAGTTTTAGCGTGTGTTTATGTCACAGCATGTAGTAGCACGTATAAAAGCAGTGAGCGTGTTGATATTTTTGCAGCTACTACCCTTGATATTTCACATGTACCAGAGCAAATGTTTGATAAAAGTTGGCAGCATGTTTTATATATTAAAAACAACGAAAAAGAGCATACGTTATTAGCACAATTAGAAATAAACAAGCAGGGTACAATCAGTTTATTGTTAATGACTACACAAGGCTTACCTATTTTAACGCTCGAGAAATTAAATAATCAGCCACCAACAGTTTCTAAAATGATAGTAGGTGTTGATATAGACCCAGCTTATATATTGGCAGACATCGCATTAGTACATTGGCCTATATCATTTCTTAATGAGAAAATATCTGGGGCGCTTATAGAGCAGACTGGGGTACAAAGGCGTTTAGTAAAAGATAACCGCTCGGTTATTTTAATCGATTATACCGATAATAAAACGGTCCTAAATAATAGTGGACGACATTATCAAATTACATTTGAGAAGGTAAACCAGTGACTTTTTGGTTAAATGATTTAGGCATAGTAAGTGCCATGGGGATTGGCCTAAATGATACAGTTAATAGCTTAAATAACTTACAAAATAATGAGGCATCACTGCTTTTAAAAACTAAAGATTTAAGTACGGATAATCTGCCATTTTATGTTGGCCATGTTGACTCAGTTCCCCTAACTAACAAGCGCCGTATTGATACTTTAATTGATCTAGCGTTTGAGCAAATATCCCCAACACTTAAAACTTTTTCTCATATTGATAAATCGCGGGTTGCTGTTGTAATAGGTACAAGTACGTCAGGTGTGCATGATGGCGAACGAGCTCGAGCGACTCACGATAGGACAGGTGATTGGCCAAGTGATTTTTTATATGTTGATCAAGAACTTGCTACACCAGCTCACTATATAGCCCAAAAAATAGGAGCATTAGGCCCATGCTATAGCATTTCTACGGCGTGTACATCAAGTGCCAAAGCACTCATTAGCGCTAAGGCCTTACTGACTGCCGACTTAGCCGATATAGTAGTTTGTGGTGGTGTAGACAGCCTTTGTAAACTTACTATTAATGGATTTAATGCGCTAGCATCATTAAGCCCTAGCGTATGTAAGCCTTTTTGTGATTCTAGAGATGGCATTAATATAGGTGAGGGGGCTGCGTTATTTGTTATGAGTAAAGAAGCGCCAACAAATAATGGCGTTATGTTTTTAGGCGGAGGAGAAAGCTCTGATGCTCATCATATTTCGGCGCCAGATCCAAGTGGTAAAGGTGCTAAAGCGGCAATGAAAGCAGCTCTGGACGATGCTGACTTATTACCTAGTGATATTGACTATATAAATGCACACGGCACAGCAACAATTAAAAATGACGAAATGGAAGCCCTTGCAATTAATAGTGTGTTTGGCAACAATACACCGCTTAGCTCCAGTAAGTACTTAACTGGGCACACTTTAGGTGCTGCGGGCGCAATTGAAGCGGGGATCTGCTGGCTATTACTCAGAGGAAGTGGCGACATTACTTTGCCATATAATAAGTCCACAAAAACAAATAAGCTGGCTGATGTTAATATTATAAGGCATGCAAGTACGGCTAAATTAAATTACTGTTTATCAAACTCATTTGCGTTTGGTGGTAATAATGCAAGTTTAATTTTAGGTACTCATAATGAATAATTATTCTATAGAGCAAGTTGTACCTCATGATTCACCTATGATTTTAATTGATCAGCTAGTTGATTATAGTGACGAAAATGCAACCTGCTCTGTGACTATTACACCTCAAAGCCCTTTTTATAGTGAGCAAATTGAGGGAGTGCCAAGTTACATTGGTGTTGAGTATATGGCTCAGTCTATTGCGGCTTATGCGGGGGCTTTAGCTAAGGATATTAATGAAGCTGTTAAAATCGGTTTTTTAATCGGTACTCGAAAATATAAAACACATCAGGCCACATTTTACAAAAGCAGCACATTGACTATTTTTGTTCAAAAGCTTTACCAAGAAGAATCTGGATTAAGTGTGTTTGAATGCCAGATAACTGAAAATAAAAAAATACTTTGTGATGCAAAAATAAATGTATTTCAGCCAGAAAATCCGCTGAAATTTATAAGAGAAAACCAATGAAAAAAAGAATTTTAGTGACCGGTTCTAGCCGGGGTATAGGCAAGGCTATTGCACTTAAACTTGCAACTCAAGGCTATGACATTGCAGTTCATTGCAGAAATGGTTTAGAGCAAGCACAACAAACCTGTGAAGAAATACACGCACTAGGACAAAGTACAACACTATTACAGTTTGACGTATGTGATAGAGCTTCAGCAAAACAACAAATTGAACAAGATATTACAGACAACGGTGCTTACTACGGTGTTGTGTGTAACGCCGGAATTACCAACGATATGGCTTTTCCTGCAATGCAGGGTGATGATTGGGATAGCGTAATTAGGACGGGGTTAGATGGTTTTTATAATGTTGTGCACCCAACCGTCATGCCCATGGTACAAACTCGAAAAGGTGGACGCATTATTACTATGGCTTCAGTGTCGGGTATTGCGGGCAACCGAGGACAAGTAAATTACAGCGCAGCGAAAGCAGGTATTATTGGTGCAACTAAAGCACTGTCGCTTGAACTTGCTAAACGAAAAATTACAGTTAATTGCGTAGCTCCTGGATTAATTGAAACAGCAATGACTGATGATCTGCCTGTTGATGATATGATGAAAATGATTCCGCTTAAACGTATGGGTACAGTGAATGAAGTTGCTGGCACGGTTGCATTTTTAATGTCTGATGATGCTGCATACATTACTCGCCAAGTTATTTCAGTTAACGGCGGGATGGTGTAATGAAACGTGTTGTAGTTACAGGGATGTCGGTTATAACCGCATTAGGTGATGATTGGGATGAATTTAAAAGCGCATTGATTAATGGTGAAAATGCCGTTGTTACTATGAATGAGTGGGAGAAAGCTGATGGGCTTAATACGCGGCTAGCTGCCCCAATCACTCATTTTGAAAAGCCTAGCCATTATAAGCGTAAGCAAATTCGTTCAATGGGGCGAGTGGCACTGATGTCAACGCGTGCAACTGAGCGTGCGCTTGAGCAAGCTGATTTACTTGACCATAAAAGTCTTACCGATGGCTCTACCGGTGTAGCATATGGCTCATCCACCGGCTCAACTCCGCCGCTTCTCGCATTTGCCAATATGATGGAAAGTGGTTCAATGTCTGGTGTTACAGCGACCAGTTATATTCAAATGATGGCGCATACTGCGCCAGTTAACGTTGGTGTTTTTTTTGGTATAAAAGGGCGGGTAATAACCACAAGTTCGGCATGTACATCTGGCTCCCAAGGTATTGGCTACGCTTATGAGGCAATTAAGTTTGGTCGTCAAAAAGTAATGGTAGCAGGGGGAGCTGAAGAACTTTGTATTACTGAAGCGGCAGTTTTCGATACGCTTTATGCGACAAGTATTAAAAATGACACCCCTAAAAATACACCACGCCCATTTGATAAAAGCCGTGACGGTTTAGTTATTGGTGAAGGCGCCGGTACCTTAATACTTGAAGAGTATGAACATGCTAAAGCTAGAGGGGCAAATATATTAGCGGAGGTTGTTGGTTTTGGCTGTAACTCAGACGGCCAACATGTCACTCAACCATCTTCAGATACCATGCAAATTGCTATTGAAATGGCACTGCAAGATGCAAATTTAGCAGCCGACAAAATAGGTTATGTTAATGCTCATGGAACCTCAACTGATAGAGGCGATATTGCTGAATCACATGCAACATTTAACGCCTTAGGTGCCAAACCAATTAGCTCTTTAAAAAGTTATTTAGGGCATACTTTAGGCGCGTGTGGCGCAATTGAAGCATGGGCTAGTATTAATATGATGAGGGATAATTGGTTTGCGCCTACAATAAACTTAACAGAGGTAGATGCTGATTGCGCTGAACTAGATTACATTCAGTCTCAAGGCCGTGAAATTAACACCGATTATGTAATGAGTAATAATTTTGCATTTGGGGGTATTAATACTTCTTTGATTTTTAAGCGCTATAAATCAGCTTAAATTTTCTAATAATGAGGATTCACTAACTGTTTTCTCATTTTTGCTGTATAATTTGCGACCCTTGATAAATGTGGCCGCAGGTTATACAGCATGAATTTTAAATCTTTTAGTTTTTCCCCTGAACTTATTCAGGCGTTAGACGAACTTAATTACCACACCCTTACGCCCATTCAGCGTTCAGCTATTCCAGCTGTTCGTAAAGGTAAAGACGTTTTAGCAAGTGCCCAAACCGGCACGGGTAAAACGGCAGCGTTTGCTTTACCTATCATCCAAAAATTAGTTGAATCTGAGCTAAGCACAAGCAATGCTCCGCACGCGTTAGTGCTTGCGCCAACGCGTGAGCTGGCAGAGCAAATAGCAAATAACTTTAAAGCCTATGCAAAACATACTCCTTTAAAAGTAGTGAGCCTATTTGGCGGTGTTAATACCGCAGGCCAAGCAAATGCACTTAAAGACGGCGTAGATGTTGTAGTTGCAACCCCAGGGCGTTTACTTGATCATATTCGTTTAGGTAATTTAAGCCTAGCAAGTGTTAAACACTTAGTACTTGATGAAGCCGACCGTATGCTTGATATGGGCTTTATTGAAGACATGCAAAGTGTAATTAAAAGCTGTGATGAACAGCGCCAAATTTTACTTTTCTCGGCTACCTTCCCCGCAGCTATTAAGCAGTTTGCAGCAAAAGTACTAAAACAGCCTGAAATTGTTCGTGTTGATCAAACCAACAGTACAGCAAGTACGGTACAGCATGTTGTTTACCCTGTCGAAGAGCGACGTAAGCAAGAGCTACTTTCTGAGCTTATTGGTAAAAAGAACTGGCAACAGGTACTTGTGTTTGTAAACATGAAAGAAACGGCGGATGAGCTGGTTAAAGAGCTTAACCTTGATGGTATTCCTGCTACCGTATGTCATGGTGATAAATCGCAAGGTAACCGCCGACGTGCACTTCGTGAATTTAAAGAAGGCAAAGTACGTGTTTTAGTGGCTACCGAAGTTGCTGCACGTGGTATAGATATTGAAGGCTTACCACGAGTCATTAATATTGATTTACCGTGGCTTGCAGAAGATTACGTTCACCGCATTGGCCGTACAGGTCGTGCTGGCAACCAAGGCCAAGCTATTTCGTTTGTAAGCCGCGAAGAAGAAAACACCTTATTTGAAATAGAGTCGTTAATTGGCCAAAAAATCAAGCGTGTTTACTTAGAGGGCTATGAAGTAAGTAGCCGTGAAGTACTTATTGATAAAATAGGTAAAAAGCCAGCGCATTTACGTCGTAGCCGTACTAATAAGCCAACAGGCCAAGCAACAGGCGAAGCACGTGCGGTAAATCGTTCACGTATTTCAAATGTGCGTAAAAGCTTAAAAGGCGCCAAACTTACCCTTAAAAAGTAAGTTTACAAATTTTAGCACCTATAAAAAACCTGAGTTTACTCAGGTTTTTTTATGCTTTAATGTAACCCAAGGTTTAAACAAAAAAACCTCACAAAGTGAGGTTTTTCGCTGAACAACTTAAAAAGTGGTTTAAGCGTTTTCAATCATCGAAAGTGCAACGGCTTCAGCCGCTTTAATACCATCAATACCGGCAGATAAAATACCGCCTGCGTAGCCTGCGCCTTCACCCGCTGGGTATAAACCTTTAGTATTTATGCTTTGGAAGCTTCTATCGCGCTTGATACTAATAGGTGAAGATGTTCGAGTTTCTACTCCTGTTAATAAACCGTCGTTTGTAGAAAAACCACGAATTTGCTTATTAAAGGCTGGAATGGCTTCGCGTATTGCATCGATAGCAAACTGCGGAAGCACTTTTGCTAAATCGGTGAGTTTTATTCCTGGTGTAAACGACGGTTGTACATCACCTAAATCTCCCGATGCTTTTCCTTTTAAAAAGTCGCCAATTAACTGTGCTGGTGCATCGTAGTTGCTACCGCCTAATACATAGGCTTGCTCTTCTAGTTTACGTTGCAAGTCAATGCCGGCAAGCGGGTGACCAGGGAAGTCTTTTTCAGGTGTAATACCTACTACAATGGCACTATTTGCATTGCGCTCACTACGAGAGTACTGGCTCATACCGTTTGTTACTACGCGGCCTTCCTCAGAGGTGGCGGCTACAACAGTACCTCCTGGGCACATACAAAAGCTGTACACTGTGCGGCCGTTATCACAATGGTGAACAAGCTTATAATCAGCAGAGCCTAAAATGGGGTTACCCGCGTTAGGCCCAAAACGACACTCATCAATCATCGATTGCTTGTGCTCGATTCTAAAGCCAACAGAAAACGGTTTAGCCTCTACATAAATGCCTTTATCGTGAATCATTTTAAAGGTATCACGGGCGCTATGTCCCACAGCAAGTACTACATGGCGGGTATTTAGCGTTTCACCGTTTGAAAGCGTCAAACCAGTTACTTGCCCATCATCTATATGAATATCGTCTACGCGGGTACTGAAGCGGATTTCGCCACCAAGTTCAATAATACGCGCGCGCATTTTTTCAATCATGGTAACAAGTTTAAATGTACCAATGTGTGGTTTACTTACGTATAAAATTTCACTGGGTGCGCCAGCTTCTACAAATTCGGTGATAACTTTACGCCCGTAATGTTTAGGATCTTTTACTTGGCTGTATAGTTTACCGTCTGAAAATGTACCAGCGCCTCCCTCGCCAAACTGCACATTAGACTCTGTATTAAGGGTACGTTTTCGCCAAAAGCCAAAGGTGTCTTTGGTGCGTTCACGTACTTCTTTACCGCGCTCTAAAATAATAGGATTAAAACCCATTTGAGCCAGCACTAAGCCCGCAAATAATCCACACGGGCCAAAGCCAATTACTACAGGGCGCTCAGTAAGATTAGCGGGGGCGTGGGCAACAAATTTGTATGAAGTATCAGGTGCTGGTTTTACGTGCTGATCTTTTGCAAATGCGTTTAACAGCGTCTCTTCGTTATCTACTTCAATATCAAGGGTATAAATAAGCATAATAGCCGTTTTTTTACGTGCATCGTACCCACGTTTAAACACATTGTAGCTATGTAGCTGCGCTGGCTGTATTTTTAGTTTATCAACTATGGCTTGGCCTATAGCGTCTTCGTTATGATCAAGCGGCAGCTTTATTTCGGTTAAACGTATCATTATTATCTCTTTTAGGTGTCTTAGCGGTAATAGTATCCGCTCACAATAAGAAGTGTAGGGCACGTAATGGCTATACATTAAGGGCGCATATATTACGTTAAATTGACCGCAGATGGCACATATTTATTGTGTTTTTAATGGGGTTGGGTATGATCCTCGCTTTAGATAATTAATTACTAGGTTTAAACTATTATGGCGTTTGTGGTCACCGAAAACTGTATTAAGTGTAAATACACAGATTGTGTGGCGGTGTGCCCTGCAGATGCCTTTTACGAAGGCCCTAACTTTTTAGCAATAAGCCCTATTGATTGCATAGATTGTGGATTATGCGTACCAGAGTGCCCAGCTGAAGCAATTTACCAAGAAGACGAGCTGCCAGAAGACCAAAAAGAGTTTACCGAGCTTAATGCTGAGCTTGCATTGGTGTGGCCACGCATTGTTGAAGTAAAACCAGCGCCCACTGATGCCGATAGTTGGAATGGCGTGGCTGATAAGCTTAAATTAATTGAAACCTAACTTTTAAATTAAGCCTTTAATATTAATTAGTTAAAAAAGCCAATGTTTTTAGTATCAAACTATTAACAAATGTACTGACTTAAATTACACTGCATAAATAAGTTTACCTTTTAAGGGTAAACACGTCTAAATGGATGTTTATGCAGTACTTAATAATTATAAAAAAACAATGCAGTGCTTTATTTCCCTTTTTATTAGCACTTTTATTTTCCAACCACCTTTATGCCAGTGAGAAACAGCAGCATTCTCTTATACATATAAAAGCAGATATTACTGTAGATGGCGTACTAGATGAGCCCCATTGGCAAAATGCCACTTTACTCCCTATAGCATTTCAAGATGAGCCTAACGAAAAGGGCACCCCACCGGTTAAAACCGATGCTTACATGTATGAGGATGGAAGCAACTTATATGTTGCATTTGTAGCCGAAGATCCACAGCCGAGTGAAATAACAGCTTCTCTACGCGACAGAGATACGCTTTGGCAAGATGATACGGTTATTTTAATTATTGATACTTTTAACGATGAACGCTCAGCTTACGAATTTTATGTAAACCCATTGGGTGCACAAGGTGATACGCGAATGAGTGACACCGATGGCTGGCAATCAGACCCCTCTTGGGATGCAATATGGGATAGTGCAGGGCAAATTACCGACCAAGGGTATGTGGTTGAAATGCGCATACCTTTTAAAGCGCTGAGATTTCCTGAAAATCAAACAGATTTAACATGGGGCTTTGCCCTTATGCGAAATTACCAACGTGATGTACTGTATCAGCTTTCAAATATGGGGTTTGACCGAGATATCAAATGCAGTTTATGTCAGTTTGATAAATTAATTGGTTTTAAAAATATAAAAGCCAGCAAAAACCTGCAATTAACCCCCACGCTTACGGCGCTCAGAAATGACTCAAAGCCTACTTTGCCGGGGCAGTGGGATAATGGTGATATAGACACCGAAGCTGGCCTTGATTTACGTTGGGGGGTTACACAAGATGCGGTAATTAATGCCACTATAAACCCCGACTTTTCGCAAATAGAGAGTGATGCATTAGAGCTTGATGTAAACACCACGTACTCAATTTATTATGCTGAAAAAAGGCCGTTTTTTTTAGATGGCGCATCCTACTTTAAAAGCAGTTTGTTTGAACTATTGTATACCCGCACCATTGCAGAGCCTGAAATAGGGGCAAAATTAACAGGTAAAACAGGGCAACATAGCTATGCATTTATGTATGCCGATGACAATAATAGCACTATTTTATTGCCTACAAATCAAGGCTCTGGTTTTGCAATTTTAGAGGATAAAACCCACGCAGCAGCGGCACGTTATCAATACGATATTGGCCAACAAGGCACTATAGGGCTAAGTACGACCCACCGCGAAAACGATGATTACTATAATACAGTGCTTTCTGTCGATGGCAGCTACTGGTTTAATCAATCTGATCTGCTCACTTATCAAGTGGCTACAACAGATTCTAAAAACTCTGACTTTTTAACAAGTAGCTATAACTTATCTAAAACTCAATCTGATGAAGCGTACGCTTTAGAGTTTACTCGTGATAAACGTGACTACAATTTGTTTGCTAGCTACGAAAATATAGGTAAAGACTATCGCACTGACTTAGGTTATCAAGAAAAAGTAGATTATGAGAACGTAGGCTTTGGCGGAGGCCAAACCTGGTACGCAGATGAGTCTGGCTTATTAACGTCATGGTCTTATGAGGCTGATTGGGATAAAACATGGGCGCAAAATGGCGACCTACTTGAAGAAGAGTACCAAGGGTTTATAACATTAAAAGGGCAAAAGCAGTCTATTTTTGAAATTGGCTTACTGCATCGTTATGAAAACTATAATGATGCTTTTTATAACCAAAATATTGGCTTTGTTTATACGGGCTTTAAACCTAAAAATAATATATGGCTTTCGTTTTATGGCGAGTATGGCAGCCGCATTGATTACGCTAACGAGCAAATTGGCGATTCGTATGCGACGCAAACGCAAGTTACGTGGGATATAAACGATCATTGGCAAGTAGACGCTACACATAACTACAGCGTTTTAGATAACCCTCAAGGGGAGCGAGTTTATACTGCTAACTTATTAGATTTTAGGCTTTATTATAAATTTAGTATGCGCGCTATGCTCAAGCTTATATTGCAATTTGAAGACATTGATAGAAATAAAGATGCTTACTATTACCAAGTTAGTCACATTAATAAAGACTATGGCAGCCAATTAGTTTACTCGTACAAAATTAATGCTCAAACATTATTTTATTTAGGCTACTCAGATAAAAGCTATCAAGACGATTCCCTAAAACACGTTGAAAGAGATCAACGCACATTTTTTACAAAAGTGAGCTATGCATGGCAACTTTAAATAAACATAAAAGGATGAATATGAAAACAATAAAAATAACTATTGCAGGAGCAATGGTAGCTACTTTAGCAGGTTGTGCTGCTAAGCAAGATATAACTCGCTTTGACACTGTGAAACCTGAAGTAGTTTGTATAGCTGAACATAAAGCAGTTAAAGAAGGTGTTGTTACTGCGATGGAAGAAGGGTTTGCAAAGCATAACGTTAAAACACGTGTAATTGCTGCTAACTATGTTTTAAAACATCAGGAATATCAAACTGAGTTACCCAATGCTGATATTTCAGGATGTAATGCTGTTGCTTATTACGTAGCTAACTGGCATTGGGATTTAGCGCTGTACATGTCATATGCAAATATTTGGGTTACTGACGCTAAAACGAATAAAAAGATTGCGCAAGCATCTTATCGCACTGGCGGTGGGCTAGATAAGTTTATAGATGCAAAGGAAAAAATTATCGAACTAATTGATGGCATGTATTAAATACTTACCATATTAGTTGTACAAACATTTTTAAGCTTAAGGTTTATTTTTATTCATCACACTCTATAATTAGCTAATTATTAAGCACTAATTTATTCTGTTAAAGTGCAGTTCTAAAAATTTTTAATAACTTAGGACTGCACTATGGCTTGCTTAGTACTAAAAACAGACGATATAATCGCCTTTTAGTAATGGGTTTATAGGATAAGTAATTTAGATGGATTTTATTGATGAATAAATTTAAACCCTTAGGCAGCATTTTTTTTGTATTTATCTTGTTTTGCTTTTGTTTAAACATCGAACTAACAAATCAAATTAACCGCATTAATTTATTCAACCCTGACATAGATTTACGCCACTTTGATATTGTAGATACAACGCTCGAAATGGCGCCTTGGTATAACCCTTTGCTTAATGGGCATTATTTAATACATCAGCCCTCTGCCGATTTTTTATTAGTTAAAACTACCGACACGGAATTTATAGCTGCAAACGCAACAAAACTTATTTTAATGACTTTAACCTCGCCAATAAACTTTATTTTGGTGTGTATGGTATTGTTTGTTGGCTTTTCGATTATTCGTAAAGAGCGTAGAAAAATATCTTATCAGCAACAAATTGCACAGCTAAATAACAATGCTAATCAATTGCTTGTTGCATTTAACTTACAACCCCAAAACGATAACCCATCAGGGCTTGGTAATTTAAGCCAGTCAATAAACAATTTAAACACCCATGTTGCTAATTATTTAAAGCAAACACAAACAAGTATCTGCCAAGATAAGCTAACCTTGCTTATTGATCGCCATGCTTATATTGAGCATATAGATAGGCAAATAAATTTTACTGATGAAGAGCAGCTTAAATGCGCCTTGTTGTTTATTGACCTAGATGGATTTAAACAAGTAAATGATTCGTTTGGCCACAGCTTTGGTGATGAAATTTTGGTGCAGGTTGCTACGCGTCTAGCCAATGTATTACGCCATCATAAGCTAAGTAATATTAATGGCGCTAATCAGTTAGAACAAAATTTATCACGTTTAGGCGGTGACGAATTTTCAATTTTTATTGAGTCAGTAGATAGCGATAATAAAGTGGTCGATATTGCTAAGCACGTACTCAGTGAACTTGAAAAAGACTTTGTACTAGGTAATAAAATAGTAAAAATTAGCGCCAGTATAGGAATAGCTACTTACCCAGAGAGCGCATCAACACCACAAGCACTCTTACAGTTAGCGGATGTGGCAATGTACCGTGCAAAAAGCGATGGTAAAGGCATTTTTAAAGTGTACTCCCCAGAGATGGGTAATAAAATGCGCCGCTATCACTATTTATTAGAAGAGTTGCGTTTAGCGGTTGCATGTAAAGACTTTTACTTATCTTTTCAACCTATCGTTCATGTTGAAGATTGCATGATAGATTATTTTGAAGCGCTAACTCGTTGGGATCATCCAATTGAAGGGATGATTTCACCGGCGGAGTTTATACCTATTGCAGAAGAGTCTAATCTTATTTTAGAGCTTGGTGATTGGATTATGCATGAGTCCTGTAGGCAAATGGCCGCATGGCATAATGCTGGTATGCGTAAAGTAAAAATTTCGGTTAATGTATCAGGCGTGCAATTAAAGCACCGCTCAGTGTATGATTGGATAATGAAAAATCTAAAAAACACAGGCCTGCCATCGCATTCTTTAATGCTAGAAATAACGGAATCTACGTTTATTAAAGCCAGTAAAAGTATGATTGAAGAGCTTGAACGACTTCGTGGTGAAGGTGTGACAATTGCCATTGACGATTTTGGTACCGGCTTTAGTTCATTAAGTACATTGGCTGATTTACCCATTGATGTAATAAAAATAGACCGTTCGTTCATCTCTCAAGCCGATAAAAGTCCAAAGTACAATGACATCCTTAATACAATCAGCGAACTAGGTCAAAAGTTAGGACTTAAAATAGTAGCCGAGGGCGTAGAAGAGATAGAGCAGTTTGAACTCGTAAAACGCATGGGAGTAAGCTCTGTGCAAGGCTATTTGGTTAGTCGCCCAGAATCATCTATCAATGTGGGTAACAAAGTGTTACGTAAAAATACCGCTAATTTATCTGCAGCGGGTACCAGCGCCTGGGAAATAGAAGGTTAGAGCCTGTTTATTATGCAAGGTAATGTAGGGTTTTTGGCTAGGCTATACGATGAAATTCAACTACCTATAGGCAATGAAGTTGAGCATTCACTGGCGCAACTATGTAGGCTCTGAAAAGTTAAACCCTATATTGCGCTAATCGCCCCTAAATAAAGCAAAGTTTTTTTGGGCAATAGCCTGAAAATTAAGTAAAAAAAATGCCACTTTTAAAAGTGGCATTTTTGTTTGTAGAATCTAATAACTACAATTTTATAAATCGAATGTGCGTGATATAGCAAGTACTATACGCTCATCAGCGTAATCGTAATCTAAGCTTGTATCTTCGGCAGCAATCTCAATGCCAAACCCTTCGTAGCTAGTTTGATACGCTAAGCGGTAATGTTTGTATGATTTCTTTTGGTTTACATCCCATGCCCACTTTTCGCCATCAAGTGAATTTGAAATATCAAAGCTTGCACGAATTGCATGGTTTGGTGCAATTTCAAAGGTGTGCGCAATCATAGAGATAACATGGCCAGCGCCTGTACCAAAGTAATCCCAGCTATACCAAAAGTTAAGCTCCGTTTGGCCATACTCACTTGCATAGCCAAATTTTGTGTAGGCTTCTGCGTAGTTACCATCGCTGTTATTACCTTGATATGTGTAATAAGCGATGCCGTAATCTGCGCTAACCTTGTCAGTTAATTGCACGTATTTACCTAAGTAGGCATCAAGTTCAAAGTCAGTGTCATCACCAAAATCGACATTAGAAGCCCATGCACCTGCGTAAACACCGCTGTCGAATGCGTAATCAAGGCTTGCTTGAATTGCAGGGTCGCTATCTGTTTGTGTTACACCGTTAAAAGTATAGTCAGATGCCGCTGTAATGGTTGTTGACCAGTTCGCTGTTGCAGTTGTTGATAAAAGCGCGAAAGGCAGTGCTACTGCAAGTTGTTTTAGTTTGTTATTCATTGTTGATCCCTAATGTACAGTTTCTATTTTTGTGTAGTCAATTTTGTTTGCTTTTGGCGAACTATCTATGTTGTTAACTGTTTTAAATTTGCTGTAGCCAATAAATGCAGCACAGGCAAAAAATAGTGCGATTACTAACGCGCCAACCCACTGAATTTGTAAAAACTCCAGCTTAAACAATAGGGTTAGTAACGAAAGGGCAACAATATTGAGTATCATATAGTTCATTTTACCTAAACGTTTAACCGTTAAGTTAAGGTTATCTGTGTATAAGCGTATTAATGAATCAAGCGAATTAATTACAAACACGATACCAACAAACACCATAGCAAAGTTTTTAATCCCCGCTGTTGAAATACCCATTTCGTGGTAGTGATAAAGTACGCTAAACCAAATTGCAATTGGGATAGAAGGGAATATCAACATTGCACCTAATACTTGGTATGTTTTAAGGCCGCCAACAAAACGAGATGTAAATTGGCCAATCATAATGCTCCAGGCAAACCACCAAAACAGGTAAAACTCATGATAATCGTTAAGTGGTAAAACAAACTCATTTATATTGGCAAAGTAAGTACCTATTTCTGCAAGGTTATTAGTAAATGCCGACATTTCGCTGTCACCAACAACAAATGCACCAACCCACATAAAGGCAATTAACGCAATAAATAACCAGGTTGTAGAAATGCTCAAAAAACGTACATATTTAATATCTGTACTTGAATACACTGCAAAGCAAATAGCCGCAAATACAATTAAATAAAAGGTGGGTATAACGCTCGACCCATCGCCCAGCTCAGGTAAATACCACGGTAAATTAGAAAGCAGTAAGTAAGCTGTAAAGGCACATGTGCCAATAATAACTACGTTATTAATGAATTTTACCCATGAAATTTCGAAAAATTTAACTTTGGGCTCTATTACACAGAAATAAAAACACGTAAGAAAGTAAAATCCCCAGATCAAGAATCCCCAGTAGCCAAACTCAATAGCCAGTGGGTTTGCAAACGCGTATTCTGGGCTTGCTTTTATGTCTGCATAACCTGCAAATTCGGTTAATGGAAACATGATTAGGCCAACGTCTAGGCCTGAGGTAAATAAGATTGCGATAAAGGTAAAAGTTCTCACTGGTGTTACGCCTACTACGCGTACGTTACCCCATTTAAATAAAATAGTAATAACAGCAAGTAGCGTAAATATAATGCCAGCACTAAGCCATATAGTCATTATCGCCCTCCCAAAATGAATAAAAGTAACTCATAAGTTCTCCGTTTTTGTTTTATTACTTGCACAAACACCGCGCAACCAATTTACGCCGTGAGCCACTGCAAGTTGAACGTGCCCACACAATGTTAGGCACGCTATGGCTTAATTAAATCTCGCTATTACGTTGCGTTGTTTGCCAATTACTGCTCATGGCAACGTTTACAGATGCTTGCGGTAACGGTGTTTTACCTAAAATTAGATCAGCTGCTTTTTCTGCAACCATAATTGTAGGGGCATTTAAGTTACCGTTAGGTACCGTTGGGAAGATTGACGAGTCAACAACGCGCAGCCCTTCAATACCATGAACTTGGGTATTTGAATTAACCACCGCCATGTCATCTTCGCCCATTTTGCAAGAACAAGACGGGTGATAGGCACTTTCTACTGCTTGGCGTACAAAGGCATCTATTTCTTCGTCAGTTTGAATGTGCTTACCAGGTTGAATTTCTTCATCGCGGTAGTCATCAAATGCGCTTTGCTCAATAATGTCGCGAGTTAGGCGTACACATGCTCTAAAGCCTTCAATATCGTCTTTATGCTGCAAGTAGTTAAATAAAATCTTCGGCGGTTGCTCTGGATTAGCTGATTGAATGGTGACACTACCACGGCTTTTAGGTTTGTTATGGCCTACATGCACCTGAAAACCATGACCCGCAAACGCACTGCGCCCATCGTAGCGCATCGCCGCTGGTAAAAAGTGGTATTGAATATCTGGCCATTCAACATCTGGTTTTGAGCGAATAAACGCGCACGACTCAAAGTGATTCGTTGCGCCTAAGCCTTTACGGGTCAGTAGCCATTTAGCGCCAATTAAGCCTTTTGAAATAAGACCTAATTTACCGTTTAAGGTAATAGGTTGCTTACACTTGTACTGAAAGTAAAACTCAAGGTGATCTTGTAAGTTTTGACCTACGCCTGGTAAGTGATGTTTTACCTCAACACCGGCTTCTTCAAGTATGGCTTTATCACCAATCCCCGAAAGCTGTAAAATATGCGGTGAGCCAATTGGGCCAGCACTTAATACAACGTCTTTAGTCGCATGCGCCGTTTTAAGTGTGCCATTTACTGTGTATTCAATGCCTGTGGCTTTTTTGCCCTCTAAAATCACTTTTTGTGCTAAAGCACCTGTAATAACTGTTAGGTTACTGCGTGATTTTACTGGGTCTAAATACTCGCGCGAGGCCGAACTACGCACACCGTCTTTAACAGTCATATGCATCGGGCCAAAGCCTTCTTGCTGAGCTGCGTTGTAGTCGTCTGTGTGTGCATATCCTGCTTCTACACCTGCTTTAATAAAGGTGGTGTAAAGCGGGTTTTGCATTTCGTTACCGTTATTAACGCCGAGCGGGCCGGTGCCACCTCGGTGCGCGTTTTCACCTAAATAAAAGCTTTCTGCTTTTTTAAAGTAAGGTAAGCACGACTGATAATCCCAGCCGTTAGCACCGTGTTGCTGCCACTCGTCAAAATCTTTCGCGTGGCCACGTACATATACCATGCCATTAATTGATGACGAACCGCCTAACACTTTACCGCGTGGGCAGTGCATTTCTCGGTTATCTAAATACGGCTCTGGCTGAGTGTGAAATTGCCATGCGTATTTATCTGTATTCATAGGAATAGAGAGCGCAGTTGGCATTTTTATAAATATACTTTTATCGCTACCACCGGTTTCTAGCAATAGCACTTTATTGTTTGTATCTTCAGATAAGCGATTTGCAAGTACACAACCTGCAGAGCCGGCGCCAACAATAATATAATCGAAAGTGTTACTCATAGTTACCACCTTAAAACGGGCTTTCTATGTCGGCCATGCCCACATAAATAGACTTCGTTTGCGTATAATGTTCAAGCGTTTCTATGCCATTTTCACGGCCAATACCTGATTGCTTGTAACCACCAACAGGCATTTCAGCAGGTGAATTACCATAAGCATTAATCCAACAAATACCGGCTTCTAATTGGTGAATAACACGGTGTGCACGTTTAATATCGCTTGTAAATACGCCTGCGGCTAATCCAAGGTGTGTACCATTTGCACGGGCGATAACATCGTCTTCGTCTTCAAAAACAAGCACGCTCATAACTGGGCCAAAAATTTCTTCTTTAACAATAGTCATGTTATCGTTGCAATCGGTAAATACCGTAGGTGCTACAAAGTAGCCATTAGGCGCTGATTCAGGAGAAAGTGTTGTACCGCCAGTAAGTAGCGTTGCACCTTCGGCCAATCCACTTTCTATGTAGCTCATTACCAATTCTTGATGCTTTTTAGAAATTAATGCCCCAAAGTTAGTATTTAAATCTTGAGGATCACCGGCAATAATATTTTGCTCTGTACGGGTTTTAAGCTCTTCAATAAATTGTTGATATACATTTTTATGAACATAAATACGGGTACAGTTAGTACAAATTTCGCCTTGTGTATAAAAGTTACCTAACATGGCAGCACTGACTGCTTGCTCAATATTGGCATCTTCAAACACTAATAAAGGTGATTTACCACCGAGTTCCATTGTGACGTCTTTTAATGTACCCGCAGCGCTTGCCACTACTTTTTTACCTGTGCCTACTTCACCAGTGAACGACACTTTGTCTATTTCACTGTGAGAGGTTAACCACTGACCTACATCACCGGCACCTTGCACAACGTTAAATACGCCGGCAGGTACGCCTGCTTCAACAAAAATTTCAGCGAGTTTAATAGCACCTAAAGGGGTTTCTTCAGAAGGTTTAAAAATAAATGCATTACCTGCAGCAAGGGCAGGGCCCGATTTCCAACATGCAATTTGCAGCGGGTAGTTCCATGCACCAATACCAGCACAAATGCCTAGTGGCTCTTTGCGGGTATAGTAAAAATCTTCGCCAACCATTTGCTGCTGGCCAACTTGCGCTGGTGCTAGGCCTGCAAAGTATTCAATTACATCTGCGCCTGTTTCTATATCAACGCAGTTAGCTTCTTGCATTGGTTTGCCTGTATCAACTACTTCAACTAAGGCAAGCTCGTCATTTCGCTCACGCAATAAAGCAACCGCTTTTAATAAAATCCGGCTCCGTTCTATTGGGCTCATTTTTGACCATTGAGCAAAGCCTTGTTTTGCGCTTTCGATAGCCGCGTTTTGAATAAATTCGTCGGCAATTTCTACCGAGTAAATAACTTCATCTGTAGCTGGATTTTTTACATCAAAAGTTTCACCACTTTGGTTTGCAAGGAAGTGGCCGTTGATAAAGTTTTGATAGACAGGTGTAGTCACGCTAGGCTCCATATTGCTTGATGAGTGAATGTACATAGCTTTTTGCTAATGTTTCACTGTGTTTAAATTGGTTTTCGTCAGATTGACTTAATACTGCTCTTAACCATAGGCCATCAATCATGGCGGCGCTAAGTTCTGCAGCTTGTTTTGCTTGCTTTACGGGCATTAGTTGCTTAAAAGAAAATGCTAAATTACTTTGCAAGCGGTTACTGTTTACATTTTGCAGCCTGTGCAGCTCTTGATCGTGCATTGACTGCGCCCAAAAACTTAACCACGTACGTGTGGTGTCATTGCGCTGTTGAACAAGTGCAAAGTTGGCCTCAACAATAAACATCAAACGATCAATTGCGCTGGTGGTTGGCTCAACTTTTTCAATTAATTCATTTTTTAAATTCGATAACAAATACCTAACGGTTGCCTCTATTAACCCCTGCTTGCCACCAAAGTAATGGCTAATAATGCCAGATGATAAACCTGCATTTTTACTGATGGTGTTAATGGTTGTTCCTTGCAAACCGCGCTCTGCTACTGACTCAATGGTCGCGTCAATTAGCTGCTGACGCCTGACAGGTTCCATTCCGACTTTAGGCATGATTTTTATTAATTGAACGTTCAATAAAGATAAGTTTAATGTAATAGCTCTAACAATTCAAGGTGTAAGTAAACAGCCAGATACCAAGATGTAGATGAATCATTAACAAATGCGGGGTAATTTTTAGTAGTGCTTCTCGCAGGTCTTCATAAATAAAATTAATTATATTCAATAGGTTACTATTTAATTGTTAAATGGTAAGAATAGTAAG
This sequence comes from Pseudoalteromonas sp. C12FD-1, assembly GCF_037414265.1. Lineage (NCBI taxonomy): Bacteria > Pseudomonadati > Pseudomonadota > Gammaproteobacteria > Alteromonadales > Pseudoalteromonadaceae > Pseudoalteromonas > Pseudoalteromonas sp. C12FD-1. The sequence continues at coordinate 53,820 of NZ_JBBEVD010000071.1, forward strand.
GATTTGTTTACGGGGTATGAGTAATAAAAAAGATAAATATTCGTTAGAATGGTAATAGTTAGAGTACGAAGGGTATTTTAATTAAGCAAACCTCACCTTTTCACACGTTTAATTAGTGTACTAATTAAAAAGTAGCAGTGTGCACTGGCTATAATAGGGGACGCTGAAGTTATAAAAAGCGTGTATATTAGGCGCTATTAATAACGCCTTTAAATAAAAGCGGGTAGCGTCTAAGGCGATTACCTATGTAATCATCGGCTAAAATTTGTTGGCATATAAAGTTAACATCATTACTGGCCTCAAACACCCAGTCAAAGCGTTCAATAGCCAGCAAAAAACCGCGTTTAAGGTGGGTCTGTTCGCGGTATTCATTTAGGTTTCGACGGATTATCTGCAGTTTTTCTGGGTGCGCCTGCAGCTCAGTAATTACCTGGTTTATAAACGAGGTGGTTTGCTTGTTTGTGGTGCGTTTACGAATGCGTCTTGGCTGCATTATTCCTCATTAGCAATGTTGTATAGTTTTTTTAAAAAGTCGTCTTTATGTTTGTCATGCTCATAATCTAAGTGGTAGGCATTATGAAACCCAAAGCGCAATAATACGCCGCTACCTTCTAAATAAATAGTGTAGCCATCAATGTCAGAGTAAGCTGTAACACCTTGATAATGTTTACCAATATCGTTTTTTCTACCGCGCTGCTGAATACGTTCGTACACAGAGAGGATCTGCTTGTTATCGAGTTCGTTTTTCATCATTACCCCTTTATTATTTTATCTTGTTACGTTTTATATATGAGGGACGATCACCTTAAAAACAATGCTTAAAAAGTGATAAATATACTTGCTATTAACTGATTTTACCTTATGCTCAAGCCTCATTTTTTGTTGAGCTTACACCATGATAGACAAGGCTTTACTTCTTAAAACTCGCGAACTGTCGGAGCAATTAATTGCTTTACAAACGCCGATTAGAATACTCGATGCCATTAATTGGGATAAACAAGTAAAAGAGGATTTTTTTAGGCAAAAGTGCCAAAAAAATCCGTTAGTCGATAGCGCTTATTATCAGCAGCGTGATTTAGGGTTTACCCCTAGCGAATTACGCCAAGCGTTTTCGACTTTGCATCGCAATATCATTAACCAGCTTGGGCAACTTAATCCTATTTCTCAATATATGGGTAAAATGTGTAGCGAGTATAAAACGGTGCTCAGTATGCTTGAGTATAGAGGTACGAGCGAGTTTCATGATTTGTCGGTAGAGCTTTTTGGGCACCCTAAAGATTTATTTCATGCGGGTGAGCCTTCACTCTTCGAACTTGCAAATATGCTAGAAAAACCGCTCCAAAATTTATTAGTAGCCGATATTTTACCTGATGACCCTAAAAATATTGATGCAAGCGATGCGGTGCGAATACTATCAGAGCAAGTCAACAGTAGTATGTCAGGTATTAATGTAGAGGTTATGCTCAGTGACGGGATTGTTAGTGATGCGGCAGCAGGCGCAAATAATATTAAGCTAAACCAAGATGTTAAATTCTCACAACGTGAGCTTGATATTCTAGAAGTTCATGAAGGCTGGATACATGTAGGTACCACTCAAAATGGCTTAGCTCAACCTTACTTAACATGCTTGAGTAAAGGTACGCCAAGTTCAACGGTAACCCAAGAAGGGTTAGCTGTTTTAACAGAAATAATTACCCTCAAATCAACGCCTAGGCGTTTATCAAAGTTAGTAAATCGTATTCAAGCGGTTACCAAAGTGATTGATGGTGCAGAGTTTGTAGATATATTCCGTGATTACTTAGCGCAGGGGCTGTCTAAAGATGAAAGCTATACGTTAGCACAACGTGTATTTAGAGGTAGCACGGCAACAGGCTTACCTTTTACTAAGGATATTGCTTATATAAAAGGGTTTGTGCTGGTATATAACTTAATTCGTGTCGCTATTCAGCTTGGGCGCATTGATCAGCTGCCATTACTATTAGTAGGGAAAATATCTATTGATGACTTTAGACTTATATCGCAATTACATAGTTTAGGTGTTATTGAAAGCCCAAAATTTGTACCACCACATTTTAAAGATTTACGTGGTTTGGCGACGTGGTTGAGCTTTGGCAGATTTATAGGTGACTTATCGTTTGAGCAGTTAGAAAACGACTACAAGCCGTTATTTTTGTAAAAGGAGCGTTAGCTCCTTTTTATTGCTTCAAAGGTAGAGCTACATTTATATCGATTGCAGAAAATATAAAAAAACGCAGTTGGAATGAGCAACTGCGTTGAAGTGTACAGGTACAAGCCAACGTACCTATAGCGAGGAACTTATTTTCTTAACCGGTTAAAACTTGGCTGTGTACTTGCTCGTTCAATACAACAACTTCAGCACGTTTAAAAAAGTTAAAGTCGGTTGCTGTAGCTAGCGTGTAAGCACCCATCATACGGCTTATAATTAAATCGCCGTTGTTTAATTTTGGCAGCATAATTGAATCACTTATTACATCTATACTATCGCAAGTTGGACCTGCAAGTACTGACTCAAAACGTTCGCCATCTTGTTTGGCACTACCGATAGGGTAGGCTGCCTCATCAAACATTAAGCCGCTAAAAGAGCCATAAATGCCATCATCTAAGTAGTACCATGTTTTACCTTCGCGCATTGCTTGCCCCATTACAGAGGCAACGCTCGTAACACTACTTGCTACAATAAAACGCCCAGGTTCAGCAAAAATTTGCATTGTTTCTGGTAGCTGTGCAAGTGCAGTATTAATAGGTGCACAAAACACATCAATTGGTAGCACATCCGCGCTGTACGGCACAGGAAAACCACCGCCAATATCTAGAGTACTTAGTGCTGGTAAACCTAACTCGCTCACTTGTTTAATCACTTTTGCACAGGCATTAATCGCCTCAACGTATTTAGTAGGATTAGGTGATTGCGAACCTACATGAAACGATAACCCTTTAATACGAATACCAAGCTGTTGTGCATAGCTAATAATGTCAATTGCTGCTTCTGGGCTGCAGCCAAACTTTTTAGATAAATCTGCAAATGCATCTTTATTACGAAAGCTAAGGCGCACTAAAATTTCAGCCTGATCTTTATAGGCAATAAACTTTTCAAGCTCGTTAATGTTATCCACCACAAACACTGTACAGCCGTAAGCAAGTGCGTCGCGAATGTCACTGTCGCGTTTTATTGGGTGTGTGTGAATAGTACGTTCACTTGGCACGCCCTGGCTAGCGACTAAGTCCACTTCGCCACTGGTTGCTAAATCAAAGCTTGCGCCTTCTTCTAATAACGTGCGCACAACAGCAGCATGGGGTAAAGGCTTTAAAGCAAAATGTAATACAACGCCAGGCAGTGCGTGCTTAAGTGCACGGTATTGGTGGCGAATAGCTTCGCAATCAAGCACCATCAGTGGCGCGCCAAATTGTGCTGCAAGTTGTTCTATATGCATGTTGGTCGGTTGTACATAATCAATTGTTTGATTTGCAGCAACCGCTACTGCAGGTACTTTAGTTACGGTGTCTTGTAGTTGAGTTGATAAAGCCATTATAGTTTTCCGAGTCAGTTAAGCAACCGCTCGGGTTATGGTGTATCCACGAGTCGGTTGAGTGAGATCAATAGTGCATATGCACAGTCAAATTCACTCTTGGATAGTTGCTCTATCGCCTTGCTACAAACGGGGTTTGTAATGTACTCGGATTGGCTATCATCAAGAAGCGGCGAGATAATAATGTAGGTTTTTAATCAGTGCAATAAAAATATGAAATAATTTTAAAATAATTTATTTTATATAAGTATCATGGGGTTGCGTTAATTAGATGGGTTTATCTTGACGATTAACTTTACTCATCAGAGGTCAAATATACGTGTTCTTTAGCGTAAGCCAGTAACATTTCGCTAGATGTATCTGCACTATAGGCTTGCTGTAAGCTTTTTTGTAGGCGATCGTAAATTTCGGGGGTTTCCATTAAAATATTAATGGTTTTTATTACTTTTTCACCGAGTGTTGACTTACTACATGCAAAGTAGCCGTTAACAAACTCAGGGAACTCAGCTATTTCACGGCTGTCTATTTGTTTTAATTGCTCACTGGTGAGTGCACCGAGTACGTTAACCTCATAATCGACAATCATGTCTATTCTATTATGAATAAGAAGTTGAGGTAGTTGAGAGCTGGTGTCTTCAGAACTGATCGCGGCAATTTGATCTCTATACTTTGTTAAAACAGGCTCAAGTTTTTGATAACTTGTTCCTGAATCTACGGCAAGGGTAAAATCTTTTCCAAGTAATTGGGCAACAGAGACTCGTTCAGGAAAGTTTTGCAAGATGCGTTTAAAAGAATAAATTTTTCGTTGCTCGTAAATAGTGGTTGGTATATTTGAGAACAAAATATGCTTTTCACGCGCTGGCGTTTTTATTATATCGTAGCTGCATACTGCTTCATTACCCATAAGCCGCTTTATTAACCGTGCTTGATTGGTCCACTGCAATTTAGTGTCAATAGTATGATTGAGCAGGCTTTCGAATGTTTTATCTGAATTTAAAAAGCTATCAGTAGACGCATTCGCTCTGGAGAGTAATGTAAGTGGTTCATTTGCATGGATCAAAGGTGATATAAGCAGCACATGCAAGATAATTAAAAGTTTAGTAAATACAGACATACAACTTAGTGTAAATGTTCTAAATATTATTGTCATAAAAAAAAGCCCAAACGGGCTTTTTTTAGGTTGAAATAATAGCGCCTGCTTTATTTTTAACGAGCGTTAGTGCTTTCAAATATTTTATCAGCAGAGGCAGCAACAAATCCCGTGTAAAGCTCGCCATCGGCTTTAGGGTATCTAATCGCAAACTCATAAAAACAGCTAGGGATGCGTAGTTCACCGTCGCTAAAGGTAACGGCGTAATCATCTGCAAGGGTAGATGATTGCTCTAATAACACCTCTGGTGAGCCTTTTACTTCGCCGCCAGATGTATTAAGCGCAAAACCTGCGTCTTTAAGCGCTTGGTTAACATCGTGAATGTTATCAAACTTGGCAAGCATATTAATATTTACAGTAAAGTGGTTGGCACGGTAGCCCCATGCCGACATCCATGCTGCGTACTCACTTTCAGCGAGTAATTGCTTGTAAGTGTCGCTACTTACCTGCCAATGGGTGCCTGAGTATAAAAAGTTATCGGCAGTTACTGCGTTTTCATCTATTTGATTTACCATATCGATAACAATAGCTTGCAGCTCTGGTGAGCACTTTTCTACTAATAACTCAGAAATAAATACTTTAGGTTGCTTAGGGTCGCTGTGCTCGAAGTGCTTAGCGTATAGCTTTTTAGCTTCAAAGTGGTATTCGCCACACTCTGTATAACCTAGCGCTAAAAAGTGTGCGGCTAGTTTTTCAAGGCCTACTTTTTCAATATTAAAGGTACGCAGCGCAATATGGTCGTTAATAATGTCATCTTTTTGCGTTGAACCCAGAAGGTCATGAATTTTATCTGCCGATGGCGTAACTGCTAAATAGTTATCCCATAGGTTTTCAAATAATGTATTTACGTTGGTATGCATGTTAAATCCTTAAAAATGGGTATTATTCTATTACTAAGCCGGGTGCTAAAGTTTGCGGTAAATTTACTTTGTCTGATTCAACTGAAGCAACAGGGTAAGCGCAGTAATCTGCAGCATAATATGCACTTGCTCTGTGGTTACCACTTGCGCCTATGCCACCAAACGGCGCAGCACTAGAGGCACCTGTAATAGGGCGGTTCCAATTTACTATGCCAGCACGAATACGCTTTAAAAAGTGGCTGTAATCATCTTCGTTATCGCCAAGTAAGCCTGCTGATAAACCAAAGCTGGTGTTGTTAGCCTCTGCTATTGCGCTGTCAAAGTCGTTGTAGCGGTAAATTTTTATAAGCGGGCCAAAGTGTTCTTCATCGGCCATGTTGGTGATGTTAGTTACATCAATAATACCTGGGCTTACAAACCCTGTGCCTGCTTTTAACTGCTTAAGCTCAACGAGTATTTCGCCGCCGCTCTCAACTAATTCATTTTGCGCTGCAATCATACCCAGGGCGGCTTTTTCGCTTATCATCGCACCCATAAATGGCTGGTTAGTGGCAAAACTGTCATCAACAACAATATTTTTGGTTGCGCTAATAAGTTTTTCTAAAATGGCATCGCCATTGGTTGAATTCTCAATAAACACGCGGCGTGCACAAGTACAGCGCTGGCCAGAAGTAATAAAGCCAGATTGAATAATATCGTGTACTGCAGCGTTTACATCGGCAACATCTTTAACTATTAATGGGTTATTACCGCCCATTTCAAGCGCTAAAATCTTACCTGGGTGGCCGGCAAACTGCTTATGTAGTAAATGGCCAGTGTTTGAACTGCCGGTAAAAAATAAGCCGTCTATGTCTTTATGTGAAGCAAGTGCTTTACCGGTTTCTACTTCACCTTGTACTAGGTTAATAACACCCGCTGGTAAGCCCGCTTTTAACCAAAGTGCTAAAGTAAATTCAGCAACGTGAGGGGTTAGTTCAGATGGTTTAAATACCACGGTGTTACCCGCTAAAATGGCAGGTACAATATGGCCGTTTGGTAAATGCCCAGGGAAGTTGTAAGGGCCAAATATAGCCACAACGCCGTGTGGTTTATGGCGTATGAAGGCTTTAGCACCTGGCATTGGGTTTTCTGTGGTGCCGGTGCGTTCATTATAGGCTTTGATAGAAATGGCTACTTTACCTGTCATAGCGCCTACTTCTGTGCGTGTTTCCCAAAGTGGCTTGCCGGTTTCGCGCGCTATAATGGCTGCAAATTCTTCGCTGTGCTCTTTTAATTGTGCTACGAAGTTTTCAAGTATAGTAATACGCGACTCAATTGGCGTATCTGCCCATTGTACTTGTGCGGCTCTAGCTGCATTAATTGCAGAATCTACTTGCTCTGCATTTGCGCCATTGCCTTGCCATACAACTTCGCCGTTACTCGGATTAACAGAGCTAAAAGCGGGGCCTTGGCCTGAATGCCATTGGTTATTTATAAGGTGTGTGTTCATATTTGTTTTACAGGCGGAAAAAACGCGCTGCATCTCCTTGGGATAAATTAAGGGCATCAGCCACTTCTTGGCTTATTACTAATGTGTGCTTAGCGTGGTTATAATGGGCGTGCTGGGTAAAGGTTGCTCTAAACCCACTTACACCTTGGTTGCAAACGGCAAGTGTATCTGAGCTGTGCTGGCTAATATGTTCCAGCTCGCCAATGGTAATAGGGCATACTTGAGACTCACGAATACTGCGAATATTACCAAGCTTTGCTTCTACCGTTGGGCCTGCATCAAACAAATCAACGTAGCCACGATGCTCAAAACCTTCTTTTTCAAGTAATTTGAGCGCCGGTTTTGTTTTGTCATGCACGTGGCCAATAACTGCTTGGGCTTTTTTACTTAGTAAGTTTACGTAAATAGGGTATTTAGGCATTAACTCACTAATAAACACTTTATCGCCAAGCCCCACTAAGTGATCAGCCTGAGGAAACTCAATACTAAAAAAGTGCTCTTGCAACCACTGCCAAAACGGTGAATGACCATCTTCGTCGCTTACGCCGCGCATTTCAGCTATGACGGTATCGGCAAAACGTTCGCTGTGTTGGGCCATAAATAAAAAGCGTGAGCGTGATAAAAAGCGACCGGTTAAACCTTTGCGGCTGTTTTCGCGCAAAAACAAAGTGCATATTTCAGAGCATCCGGTGTAATCGTTACACATACTTAAAATATCAACGGTGTTATAAACATTCAGTGTAGGCGAGTGGTGTACTGTTTTACCTAAATGGTAATGGTACAAAGGCACAGATAAACCAACAGCGGCTTCTATGGCGGTAGTACCAACTACTTCACCTGTTTCGCTATCTTCTAAAACAAATAGGTAGCTTTCATCGAGTGGCTGATTGATATTTTTAGCAAAGCTTTTTTCGGCGCGATCTATTTTTTCTTTTAATTGCTCATCATCTACAGGCAGTGAGGTAAAGCCATGGCCTGACTCGATTGCAATTTGCTTAAGTGCAGCAAAATCTGCAGTGGTAATAGGACGTAATACTTGCATTTATTACTTGCTCCAACAGCGCGCCCTAGAGCGCGCTTAATTAAATTAGCCGTTTACTACGTCGCTTACTGCTTTTTCAAAGCGTGCTAGGCCTTCTTTAATGTCTTCAAATGGAATTACTAAAGAAGGAGTAAAACGAATCACGTTCATGCCCGCCACTAAGTTCATTAAGCCATTGTTAGCACTTGCAACTAAAAAGTCGCGTGCGCGGCCTTCAAATTTTTCGTTTAATACAGCGCCAATAAGTAAACCTTTACCACGTACTTCACTAAATACGTTGTACTTTTCGTTAATAGCGTTTAAGCCATCGCGGAATAACTGCTCGCGCTCTTTTACGCCATTTAATACATCAGGCGTATTTACTGTATCAAAGGCTGCTTCTGCTACGGCACATGCCAGTGGGTTACCACCGTAAGTAGAGCCGTGCGTACCTATTTTTAAATGCTCAGCAATAGCTGTGCGGGTGATCATCGCACCAATAGGAAAACCACCACCAAGTGCTTTAGCGGTCGTTAAAATATCAGGCACTACGCCTAAGCCTTCGTATGCGTATAAATCGCCAGTACGGCCAACACCGGTTTGTACTTCATCAAAAATAAGCAGTGCATTATGCTTAGTACATAACTCGCGTACTTTTTTAGCAAATTCATCTGTTGGTGAAATAATACCGCCTTCACCTTGCAGTGGCTCCATCATTACTGCACACGTTTTATCACTAATAAGTGCTTCAAATGCTGCAATGTCGTTGTAATCACAATGCATAATGTCGCCAGGCTTAGGACCAAACCCATCAGAGTAAGCTGCTTGGCCGCCCACGGTTACTGTAAAAAATGTGCGGCCGTGAAAACCTTTATTAAAGGCAATAATTTGCGATTTTTCTTCGCCGTATACATCTAAAGCAAAACGACGCGCTAGCTTGAGTGCTGCTTCGTTAGCTTCTGCGCCTGAGTTTGCAAAGTAAACTTTATCAGCAAATGTGGCTTCAACCATTTTTTGTGCTAAACGCAGGGCAGGTTCGTTAGTCATTACATTTGATAAGTGCCAAATTTTCTCGCCTTGCTCTTTTAAAGCAGATACAAGTGCAGGGTGGCAGTGGCCTAAACAATTAACGGCAATACCACCAGCAAAATCAATAAACTCGTTGTTATTTTGATCCCATACACGTGAGCCTTCACCTCGCACTGGAATAACAGCCGACGGGTTGTAGTTTGGCACCATTACATCGTTAAATAAGTCTCTTGTTACTTGCATTATGTACACCTAAAAATTGTGAATATTGAATAAAAATTAGCAAAATAAAAACGTTAGCGTTTTCTCAGCTAGATAATTTTTGTTATTGCTGGTTATTATCGAAGGTTATAGGTTAAATTTGCAGTGCTATTTTGTGAAAAATGATTACAATAAAAGTCAAAATAACGAAATTAATAAGCAATATGATAACTCCACAAGATGAAAAGCTACTTTCAATTTTAAAAACAAATGCACGTGCAAGTATTTCTGACCTAGCGCGCATGCTTAATTTATCGCGCTCTACCGTGCAAAGCCGTATGTTAAAGCTTGAAGAAACCGGTGTTATAAAAGGGTATAGCGTAGATTACGGTGAAGACTATTTAAGCAGTATGGTGTCGGCTCATGTGTCTATAAAAGTGATGCAAAAACTCACCACCAAAACCAATTTAGAGCTAAAACAAATTGATGCTATTTCCCAGCTTTATGCAATAAGCGGTGAGTTTGATTTAATTGCTGTAGTGCAAGCGCAAAATTTAGAAAAACTAAGCCATTTACTTGATGATATAGGTAATTTAGATGGCGTAGAGCGCACAACGTCGTCGGTTATTTTAGAAACAAAATTTAAGCGTTAGCAAAATTTATTATAATGTTTTTGTGTTTGAACTATGTAAAAGGTACGCTTTGTTAGGATGACAAATGTTTAGAAATATTCGTATTAATAAATATTATCTAAACATGCTAAATAGAATTGCATTGGCTAATATATGTGGTAAGATACTCACTGTTTGAGAGTGTTTTTATATACTTTTATAACAAGGATTTAACAAGCTATGGAATAGATTATAAGACTCCTACCTTTGTAAATTTTTAAGTACTACCCATAAACTACCTGCTGTAACAAGATGGATATCTTGTATTTAATGGAAGCCGCTTAACCGCGTCATTAGGGATAAATGATGAAAAAAACTATATTGCTGATCTTTTCAATTGTATTTGTTGGTTACTACTTAACGGCTAAAGCCAGTCAGTACACATTTAATAAGCATATAGAAGTAAAAACGTATAGTGATTTATTTTATAAGCTTGAAACAGCTGAAGTTAGCATAAATGAAATTATTGCTGGAGCCTCGGAGTTTTCGTTAACTATGTGCGCTGATAAAGTTTATCAAGAAGCTTTGGGGAGGTCTACTGAAGGTTGTAATGACCAATTTCTATCTGCAAAAAATAAATGTGCCAAGTATTTAATAAAAACATCTAACCAGTACTATAAAAGCAAAGAAAAGGTTTCCTTACTTACAGAGCGATTTATTAACTGTGTAAGTTAGCATAGTTGAGTTTTGGTATCTACCATGCAATTTTACGCTAGTTGACTATACTTATTTTAATTAATAATTATTTAGCAATGGATTATGCCCACAACGCTATTTTTTGTGCTGTTAACTTTAACTGAGCCTTTAAAATTTGGTACCAATGTATCGCTTACAACGCCAGATAATGCGGTTAACCAAGTGCAATGTATATTACACAATATGAACATGCCATTTGAGTTGAAATCGCTGTCTTGGCTTAGGGCTCGTCGCGAAGTAAAGCTAGATAGATTAGATGGGTATTTTACAACGCATTTAACCTATGAGATGAGCCAGCATGGTAAGTTGTCGTCACCTATTTATCTAGAAAATTGGTACTGGTTTACTCACCCCGATAGTATTAATGTAGATCCCAAAAAATTGCGTTATGGTGTAGTCCGTGGCAGTTATCAAGCTAATTGGTTTAAAACACAAAATATTACCTCGCTTGTTGAGGTAAACTCGCTGGAAGAAATAGTGAACGTGCTTCACCATCATAGGGTAGATAAAGTATTACTCGATTTAGATGATTTTAATAATACTGCTGACAACTTAGGTATTGACGCTTCGCCATACCAACGCTCGTTTTATCGCTATGTGCCTTTAGGTGTTTTTGCTGCCAATAAGCTTATTAATTCGCACCCATCTTTTTTAGACAAATTTGACGAAACGATCCCACAATGTGCTCCTGCACCGTTTTACTTATCCCAAGGTGAACAAGTACAAATACTTGATAAGTTGTTAACGCCACTGGAGGGGTTAATTTCACAGCCAATAATCACCGATACAGTAACTCAGAGTAACCATATTCAGCTGAGCAAAAAAGAGCTTAAACTAGCAGATGAGCTTTGGGTTAAAGAAGTAAAAGCACATCAACATGGTTTAGCTAAAAAGATGTTACTTATTGATGCCTCATTATATTTAAAACAATGGCAAACTCAGTTCAACGGCATAGTTACAGAAACTATACTGATAGATAAACAAGGCAAAAATGCGGCTATAAGTAAAATAACCAGTGATTATTGGCAAGGTGATGAGAGTAAATTTAGTCTTGTATACAAGCAATCTATAGCACATCGCTTTAGCAGCGTTGAATATGATGCGTCAACACATCATTTTCAGGTACATCTAAGTTTACCTATAAAAGATCCCCAAGGCGAACATATTGGCGTTATTACTTTAGGGGTTGATGTAGAAAAAGCGCTGCATTCATTTAACAATATCGTATTAAATTAAAGCGAGCTCAATACCTTATTAAAACCCCGTATGTATAGCTTTTATATATTGCTATTTACTTACAGCAGTTGTTGGTTTTAGAGCGTGTTTGATAATGGTTTTTTTTGCTTCATTTAATTTAATAATGTACGCATTTCCTCCTACCAGCCCTTTAAATTCTTCATCGGTAAAAATAAGTGTATTATCGTCATAAAAGGTGATTGCTTCTTTTTGCGTAACAATACCTAAATCGATTCGAGAAACATCACCAGAAAAAAACTTATCCCCTTTAAAATTTTCGAACAGCCAAATACTGGTAGAATCCAGAAGCACAAGTTTAGTTCTGTCTGGGCTAAGCGCAGCGGATGTGATCCAACATAGTTTTTCAAGGGTTGTGCATGTTTTAAATGAATCAATTAGCTGTGCATCAAAATTAGCTGCATGATCGCCCACTTTATAAACATTGGTTATGCCATCGAAAGGTTCGGTTCTATTTTTGGTAAATAAATATAAATGGCGTTTGTACTCAACAAAAGCCTCTAAATCAAAGTTGCGTTTGTTAGGCTTTATGGGGGTGCCGTCCATTTCAGGATAGGTAAATTTAATAATTTCGGCTTCGGTGGTCTCTGTTTTTATATCAATAGGGTTTTCTATTTTATAAATAGTTAACCACTTTCTATCGTTTTTATTATTGCCAAAATCACCTAAGAAAAAATGACCAAATTTATTTTGTGTCATATCTTCCCAGTCTATATTTTTAGCATTAGTAACGAGGATTTCTTTTTCAATCGCGCCATCTTGACCTAAGCGATATAGCTTTGGATCGTCACCGCCATCATTAATCGCCCACAAACGTTTGTTTTTATCAAACTCAATACCTGAAATTTCTTTTAACTTCGGATCTACTGATAATTGCTTTTTACTATAAAGGGTATATATAGAAAGGCTTACAAAGGAGGCAAGTGCAATAAATAAAATCACCGTAGTGAATAAAATGCTTTTTTTCAACATGAAATTTTTGGTATTTCAGAGACGTAAGATGCTGTGTATTATTACTTAAGCACACTGATAACGAAAGAATTTTATAGGTTGGTGTGAACTTATATACGATTTTTTACTCAATATATTAATAATGAAAAATGATTAAGTTGGTTTAATACTTGCTGTTCATTAGTTTGTCATTAATAAGCGATAATTTTTATCGAAATCGCACCTTATATGTGCAGCTTAAAACTTTTTTGCACTGTAATAATGCGTAAATAAAAATTTGTTTAAATTACCCGCGTTTAATGATGTTTAAATGCACCCCACATCGCCCTTTGAAGTGTTGTATCGGCCCTGTGGCAAAGATTAAGTACCCATTTTGGTTTAGTTGGAGCCTACTATGTTGAATAAACGTTTTTTTAAAACAAAAAATGAAGCTGAAGTTACCTTTGAGTTTACTCACCCTGATGCAGAGCAAGTAAGTTTAGTTGGCGAATTTACCGATTGGCAACCGGTACCCATGAAGCTTAATAAAAAAGAAGGGGTATTTAAATGCAAGCAGAGATTGCCTGTTGATCAGCAGTATCATTTTCGTTACTTAATTAATGGTGATATTTGGGATAACGACCACCAAGCGGATGATTACCTACCTAATACATTTGGCACAGAAAATAGCATAGTGAATACTCAACGCATAAATTAAGGCGAGTAAATGGACGCACTTTCGCAGTTGTTTTATTTGCACGGTATTGGTTATGAGTTTACTAAATACACGGGCGAGCAGGTTATATTTAGCGAAGACACGCGCAAACGTGCCTTACAATGTTGTGGCGTAAATACTGATGATGGGCACCAAATCGCACAGCTTAATTATCAATTAGATGTTGCGCCTTGGTTAGAATTATCGCCCAATACCAGCTTAGTGAATTTAACTGATAACCTTTTTTATATTCGTATAGATGAGCGTCAGCTTGATTTACCTGTTGCAATAAGGTTGCCAAAGTTAAATGTCACTTTTGAACGTGCTAACTTACATAATTTGGCCATTACAGGCGATTACTATGTACATGGCGTGCGTTATATTGAAGTGGCAGTGCCTTTAGGAGTTATTCCGGTAGGTTATCATCAGGCGCGGGTTAGTGTAGGGGAGCAAAGCAAAGAGATTCAATTGTGGGCCATCCCAGAAAAAGTTTTTCAAGTAGATGATACTAAGCGCACAGGGCTTTCGCTGCAGTTGTACACGGTTAAAAATAAAGCAGGCCTAGGTATAGGGGATTTTAATGATTTACTAGAGCTATGTGATTTATGTGCACAGCAGCACTTGGACTACATATTACTTAATCCATTACATTTGCTGTTTGCTCAGCAAAGTGATCGAGCTAGCCCCTATAGCCCTAATAGCCGTGCGTTATTAAATCCTTTGTACATTTCTGTTGAGCTTTCAGCTGATGGTAAAAATAACCCGCAGTTAAATGCTTTGTTACACAGTGATGAGGTAAAAGCGCTTTTAAACAGCAATGAACAGTTTATAAATTATGAAAAAGTAAGTGCAGTTAAATATGCATTATTTAAAGCGCTATTTAGTCATTTTGAAGCACATGCCAGCGCTTCACGGCGCGATGAGTTTGCACAGTTTTGCAAACAAAACGCCCAGACCCTAACTACGCTAAATTCAGCCAATCCTACTTTTGATTACTATTTACAATGGCAAGCTAAATTACAATTAAGCCACTGCCAGCAGCATTGTTTAGATAAAGGCATGGCAATAGGTTTAATTAATGACCTTGCTGTTGGTTGTGCAGGAGATGGCGTTGAGTATCAATCTCAGCAATCACTTTTTAGTAATAATGCCAATGTTGGCGCGCCGCCAGACCCATGGGCGCAAGCAGGGCAAAATTGGGGATTGCCTGCGCTTGACCCGCAACAATTAAAAAATGATCATTTTGCCTTTTATCGCTCACTTATTCGCGCAAACATGCAAGGCGTTGGGGGGTTGCGCATTGATCACGTTATGGCACTAAGGCGCTTATGGTGGTGCTTTGAAAATAATCATACACAAGATGGCTGTTATGTTTATTACCCTTTCGAGCACTTATTGGCTATTTTAAAAATAGAGTCTCACCTTAATCAGTGCATAGTAATAGGAGAAGACTTAGGCATAGTCCCGCCCGAGGTTAAACACGCACTTGCTGTAAGTGGCATTTATTCAAATAGTTTATTTTATTTTGAAAAACAACATGATGGCGAGTTTCTTCCGTTACAACAATTACCTAAGCATTGTTTAATTATGATAGCCAATCATGACGTACCGCCATTTTGCGGCTGGTGGCAAACAGATGATTTAGATATTAAACGCCAGTATCAGCTTATTGATGATCAGCAGTACCAACAGCAACTGCTCGAACGACAACAAGAAAAACAACGATTACTGCGTTTTATACGATTACATAGCGCAGAGCAACTTAGCGAAACGAGTGATGCTATGTGTGTTTACGGTGAACTTGCCAAAGCACTTGCACAGAGTGATAGCCGTTTATTTGCACTTCAGCTTGATGATTTAGATAAACAAACGTATCCGGTGAATATACCCGGTACTAATACCGAATACCCAAATTGGCGCCGTGTTTTAACGCACTCATGTAACGATATTTTTAAAAATAATGCCAGTACCTTGGCTGCAGTTAATTCAATAAGGAAAGGATATGAGTAGTACCGCACCAAAGGTTTCATTACAGACCCATTACGACGCACAGGTAACTGCACTGCAAGGCGGCAGATTTAAAGACCCTTTTAGTTTTTTAGGGGCGCATGCCTATAAAAATGGCTACGAAATACGCGTGTATTTACCCGCAGCTAAAAATGTAAATATTATTATCAATGATAAAAAAGTAATTGCTAAGCGTTATAACAACAGCGATTTATTTATTGCAGCAAGCAACGAAATGCCCGCGCAACCTTATAAATGTGAGGTTGACTATGCAGAGTCAGCATTATGCTTTTACGATGAATATAGTTTTTCAAGTAGCCTAGATACGGATGCAATGTATTTATTTAACGAAGGCAGTTTAGAGCATGCATATAAACATTTAGGCGCACACTTTATTAACCAACAAGGGATTAATGGCGTGCGTTTTTGTGTGTGGGCGCCTAATGCAGCCAGTGTGTCTGTTATAGGCGAATTTAACCTTTGGCAAGCTAACCGCCATTACATGCGCTTTCATCCTGCTTGTGGTGTGTGGGAGCTTTTTATCGCTGGGCTTCAGCCCGATACCTGTTATAAATTTTCTATTGTGACACAGCAAGGCGATGTACTTGAAAAAGCAGATCCATTCGCCTTTAAAATGCAGCAAGCCCCAGGTACAGCTAGTGTGTTACAACAACAAGCAGCGGCTATTACCCTTAGTGATAGCGAGCTTAAAAATCGTCAAAAGCGTAACCACATAGACGCGCCAATCAGTATTTATGAAGTGCACTTAGGTTCATGGCAACGGGCTGAAGAAAATCGCTATTTAAGCTATAGCGAACTTGCCGACAAATTGGTTAATTACACCCTTGAAATGGGCTTTACCCATATTCAATTAATGCCAATAAGTGAATACCCGTTTGATGGCTCGTGGGGTTATCAGCCGGTGGGGTTATTTGCACCAACTAGTCGCTTTGGTGATTACAGCAGTTTTAAATACTTTGTTCAGCAGTGCCATAAAGCAAACTTAGGTGTGCTACTTGATTGGGTGCCTGGGCATTTTCCTAGTGATCCGCATGGTTTACACCACTTTGACGGCACGCATTTATTTGAACATGCCGATATTCGACAAGGCTTTCACCCTGATTGGAACACCTATATTTATAATTACGACCGCCCGGAGGTTAAAAGCTTTTTAATCTCTAATGCGATGTATTGGCTAGAGCAATTTGGTCTTGATGGTCTGCGCGTAGATGCGGTGGCTTCAATGCTTTATTTAGATTACAGCCGTAAAGAAGGGCAGTGGGTTGCTAATTGTTACGGCGGACGGGAAAATCTAGGCGCTATTGAGTGCTTAAAGCAGGTAAATTTGCGTAGTTATAAAAATAATACAGGCATTATGATGGTAGCTGAAGAGTCGACCGCGTGGCCTGGCGTTACGCAAAGTGTTGAACATAATGGCTTAGGTTTTGGTTACAAATGGAATATGGGGTGGATGAACGACAGCCTTCATTACATGCAGCACGATCCGCTTTATAGGCAGCACCACCATCACGAAATGACATTTTCTATGGTGTACGCATTTAGCGAAAATTACATTTTACCGCTAAGCCATGATGAAGTTGTACATGGTAAAGGCTCATTAATTGAAAAAATGCCCGGTGATGATTGGCAAAAATTTGCCAATTTACGGGCGTATTACGCATTTATGTGGGCGCACCCAGGTAAAAAGCTGCTGTTTATGGGCGGCGAAATAGCACAGCGAAAAGAGTGGGATCACAACCATTCTATTGATTGGCATTTGCTAGAGCATAAAAGCCACCGCGGTATACAAAACACTGTACAAGCGCTCAATACTGTTTATAAGCAGTCACCTGCACTGTATGAACTCGACTCAAGCCCTGCGGGTTTTGAATGGATAGATAACAACAATAACGAGCAAAGTATATTTAGTTTTGTACGTTATGCTAAAAATGCCCACGACTTTATTGTAGTAGTGGCAAACTTTACGCCTGTTTCTTATCAAGAGTATGAAATTGGAGTACCCGTAGCGGGTAAATACAAGGTTATTTTAAACACCGATGATGACGCTTTTTTTGGCTCAGGCATTAAAGTAACAGCAAACAAAAACGCCACGGTTAGTAGTGTAGAGGCAAGCGCTCATGGCTTTTCGCATAGCATTAAAATTGCTATTGGCGGCCTGACGACTATTTATTTACAAAAGGTTGAAGATGAGTAATCGATTTGAGGTTTCACATGGGCAACCACAGCCACTTGGCGCAACTATTTGCAGTGGCGGCGTTAACTTTAGTTTGTACGCACCTAAAGCAACACAAGCTTATGTGTGCTTATTTGATAAAAGCGGGCACTCTGAAATATTAAAAGTAACCATGCATATCAACGAAGGCGGTATATGGACAGCTTATGTTGCGCCATTAGATGAAGGCGCATTGTATGGTTATCGCATAGAGGGAGAGTACAATCCCGAAAAAGGCCTGCTATTTAACGAACACAAATTACTCCTTGACCCATATGCAAAAGATTTATTTGGCGAATTTACATGGAGTGAGCGTCATTATGGGCAAATGCCAATTGGTACTAAAAGCACGGTTAACAATGCCATTGATATACCTAAATCGCGGGTCATTAACAGCCAGCCTTATAAACATAAAAAGCCAAACCATAGCTGGTGTAATACCGTTATTTATGAGTGCCATGTAAAAGGATCCACGTGTCGACATCCTAATATACCTAAAAATTTGCAAGGCAAGTTTTTAGGTTTAAGCCATCCTAATTTTATTGAGCATTTGCATAATTTAGGGGTTACCACACTAGAGTTACTCCCTGTACATGCTTTTATAAGTGAGCAATTTTTAACAGCAAAAGGGCTACAAAATTATTGGGGCTACAACACGCTCAACTTTTTTACTCCGCATAAAGATTATTTGGTTAATGACGACATTAACGAATTTAAACAAATGGTTAGCGAGCTTCATAAAGCGGATATAGAGGTTATTTTAGATGTGGTTTATAACCACACCGCAGAAGCAGGGACTGATGGGCCTATTTTATCGCTCAGAGGGTTAGATAACCTCGCTTACTACCGTACGGTTGCTGACAAGCCTCAGGTGTACATAAACGATACAGGCTGTGGTAACACCATTAATATTGACCATCCTAAAACTTTAAAGCTGGTACTAGACAGCTTACGTTACTGGGTACAAGTAATGGGAGTTGACGGCTTTAGATTTGATTTAGCTACTATTTTAGGTCGAAATACTCATGGTTTTAATACCGCTCATGCGTTTTTTCAAGCCATTGAACAAGATCCTGTTTTAAGCTGTGTAAAGCTTATCAGTGAGCCTTGGGATATAGGGCCAGGAGGCTACCAACTGGGCGCATTTCCAGCTCCCTGGCGAGAGTGGAATGACCAATACCGCGATGTAACACGCCGTTTTTGGCAAAGCGAGGAAGGTGTTATTGCAAATGTGGCAAAACGGATTCATGGCTCATTTGATATTTTTGAGCACAGCCAGCGCGGGCCACTCAATAGCATTAACTTTATTACCAGCCACGATGGTTTTACGCTTGCTGATTTAGTCAGTTACGAGCACAAACATAATGAAGCGAATGGCGAGCAAAATCGTGATGGTCATAGTGCTAATCATTCAACCAATTGTGGTGTTGAAGGGTTTACAAATGATGCCAAAGTTATTGCTCTAAGACTGCAACAACAAAAGAACTTTTTACTTACACTGATACTCTCAAAAGGGGTCCCTATGATTGCCTCAGGCAGTGAAATGGGGCACTCGCAAGGGGGGAATAATAATGCATATTGTCAAAATAACCGCACCAGTTGGTTAGCATGGAAAGACTCGCAGCTAAATCATTCACTAATCCGATTTATTGATGATGCATTAAAAATAAGACGCGGCCATAGTGCCTTTAAACACAGTGTGTTTTCAGAAGATATTGACGAGCGCTTTACGGTTAAATGGTTTACCGAGCAAGGCGTAAAAATGACAAACGAGCATTGGCACGAGCCGCAACGGCAGTTTTTGATGTACAGCTTGTTAGATAAGCAAAATAAATATGCCTTATTGATCATTTTAAATGCGAGTAAAAAAACAGTTTTTTGTAAGTTACCCCCATCGCCTATAGCGGCGCAATGGGACATGGTTTTATCTAGTGTACATAACGCATCGCTCAGCAATAAAGAGGATGCAATAGTCGAAATTTCAGCACAGAGTAGCTGGGTTTTTAGTGCAAATTTAGAGGACGAAGGTCATGTCTAAGCAAGACGAAAATGTGTGTGTGGTAAAAGGGTGGCAAGAGGCCCCTGTAATTGATGAAAGCACTTTAAAAGATGATTTAACTCGGCATTTTTACTACAGTTTAGGGCGTGACAAAGTGGGTGAGTCGCAACTGTACTTATACCACGCGTTAGCACTGACAATCAGAGATCGGCTTGTTGCACGCTGCAGAGAAACCAAACAACAGATCAAGCAAGAAAAACGCCGTAAAACAGCCTACCTATCGCTAGAATTTTTAATGGGTAGAGCACTTGGTAATGCAATTTTAAACCTCGATTTAGACGAGCAAGTCTCCAGTGCCCTACAAGAATATTGCACCACAATTGAAACCGTAGCCCAAGCAGAGCACGATGCGGGCTTAGGCAATGGTGGTCTTGGGCGTTTAGCTGCTTGCTTTTTAGATAGCTGTGCAAGCCTTGCGCTCCCCGTGGTTGGTTACGGTATTCGCTACGAATACGGCATGTTTAACCAATCATTAAAAAATGGTCACCAAGTTGAGCAACCTGATAACTGGCTTCGTGAGGGGCACCCGTGGGAGCTTGCCGCACCTGAGCAATCGCAACGTGTGAAGTTTTTTGGTCATGTACAAAGTTATACCGACAAACATGGGCGAGAGCACCGTCAATGGGTTGGTTGTCACGACGTATTGGCCGTGCCATATGATGTGCCTATTCCTGGTTATAAAAACGATATTGTTAATACGCTAAGGCTATGGAAATCAGAAGCGACCGACGAATTTAATTTAACCGAGTTTAATGCGGGGAGTTATTCAGAAGCCGTAGCACAAAAAAACTTAGCAGAACAAATCACAATGGTGCTTTACCCAAATGACAGCAGTGAAAATGGTAAAGAGCTTAGATTGCGCCAACAGTACTTTTTATCATCTGCGAGTATTCAAGATATCGTATCGCAATGGGTTGAACAGTACGGCGAAGACTTTAGTGATTTTGCTGCACATCATGTATTTCAATTAAATGATACGCACCCTAGTATTGCCGTGGCAGAGTTGATGCGCATTTTGGTTGATGACTACGGGCTTGATTGGGATAAAGCGTGGGAAATTACAACCAGTACAATGGCTTACACTAACCACACATTATTGCCAGAGGCATTAGAAAAATGGTCGGTGCCACTTTTTGCAAAACTACTGCCACGAATTTTAGAAATTATTTATGAAATAAATGCCCGCTTTTTAGCGCAAGTGGCCCAGCATTGGCCTGGTGATGTAAGCAAACAGCGTGCGCTGTCGTTAATTGAAGAAGGCGACGTGCCGCAAATACGCATGGCTTATTTAGCGATTGTGGGTAGCTATTCGGTAAATGGTGTGGCCGCACTACATACTCAACTTTTAAAAGAAGGGCTATTTAAAACCTTTTATGAGCTTTGGCCTAATAAATTTAATAATAAAACCAATGGGGTTACGCCAAGGCGTTGGTTAGCACACTGCAACCCAGCCTTGAGTAAGTTAATTACAGAAAAAATTGGCTCAAAATGGGTTAGCGACTTTGCAGATATTAGCCAATTACGCCGCTACTTTGACGACAGGACGTTTCATCAGCAATGGCAAAATGTTAAACGCGAAAACAAACAACGTCTTGTCGATTTAGTGAAGGAGCGCTGTGGTGTTGATTTTGACGTGGATATGATGTTTGACGTACAAGTAAAACGTATTCACGAATACAAGCGCCAGCTATTAAATGTGCTTCATGTTATTCATTTATATGACCGTATACGCCGAGGCGATACCACAAACTTAGTACCTCGTTGTGTGCTGCTAGGAGGTAAAGCTGCCCCTGGTTACTACATGGCTAAAAAAATAATTAAGCTCATTAATAATGTCGCTGAAGTTATTAATAAAGACCCACTTGCAGCACCTTATTTACGAGTTGCGTTTTTGCCAAATTATAATGTGACCGCAATGGAAACTATTTGCCCTGCAACCGATTTATCAGAGCAAGTTTCGACCGCAGGTAAAGAAGCTTCAGGCACTGGCAACATGAAGTTTATGATGAATGGCGCGCTTACTATTGGTACGTTAGATGGGGCTAATATTGAAATTAGAGACGCTGTTGGCGCTGATAACTTCTTTTTGTTTGGTGCGCAGGCTCATCAAATTGATGATATTAAATCGCGTTATAACCCTTCTCATTTAATAGAGCAAAACAGCGACCTAAGCCATGTAATGCAGTTACTCGAAAGCGGGCAGTTTAACCTGTTTGAGCCTAATTTATTTGACGACATTATTAACGCTATTAAAAGCCCTCACGATCCTTGGTTGGTTGCACATGACTTTGAAAGCTATGTAGCAGCACAAAAGCAGGTAGAGGCCGCGTATCAAGACCAAACGCATTGGACGCAAATGAGTATTTTAAATACGGCCGCAAGTGGCATATTTTCAAGTGATAGAACCATAAGCCAATATAGTGAAGATATTTGGCACTTAACCCCCCTAACTATTAGTGAAACAGACTTACACGCAACTACGAGCCATGCCACTAAGAGCACAGACTAAACGGAGAGAGTATTATGCCTAGTTATGCAAATCGTTACATAAGTAGCTTAACCCGAGATACGTACGCGTTAATACTGGCTGGAGGACGCGGCTCACGCTTACACGAATTGACAGATTGGCGCGCAAAGCCCGCTGTTTATTTTGGAGGTAAGCACCGTATTATCGATTTTCCATTATCAAATTGTATTAATTCCGGTGTGAGGCGTGTAGGCATAGCCACACAATATAAATCGCACTCTTTGATTCGCCATGTTAATCGCGCATGGGGCCATTTTAAAAAGGAATTAGGGGAGTCGGTTGAAATTTTACCCGCTTCTCAGCGTAATGGTGATGAGTGGTATTGTGGGACTGCCGATGCGGTTTTTCAAAACATGGATATTATTCGCCACGAACTGCCAAAATATGTGATGATTTTGTCAGGCGATCACGTTTATAGAATGGATTACGGCGCTCTATTAGCCGAGCATGTGCAAAAAGGCGCCGACATGACCGTATGTTGCCTCGAAGTACCTGTTGAAGAGGCCGCAGATACATTTGGGGTAATGACTGTTGATGAAAAAAATCGGGTGTGTCGCTTTGATGAAAAACCCGCCATCCCCAGCTCTGTCCCTGGTAAGCCTGGAACCTGCTTAGCTTCTATGGGTAACTATGTGTTTAATACCGAGTTTTTATTTGAGCAGCTAAAAAAAGATGCAGACAATGAAGGTTCTGGCCGCGATTTTGGGCACGATATTATTCCGGCAATTATAGAAGAGCACAGTGTGTATGCGTTTCCGTTTAGAGATCCCATGCAAGAAGGGCAACCTTATTGGCGCGATGTAGGAACGTTAGACTCATTTTGGGAAGCCAATATGGAATTGGTAATGCCCGAGCCACAGCTAGATTTATACGATCCAACATGGCCTATTTGGACCTACCAAGAACAGCTGCCACCGGCTAAGTTTATTTTTGATGATGAAGATAGGCGTGGTATGGCGGTAGATTCTACGGTATCGGGAGGGTGCATTGTATCAGGCTCGGTGGTTAGAAAATCATTGCTGTTTTCTAACGTGCATGTGCGCTCATTTTGTGAAATTGAGCAATCGGTTATTTTACCTGGGGCTGTTATTAATCGTCATTGTAAAATTAGGCGAGCCATAATTGATAGAAGCTGTGAAATACCCGCCGGACTTGAAATTGGCTACGATAGAAAAGCCGATGAAGAAAATGGCTTTAGGGTGTCTAAAAAAGGCATAGTGCTTGTGACCCGTGATATGCTCACTGAACTTGCTAAAAAGCTTGAGCGTCAAGCACACGAAAATAAAAAGTTCGCTTAAAATCGGATGCGAATAACAAAGGTTAAGGAAGTAGTAAATAAATGCATGTATTAATGGTTGCCGCAGAAAACGATGCTTTACCAAACGCTAAAGTGGGCGGGGTAGCAGATGTAGTCAGAGATGCCCCAAAAGCACTAGCCGCACAAGGCGTGAGCGTAGATGTTGTTATTCCTGATTATGGGTTTGAGCAACTGCAACGTGAATATATAGGTGATGTCACTGTTATATTTAGAGCGCAGCCGCAGGTATTATCTTTATTTAAAATAAGTGATGACAACACACACATTAATCAATTTGTTATTTCGCACCCACTGTTTAGCCAATCGGGTTCGGTGTATTGTAATGACGAACCCGGGCGACCTTTTGCAACAGATGCAACCAAATATGCATTATTTAGTGCCGCAATATGTGAAGTGTTACTACAGGGATTATTAAAGCGCCCTCAAGCACTGCATCTTCACGATTGGCACAGCGCGTGTGTTGCCGTGTTATTAAAATTTGATAAACGCTACGATACGCTTGCTAATTTACATATTGCCTACACCGTTCATAATTTAGCACTGCAAGGGATCAGGCCTTTTAAACACGACGACTCGAGTTTAGAAGCCTGGTTTCCTTCGTTAGGTTATAACGGGCAACATTTGTGTGACCCTCGTTACCCACACTGCTTTAACCCTATGCGCAGTGCTATAAATTTGGCAGATAAAGTGCATTTAGTCTCACCTACTTACAGTACTGAGGTACTTAAGCCGAGTAATTATCAGCAAGGTTTTTTTGGTGGTGAAGGTTTAGAGCTTGATTTACAAAATCAATCGGCTCAAGGCAAGGTGGTGGGAATATTAAATGGCTGTGAATACCCTGAGCAAATCCCTGAGCAGGTTACTTTATCGCTTTTGTATGAGCGTATTGAACATACCTTATTTAATTGGATGACAAAACATGAGCAGCTTGAAACGAGCTACTATGTTGCGCATCAGCGCATGCTGCAGTTTAAAAACACGCCAATAGATGGGCCCCTAGTCACAAGTGTTGGCAGGTTGACTGAACAAAAGGTGTTATTACTTTGCCAGCAGTATGGGGGCGAATTAGCGCTTGATACAGTATGTGAAATAATTAACCGTTTTAATGGTCGTATAATTATTTTAGGCTCAGGTGACAAAGCCCTTGAGAGTATTTTCACCAAGGCCATGGCACGTAATGCAAACTTGTTGTTTTTAAAAGGGTATGGGCAAGGTATTGGCGATAGCTTATATGAGCTTGGGGATTTATTTTTAATGCCAAGCTCGTTTGAGCCTTGCGGAATTAGTCAAATGCTTGCTATGCGCGCAGGGCAACCTTGTTTAGTACACAGTGTTGGTGGTTTAAAAGACACCGTAAGCCACAACGACAATGGCTTTGTATTTTCTGGCTGCTCGTTAAATGAACAAGTTGATGGATTAATGACATGCTTAATTGAAACCCTTAGCTTAAAACAGCAAAACCCTAAGCAATGGAGTAAAATTAAAGCTAATGCTAAAGGTGCACGTTTTTCGTGGGAAACGGTCGCTGCTGATTATATTTCAAGCATGTATTGCTAAATCATTAAAATTAAACGCAGTCGAAGTGACATTTATACCTATTTAGGCTATTAATTACTTAGTTTGAGTATAAAAATAAGAAGTAGGTAATGTGTCTGTATTTGTTGCAAGGCAAGCAATATTCAATCGTAAGCAAAATGTAGTTGCTTACGAGCTTTTATTTCGTAATAGTGCTGAAAACTTTTTTCCCGAAATAGAAGAAGGTCAAGCTACTGCTCGCCTAATAATGGAAAACCAGCTTAATTTAGGCACCCGCCATATAACCTCAGGTAAAACGGCATTAATAAATATAGGGCCTGACTCTTTAAAACACAATTTATGTGACTTTTTACCCTGTAAAGATGTGGTCATTGAGCTGTTAGAAACCATTGAACCCACTGACGATAATTACCAGCTTTGCAGAGAGCTTTTTCATAAAAATTATAAACTCGCATTAGATGACTTTGTTTATAACGAACAATGGGAGCGTTTTTTAAAGTTTATTAAGCTAGTAAAGTTTGATATTGCGCAAACGCCTTTAACTGATATTGCCGAGATTGTAGAAAAGTTAAAACAGCATAAAAAAATAAAAATATTAGCAGAAAAAATAGAAACCCAAGCCGATTATTACCAAGCGCATAAAATGGGGTTTGATTACTTTCAAGGCTATTTTTTTGCCAAGCCCACAATGCACGAACAGCAAGACATTGATTATAACTATGCCTTAGTTGTGGCTATTTACGCGCAAGTAATGAAACCCAGCCCAGATATAAATCAAATTACTGCGCTCTTTGAAGCTGATGCCGCCTTGGCTTATAAGCTTATGCGGCTAATTAACAGTGGTGTTTTTCCAATTCAGAGTAAAATATCATCTATTAAGCAAGCCTTAGTGTATTTAGGGTATGAGCGTTTAAAAAAGTTTGTCAGTTTAATTGTTACCGCACATACCGCGGGTAAAAAGCCAGCAGAATTAATGCAAGTGTGCGTAGTAAGAGCGCGGTTTTGTGAGCTACTAGCAAAGCAGGTATCTAAACCGTTTGCGGGAGAGGCATTTTTAACTGGCTTGTTCTCACTTTTAGATGCAATACTTGATCAACCAATGAGTTTATTAGTTGAAAAGTTACCTTTTCCTGATGATATTAAAGCGGCGTTATTAAACGAAAAAAACACACTTTATTATATTTTAAATGTAGTAAAAGCCTATGAAACAGGTAGCTGGTGGACATTAGAAAAAGCCGTTATATTACTTAATGTTAAAAGTGATGTGCTGCCAGGGTTATATAATCAAGCCGTAGATTGGGCAGATAATTATAAAAATAATAGTTAAAGGACAGCAACCGCTCATTATGCGAAATTATAATATGGACTTTATTCGCGGCATTGCCGTGCTTTGCTTAGTGTATATGAATGGCTATGCGTTTGGCTTAATGGATTATAGCTATATTCCTTTATCTACCCCGCCTTTTAGCGACTCCCTTATCCATGCTGTGAGTGTTTTTTTTGTTGATGGCCGATTTAGAACGCTGTTTAGCTTACTGTTTGGGGCAGGGCTTTATATTCAATGGCAAAAAGTTAAATCAACAGCACCTTTAAAAGCGCGATTGCATTGGCTTATCATTTTTGGTTTGGTACATGGTTTTTTACTTTGGGCTGGCGACATTTTATTTTTGTACGGTGTATCTGGCTGGTTTGTTCTAAAATATTTGCAAAGCAATAATCAACTGCTTGTAAAAAGGGCGGGGGAATTTCTATTAATTGGTTGTGTAGCAACGGCGTTGGTGCTTTTTAGTGCGCCAGATGAGGTAATTTATCGTGATTCAGCACAGTATATCGATTTATATAGCCCGCATTACAGCGATTACTTTTTGAGTAATCTAGGTATGAATATATTAATGCTGGTTGCTATTCCTATCATGATCATGTGGCTGTGCGTAGGGCTAATGCTGATAGGCATCTATTTATATAAAAATGAGGTTTTTAGTAAAGGCTTAACCAAGCCTCAACTTATCGTTTGTATAGCTGGTGCCTTTATTTTTTCAGGCATGAGGCTGTATGCGTCAAAGTTTACAGGGGGAGCAGGTTACGCCATACAAGAGTTTATAAATACCTTTGCCGCATTGTTCATGGCTGTATTTTATATTCATCTCATCGTTAAATTTTGTAATAACCGTACCCATGTGGGGCGGCTTATTCAGCAGGCTGGACGTTTAGCGTTTACCTTATACATATGCCAAACACTTATGCAGCTGTTGCTTTATAAAGTATTGTATCCGCAGTGGGTATTGAGTTTTAACCGAATAGACTATTGGTTAGTCGCGACCGGCCTGGTTAGCATGCAGCTATTACTTACAACTTTATATTGTCGCTATTATGAGCAAGGGCCGCTGGAATATGTTTGGCGAAAGTTAACTCAAGCAAAAATCGCAAAAATTAATGCGTAAAGGTTTAAATTAGGGGCGAAAAATAATGGCGTGTGGTTTACACTAGTCGCCTTTAAAATTAGGACCATTAAGTGCCATGACCGAATTAAAACGTTTAAATAAATTTATTAGTGAAACAGGTTTTTGTTCACGCCGTGAAGCCGATAAATATATTGAGCAAGGTCGTGTAACGGTTAATGGTAATACGCCTGAAATGGGCGTAAAAGTGGCAGATACCGATACTGTTTTAGTGGATGGAAAACCGCTGCGCGAAAAACCAAAGCGTGTCTATATTGCGTATAATAAGCCAGTGGGTATTACCTGTACCACCGAGAGTAAAATTCAAAGTAATATTGTAAAAGCTGTTAACTACCCCACCCGTATATTTCCTATCGGTCGTTTAGATAGACCATCAGAAGGACTCATCTTTTTAACCAATGAAGGCGATATCGTAAATAAAATTTTGCGAGCGGGTAATAATCACGAAAAAGAATACGTGGTGACAGTTGATAAACCACTAAACCGCCAGTTTGTTAGCAAAATGGCTAACGGTATTCCTATTTTAGATACCATTACAAAAAAATGTAAAGTGACGCAAACAGCGCCGCAAGAGTTTAAAATTGTGCTTACGCAGGGGTTAAACCGCCAAATTCGTCGTATGTGTGAATACCTAGGTTATGAAGTGGTGACCCTTAAACGTACCCGCATTATGAATGTAACGTTAAAGGGCTTGAAAGTAGGCCAGTGGCGACATTTAACCGACGTAGAAATGGCGCAAATTAATGACTCCATTGCTGATTCGGGTAAAACACAAGAGCATTCGGTTGATACCAATAAGCAAAATGCCAATAATAAAGGCGAGCCTAAAAAACGTGACTTTCAGGGTGAAAACCCACGTGCCTTTAATAATGAGCGAGGTACTCGCACTCAAAGGAGTAACACCCCCTTTCAAAAGCGTTCAACTACCTATGTAGGTAAAGGGGGCGTAATTAAAAATACTCAAAGCGATAGCAAAAGCGCAAACAACAAAAAGCCAGCAAACGGTAAAGCGCGTTCATCTGGCACATTAAGTTTAAAAAAATAGCGTGGGCACTTACCACTGTATTTGATGCACAACGTAACCGAGTGGGCTTTTAACGCCCACTATGTTTATTTTCTCATTTTTTAGCCGCTTTAATTTATGTTTATCTAAATACCACCTAAATGAACGCTTTCTGTAAGTTTGTAAATCAAGCACAAGCAGTTTTGCGCAGCTGTATTCGTAATCACTCGGGCACGCCTCTACAGCAAGTAGCTGGTACTCTTGCTGCCAGCTATTATCACTATAATAATAAGTCCAAAGCTTTACAGAAATACAAAAACTAGCCCACAGCCATAAATAAACCAAAACCGGTATAAACAAAATACCCAGCCAGCCCCTAAGCTTTCCATCGTGTTCTAAATAATCTTTAAAATTTGATTTAAAGGTTATGCATGCGTTGTACTTTTTATATCCGTACATACCTGCTGCAATACTAATTACTACTGACAAAGCAGGAAGCAGCTTATGTGTTAAAAAATCATAAGCAGTATTGGCAATAAAGGGGGGATCGAGATTTTCATCCCAAGCAATAAAAAATAGGGGAGGGAGTAGTAAGCTCGCGGTAATGATTATTCTAAAAAGTTGTTTTGCTGTCATTTGAAGGGTTATTTATAAAACACAACGCCAATATAAAGTAAAAAAAGCCCTAAATAAACGGCTAATGCAGATACGCTGTTTTTAGAGCGCAGCCGTTTAATTAAATCGTAAGTACCGCCAAACATGCCTGTTATTACCAGCGCAATACCGCCCGTGAAACGGTAGTTGTTTAAATCTACATTGCCATTTTCGTCGCTTATAAAACGAAAATAGCCAAAGAGAATACATATACAGCCTAGTATTAGTATGAGCGTGCTTATTATGTCCATTTTTAACCTCGGTTTAAATAATAAAAAACGCAGCTACGGAGAGGTAAGCTGCGTTTTAGACGTCCTGTATGGCTTTTAAATTACTTTCTAGGCTCGTAGTCTATTCTAAATACAACAGTATAAAGCACAGGCACAACAATAAGCGTAAGTATGGTGGCAAAGCCTAAACCAAACATAATAGTTACCGCCATTGACTGGAAGAACACGTCAAATAACAGCGGGATCATACCTAAAATGGTGGTAATAGCCGCCATGGCTACAGGGCGTACACGGCTAACGCCCGATTCAAACACAGCTTGATAAGGCGATTTACCATCGCGAAGTTCAAGGTTTATTTGATCAACCAACACAATGCCGTTTTTAATCAGCATTCCGCTTAAACTCAGTAATCCAAGTAGCGCCATAAAGCTAAATGGTGCATTCATTATTAACATCCCCGCACTCACACCAATAATGGCCAGTGGCACGGTAGCCCAAATAACTAAAGGCTGTTTAAGTGAATTGAACAGCAGTACGGTTACCGCAAACATCGCTAAATAACCCAGCGGTAATGAGCCAAATATAGCGGCTTGCGCATCCGATGACGACTCATACTCGCCGCCCCATTCTAATGTGTAGCCACGTGGTAATTCTATTGCCTCTACAGGCCCACGCACGCGAGCAAAAAGCTTGGCGGCAGTTTCATCGCCTAATACGTTTTGATCAGCCATTACCGTTATTGTGCGCTTTCTGTCGCGGCGCATAATTAGGCTGTCTTCCCATTCAACTACAAATTCGTCAACCACTTGTGTTACTGGCACAAATACACCCAGTACTGGGCTGTATATTTGTAAATCGTGAACGCTTTCTACATTTAGGCGCTCATTTGCCGGTGAGCGAGCAATAATTGGCAGTAGTTGTGTACCATCGCGGTATACACCCACTTGCTTGCCCGACAAGCTAGTAAGCAGTACATCATCAAGGTCTGACTTACTAATACCTAAGCGGCGCGCTTTTTGTTCGTTAAATTGTGGGCGAATCATTTTAGTACGTGCGCGCCAATCATCACGAATATTATAAGCGCCGTCGTCTTGTGCGATAACTTCTTCAGCTTGGGCGGCTAATTGTCTCAGTATTACCGGGTCAGGGCCTGTAAAACGCGCTTCAATTTTAGCATCGGTTGAGGGGCCAATTTCCATGGGCTTAATTTTAAGCTCAGCTGAAAGGGGCGTACTTTGAGAGTATTCACGCACTTTTTGCATTACTACAGCCACCGCCTCGCGGTTTTTTACTCTTATAATGAGCTGCCCGTACGATGAGTACGACTTTTGTGGTGCATAAGTAAGCATAAAGCGCGGAGCACCTTGGCCGGTTGTACTGGTTATTTCTTCAACTAGCTCTTCTTTTTGAAGGTAGTTTTCAAGCTTTTTAATTTCCTCGAGCGTTGCTCTTATGTCGGAGCCTTGTTGCTGCCAGTAATCTACATAAAACATAGGCGTGTTAGAGGCAGGGAAAAACGATTGTTTAACCGCACCAAAACCAACCACTGCCGAGCAAAGGAGTACAACCATTAGCACAAGCGTGGTTTTACGATAATGCATAGACACATCTAAAAGTGCTTTATAGCCGGTAAAAATAAAGCCTTGGTATGGGTCGTCATCTTCCTCTTCGCCCTCAGCATTTTTACCTTTTTTAAACTCATCTTGTTTAAACATTAAATTTGCAAAAAATGGCGTAAGCGTAATAGCGGTGACCCAGCTTAATAAAAGCGATATAAACAACACCCAAAATAAGCTACCCGCAAATTCACCGGTCGCATCAGAGCTTAAGCCAATAGGGGCAAACGCTGTAATACCAATAACCGTAGCGCCTAGTAGCGGCCATTTAGTTTGTTCTACAATATTAACCGCCGCTTTTAACTTA
Organism: Pseudoalteromonas sp. C12FD-1; assembly: GCF_037414265.1. Taxonomy (NCBI): domain Bacteria; kingdom Pseudomonadati; phylum Pseudomonadota; class Gammaproteobacteria; order Alteromonadales; family Pseudoalteromonadaceae; genus Pseudoalteromonas; species Pseudoalteromonas sp. C12FD-1. Next base: position 85,333 of record NZ_JBBEVD010000071.1, read on the forward strand.
GTTTGGCCACGCTTTAAATTTATTAATATGCCTTCGGTTACTACTATGGCGTTATCTACCAGCATACCTAGGGCAATAATAAGTGCGCCCAGAGAAATACGTTGTAGGTCTATGGCAAACAACTTCATAAATATAAAGGTGCCTAGAACGGTTAGTAATAAAATCCCGCCAATTAAAATACCGCTTTTTAACCCCATAAATATAAGCAGTACCACAATTACAATGGCAATCGCCTCTACTAGGCTGACAATAAAGCCATCTACCGATTTTTCTACTTCTTTAGGCTGGTTATATACCGATTTTACATGTATGCCGTGGGGGCGCTGGTATTCAAGCTCTGCTAAGTGCTCGTCAATACGTTTACCTACCTCAACTACGTTCACGCTATTCATAAACGAAACGCCAATTAAAAGCGCTTGTTCTGAGTTGTAGCGAATAACATTGCTGGGTACTTCTGCGTATTCCCTAAATACTTTGGCTACATCACCTAAGTAAATAAGCTCGCTAGCACCGGGTTTTGATATAAGTAGGGTTTCGAGTTCTTTAACATCTTTAAATTCGCCGGTTGGGTGAAAGCGTATAGACTCATCGCCCACTCTAATTTTACCTGCGTTAGAGACTGTATTTTGAGATTGCAGTAAACCAAAAATATGGCTTGGGGCAATACCAAGCTGCGCTAATTTGCGGGTAGACACTTCAACCATAACTTGCGGTTGTTGTTCACCTGCAATGGTTACTTTACTCACGCCTTTAACGAGTACAAGTTCACGCTTTAAGTAATCGGTGTAATCTTTAAGTTCATCATAGGAGTAGCCATCGCCGGTAACCGCATACATAACGCCGTATACATCACCAAAGTCATCTAAAATGGTGCTTGGGTAAACGCCACTTGGGAGTGAAGGTGCTAAGTCGTTAATTTTACGGCGCATTTCATCCCAAATTTGGCGCAGCTGATCTTTACGGTAGGTGCTTTTCATTTCTACCGATATTTGCGACTTACCATTTGATGAAATAGAGGTTACATAATCAACGTAGGGAAGTTGCTGAATCGCATTTTCGATAGGAAAGGTGACCTCTTCCTCTACTTGTTGTGGTGATGCACCCGGATACATAGTAATAACCATGGCGGTTTTAAGCGTAAACTCTGGATCTTCTAATTGGCCTAAATCAAAGTACGACACACTCCCGCCAATTAACAGCAGTAGTGCAAACATCCAGCTAATTACTTTTTTCTCTATGGAGAGTTGTGCAAAGCTCATAATTATAAGCCTCGCTCTTTATTCCATGGGCGTACTTTCATGCCTTCATCTAATGAATGCACACCAGCAGAAACGACAATTTGCCCTTCTTTAACACCGCTCAATACTTCAATGCCATCGCGGTGTACTTGACCGACTTTAACAGCTTGCTTGTTAACAACGCCGGTCTCTGGGTTATATATCCACACATAGGCGTTATCCGACACGCTTTCTTTCGCTTCAGAAAAAACCGACTCGACCGGTAAAATAGTGTAAGCCACTTGTGAGCTGGTTACTTTTGATAAATCGATAAATACACGGCCCGTCATACCTGCAAGTAAGTTAAAGTCTTTAGGTACTGGCAACGAAAAAACAACTTTGTAGGTAAGTGTTGTCGGATCCGCCTGCGTATCCCACTCTTTTAAATCAAGGGTGTACTCTTTATTGTCATAACCGTCAAATACAACGGTAGGGTGGTAGTCGCTGCCTTTTTTAATGCGCGCTATTATTTTTTCAGGCACTTGGATTTCTACATCCATTAAATCGCGGGTTTCTAGGCGTAAAATGTTTTGTTTAGCTTGAATGTTTTCAAAGTTTTTAACAAATACTTTGGCTACAGTCCCAGCAAATGGGGCGCGTAATTCGCTGTATTCTAAGTTGGTTTCGGCAATTTTAAAGGCAGACTCTGCCACTTGCATATTAGCCAATGCTTCATCGTATTCTGATTGACTGGCGATTCTTTTCTCAAGGAGTTGTTCAATACGACCGAGTTGTGATTTAGCAAGCTCATAGCGAGCTTTTCTATCATCGTACTGTAATTGAAAGTCTTCAGGGTCGAGCTTTGCTAAAAGCTGCCCTTTTTTAACTTCTTCACCTGCTAAAACCGGAAACTCTACCAATTCACCATTAACTCTAAAAGCTAAGTACGAGCCTTGGTTTGCAACTACCTCAGCAGGAAAACTGCGTACATTTGTTTGCGAATCATGTCCTATATTAAATAACTTAACAGGCCTAATGGGCTCTTCTTTTACTTGCTTTTCAGGCTCTGAACAGGCCATTAATGTAAGTAAAGTCGTAGTAAGTATACATAGACGAAAGAGTTTCATGTCTTCTCCGTGGCAATGATGGGCAAAATAATTAAGTGCAGGATACGCTGCAACCATATAAAATAAAATTCATTAAATTTTAGAAACAGTATAAGTTTTATTTATGATTATATTGAGCGCAGTATGAAGCTGAATCAATTACAAATTTTAGATGCCATTGTACAAAGTGCAAGTTTAAGTGGCGCGGCGCTTAAATTACATAAAACTCAGCCTGCACTTACACTTGCTATAAAAAATCTTGAAGCAAAAATTGGCTTTGAATTACTCGATAGAAGTAAGTACCGATTACAGTTAACTGAAAAAGGGCGTGTTTTTCACCGCGAAGCACAACAATTATTACATGCAAATGATGAGCTAGCGCAGCTTGCTAAAGAGCTTGCACTGGGTAACGAGCCTCAATATAGAATTTGCTACGAGCAAATTTGTCAAAAAGACAGTTATAACGAGATCATAAGTAATACTTTTAGACTATTTAAGCGTACAGAGTTTAATTTAACCAGCGGCAAACGCTTTGTTTCTTTAGAGCAAGTAAATAGCGGCCAAGTAGAGCTAGGCATAGGGCCCTGGTTTGATTTATTTCATGCAACAGGGCACTTAGAGAGCTTACCTATTGGTAAACTAAACATTGGTATTATTGCATCAACCAATACATATCCTAAGCACATGACCTTTAACGAGCTACAAAATTACCCGTGTTTAGCCATGTTTGAAAGTGACTTAAGCATAGACAGTGACAAACTTTCGTATTCTAAAGGTTCTGCCTTAATGAAGATTGACGATGTAAGCAATTTAAAGTCGTTTTTGCTACAAGGTGCTGGCTGGGCACTGATGAATATAGACTATTGCGCCCCTGAAATAGAAGCCGGGCTGCTGCAGCAAATACAGATAAACGACAGAGAAGATGAGTTTGGTATAGAAGTGCGTGCATTTAGGCGTGATGCAATCCATCATGGCCCTGTTGCGCGCTCTATTTGGGAGCAATTTAAAGTACTCAGTGAGGCGTACGTGAATGAGCGCTGATATCGATAAAGAAACCCTCATCTACACTATCATTGCAAATATACCAGCAGGTTTTGTAGCAAGTTATGGGCAAGTAGCAACGCTTGCAGGTTATCCGCAAAATTCACGCCTAGTAGGGCGCCTGCTAAAGCAAATGCCTGATGATTCTGTTATACCCTGGCACCGTGTGGTAAATAGCCAAGGAAAAATATCGTTTCCCGAAGGCAGTGATAAATACCAAGAACAACGCCAAAAACTGCTATTAGAAGGTGTTAGTTTTAAGAATAAAAAAGTGAATATGCGCGAGTGTAGGTGGGAGTGATATGACCATTACGGGCAGATTAATGCCAGAGTAGTTCGGATAAGCGAAGTGCCATCCGACATAGTAAATTAACTGTTAGCAGTGTTTAGCAAAGTCGATTCACCTTAACCGAGTGAAAAAATAAGCCACAATAGGCTATTCAAGTCTGCTTTACTATTCATACTATATAGGCATGTATCTGTCTCACGTAAATAGTCGAAGTTCGAAATAGAAACTTTTTTATATTTTTCATTACACCCTATTAAAAAACAATAGTTAGCCAAACATTTATATATGTAATATGCGTCCTGAGGACGCACCTTAAAGTGCCTTTGTTACATACTTATCATAATATTCAGCATACGAATCATAGGTAAATTTAACGGCGTCTTGTGAAATTTTAGCCTTTGGAACATACGCATCAAAGCCATGGTAACAGCCTTCATATAATTTAAATGTTACATCAATACCTTCTTTTTCAAGCGCTTCTACGTAAGCAATAGTTTCATCTTTAAAAGGTTCTAAATCGCCGACAAAGGTGATGGTTGGAGGAAAATCCTTATAGTCCTTATTTCTAAATGCAGCAGCGTATTTTGGAGTGTCTAAACCTTGCTGCTTAATATCCGCAAGGTAAGCATCCCATCCTTTTTTGTTAGATTCTGCATTCCAAACAGGTACAGATACCATTTCTTGTGCTGAAGAGGTGCTTTGTGAGTCGTCTATCATTGGATAAAAAGGCATTTGAAAAGCAATATCTATGTCCTTAGTATCTTTTGCTTTTAAGGTTATTGCTGCCGTTAGGCCACCACCGCCGCTATGACCTGCAACCATAAACTTATCCTGATAAATCCCCAACTCATCAGCATGTTCCTTTGCCCATAACAAGGTTTCATAACAGTCATTAAATGCAGCAGGATATGGTGCATCTAAAGATTTTCTGTATGCCGGAGCTATCACTACACAAGGTCTTTTTTCTATAAATTGCTTAATAATATTAAGGTTAGGACCCATTTCAGGGCTGCCTAGTATATAGCCGCCACCGTGAATGTATTCTAGGCAAGGCAATTTCCCTTTCACATTAAGTGGCTTGAAAATTCTCACTCTAATGTCTGGCCCACCACTTTTACTTGGAATATACCTTTGCTCATTGTACATACCGTCTATAAGCTTACCATTAGAGAATTTAGCCATAAAATTCATCAGCTTGATGCCCCAGTTTTTACTTGCGATATAAGGTAGTATTTTAAAGGGCGTGTAAAGTGATTTTAACTCTTCATTCGCTAAATGTTTCATGTTTTTCATAATAGTTTCCCAATAGCGCACTAAAACTTGTGCGCTAAAACAGTGATAAAAATTAACCGAGTTTTAGTACTAATGACGGTATGAAAACCTACTTATTGATACGACGATACCAGTCATGTATTGCACGCCCGATGGCATAAGGCTGGTCTTCTTGCACATAGTGAATACCATTACCAATGTATGTAATTTGGATGTTTTTAGCGCGTTTCTCCCAATAATCAGCCGCTTCTGGCGGATTCTGAGAGCCCGGTGTGGCGTAAAGATACAACCAAGGGATTTCAGTTTCTTCCAGCCATTTGTTATAAGCGCTGATCACTTTTTCCGTAGCTGCTGGCTCACCATTAATTGGCAACTCTTTGGGCCATTGATAAACCTGAATGCGTGATTTTTCAGTGGGAAAAGGTTTCAAGTATTCTTCATGTGCTGCTTTATCTAGCGGACGAACAATGGCTGCAGGTACCGCAACTTTTAGGAACCAATTGTCTTCAATAACCATCTTGCGACCCACATCTTCGCTACGAATCATTTTCGAAAATTTTGCTTTGTGTTTTGGGTAATCTTCCCACGTTTTTGCTGGTAGCAACGGCGCCATTAACGCTTCCATTGTAACAATGCCTTTAATATTGTCGGGATGCTGCCGCGCGTAATGTAAGCCAAGACCAGAGCCCCAATCGTGAACGACAAGCGTTATATTTTTTAGATCAAGCTTTTTAACGAATGCTTCGAAATAAGGGTATTGATCGCCAAACGTGTAATCCATCTCAGGTTGATCTGATTTTCCGAAGCCAATATTATCCGGCGCAATTAATCGGCCTTGCCCTTCTAAGTGAGGCATGACATTACGCCACAAATACGATGACGTTGGCTCTCCATGTAAAAATAAAATCGGATCGCCTTCACCAACGTCAATGTAAGCCATTTTTGAACCAAGAATATCGACGTATTCATGGGTATATTTTGTTGTCGAGGGGATGTCCATTGGCGCAACCTTGTATCCTTTGTAATAATTCTGTTCTTGAGACTTTATTTCTTGAGCATTCGCAAATGCTCCTATTGTGGCTATAAAGGCAGTAGCGGCCAATATGCTGGATAATAGACTTTTCATATTCATTTTCTCTTTTGTATTTTTAAACAGGAGTTATCTGCTTCTGAGATTGTCTAGTACAACGACTTCTGATTTGATTTACTTAATTGTAACCAGAAGCACTTCGACCAAATCTTTTTTACCAAAGTAGATATTTCCGTCGTTGATCATGACAAAACGGCTGTCTTGATTTAGGGGGTAGGGTGCAATGGCAGTTGCACCACCAGCGCCATCTGCAACTATGGTGGTTATTTCGCCACTAATTGACAGCGATTTGACGGTTTCACCATGTGTTGTAAAGAGTATCGATCCATCTTCTCTCACCCAGAAATCGTCAATCATTCCAACTTTCGCCAACAGCTCTGGTTTGCCTTGTGGCTTGCCATCTTCCCCTATTCTAATAAGGGACAGCGTGCCTTTGGACGTATTAGATACAATGAGTCCATCAGATCTAAGTTTTACGCCGTTAGCACCTGGAATAAACATCTTCTGATCAGCAAGTGGAGAAAGCGATTCGTCTTGTATCCATGAACTAATTTCTTGCGTTTTTGGGTTAACTTGCCAAATATTGCCCGATAGTGAATCAACCGCGAGGATTACGTTATTACCAAGCCTGACCATACCGTTCAAATACATGACTTGAGGCGCATCAAATTGCCCAATTTGCTTGCCATTTTTATCAAGCAGGATAAATTGTTGGGAGCCTACTACGTTCTCTCCAAGTAAGAGAGATTTACCAGAGGCCGCAACTAGGTAGCCTCCATCAATTGAAATAAGGCTCAATGGGTAAGCAGACAGTGTCGAAAATGTTTTCGTCTGCCCACCTTGTTCCATCACTTCAATTGACTTTGTAGGGTAGTTGGTAAAAAGTAACCTACCATCTTGTTGAACTTCTAAGTTTTCAAGAAAATTACCATGCGGATATGTTGTTAGCACTTCAATGGTTGCTGATTCATCGGTTTTTTGTGGCTTTGCCTTAGCGAGTGCTAAGTTTGACACCGATATGCCTGCTGCTACGGTCATCACCGTAGCAGCAATCGAGAGTGTCTTCGATATAGTCATGTTTAATCTCTCTTTAATAATCAGCTCGGTGTTACGCTTTTTTGTCCCAAGAAAATTTTTGGAAAGGTTTGTCTACGGGCGTTTTCGCGATGTGATTCACATAATTACTGATCACTTTTTGAGACACGCCAAGAATAATCTCTAATAATTGACGCTGAGCATAACCCGCAGCAAAGAAAGCGCTAACGTCATCATCTGAAACATTGCCTCGATTACGAACAACGCTCAGTGTCATATCCTGTAGTGCTTGAAGTTTAGGGGTTGGCATTTTATCTTGATTTCTTAATGCTTCGGTCAATGCAGGGTCAACTTTCATCATGTTTGCAATTCCCGTATGGGCAGGAACACAATACGTACAATTGTGTTCAACATTAATGGTTTGCCAAACAACGGTGAGTTCTTCTTTGTTGAATGAGGTATTCGTAAAAAGTTTTCCCAGCTCTTGATAGGCTATAAGCAGTTCTGGCGCTTCTGCCATTATTCCATGTAAATTAGCGATCATACCGTTGGTTTTTAGCGAAGCTTCTAGTATTGCTTTACTTTTTGTCGGTGCTGATTCTACGTTATGTATTGTAAATTCGGTCATGTTGATACCTCTTAAAATTTGGTTAATGGTTAATGGTTAATGGTTAATGGTTTATGCGGTTAGTGAGTACGATGAAACGAGTTCAGTTAATATTTGCTTATACGCTTCAATCGTTCTAGAACCGTTAACGACAAGTTCGTTGTTAAAAATCATTGTAGGAACGACGGTAATTCCGAGGCTATGCCAGTGTGATACTTTATTAGCAATACGATTTTGAGTGTCTTGGTCATCCAGTATTTTAGAGATATTAGGCACTTTCACACCCGTATCTCTAAGCAAGTGCTCAAGCACTTTTCTGTCAGAGATATCCTTTTGCTCAGTAAAGAAGGCGTTAAACAACTTTTCCTTAAGTTCAGTTTGCTCTTTAGTGCCTTTTAAAAAGTCCAGTAGCGTATGTGCATCTCGCGTGTTCACGACACGTGAATTGTCAGTAAAGTTGAAGGTAAACCCTGCCTCATTTCCTAGTTGGGTAATATTGGCTCTATTAAAGTCGCCTTCTTGCTTGGTTCTTCCGTATTTGCGCGTTCCATAATCGTAAATATTTTCACCTTCCAAAGGCATTTCTGGATTCAAGAAAAATGGCTGCCATTCAATGTGGACTTCTTCTTGTAAATTTAACTCTGCGATGGCTTGTTTTAGTCGCGTGTAGCCGATTGCACACCAAGGGCAAACAGCGTCAGATACGAAATCAATTTTAATTTGCTTATTCATACACCCATTACTCCGTTGTGTATTATTGTTGATGGGTAGAATTATGCGTGATATCTGTTAAAAGATAATCATGTGTTTCACCCCATGATTGTGGATATATTTTCCATAATCATTGCAGCGATAAACCTTCAATGATAACGTCAAGTGATCATATGGCTTATAATATTTGGCTTGTATCATTCTTCAGATAATTCAAGAAAATATTGTGTTGTCAGGAATAACTACAATAATGGTGGAGTAAGGGGGGAGGGTTATGGATATTGCAACTAGGCTAGATCTATTTTTGGATGTTGTCCGTCAAGGGTCATATACCAAGGCCGCTGAATTAAGGCTCATGGATAGATCTTCATTATCAAAGCAAATTAAAATGCTAGAGAGCGAGCTAGGTACTCGTTTGCTTAACCGCTCCACCCGTTCGCTGTCGCTCACTGAGGCAGGAAAAGAAGTATTGAAGCAAGCGGAGTCCGTTAGGCAAACGATTTCTGATACGCACCGTATTGTTGAGTCGTTTCATGAAAAACCGAAAGGGTTACTGCGAATAACCTGTCCGACATTATTTGGTAAGTTGTATGTACAAAAAGCAATAAAAATATTTATGCAAAGATACCCAGATACTGATGTTCAACTCGATCTCAGTAACAAAGTATTGAATGTCATTGAAGACAGGTATGACATAGCTTTTCGAATTGGAGATATGCAAGATTCAAATTTAGTTGCCAGAAAGTTAGCCGACAATAATGTTGCCATTTTAGCTTCTAAATCGTTTATAGAGCAATATGGTATGCCGAAAACACCCGAAGACTTGGTTAAACTACCCGCGGTTTTTTTCTCTAGTGGAGGACTTGTCGTCAATAAAATTCCTATCGGAAAAGACCCTAAAAGTGGTGAATTCAAACTGTGGGAATTTAAAGGAAGATATAGAGTCAATGAACAAGAACTTGTTCTTGACTCGGTAAAGTCTGGGCAAGGTTTTGGCGTACTCGCACTCTATATGTTGGGTGACAATATTAAGAAATTTGATTTGGTGCCTTTACTAACAAATTATGCATTGCCAGAATCATTTGGTGCGCTTTATGCGGTTTACCCACACAGAAGTCCGACACCACTGGTCAATAAATTTCTAGAAACATTTAGAGAAACAATAGGAGAACATCCTGTCTGGGATAGTTATATTGATAATTATGAGAATTACTATCAATAAGTTATCAGATTTTGGTTCATGTATAGTAATACGAATTCGTAATAATACTGAATCATTTTGCGGGGCTCAATGTGTCGCTACCTGAGTTAATAAATCCTCATTTACGACTGCATGGATGCAGAAGGTAGAGCAATGCAGGAGCAATTGCTGAGCACTACTAAATAGCGAATTTATTGCCTAGTTATCTACACGTTTTTCCAGCTTCAAAATTGATCACTTGTTTAAGCGGCTTAGTATAAAATCGATGACTAATTTTTTATGCGTGTATCTATATCACCCGTTTCAAGGCACTTACGTACATACTATTTAATACACCTTCCTCAACAATCGGACTATTATACAATTAAAACGGGGGCTATGAGTTCAAACAGGCCCTAGGAATGAGCAATAAATAACAGTTGATACTTTGCTGTAAATAATTGTGGGTACACAAATGCTTTTTCAGCTTTCTACGGTTTTATTATTTACTTTGATTTCAACCCCGTTAAGCTGACATCAATAAACATATTTAGTAATTGAAATGTAATGGCACACACACCCAGCAATAACAAATAAGTGCCAAATAGCATGACTAAATTGCGTGCTTTTAGCGCTATAAAATATAGTACCTAAGCTATAAAAAATACCACCGGCAAGTAACCAGTAAAGTGCGTTTACATCAATATTTAAATAAAGCGGGTAAACAATTGCAAGGGCAAACCAGCCCATGAGTAAGTAGGTAGCCAGCGATATTTTTTTATTACCATTTTTAACCAGTACTTTATAAGCAACGCCACCAAGCGCGACTGCCCAAATAAAACTCAGTGTCCCCCAAGACCAAGCGCCATTAAGGGATAGCAACAAAAATGGGGTGTAGGTACCGGCTATTAATACGTAAATAGCGCAGTGATCACACTTTTTATAAAAAGCGCGTATTTTTGGCTGTACACTGGCGTGATAAAGTGTGGATGATAAAAACAATACAAATAAACTAGCCCCATATACAGCGGTGCTTATATAGGCTTTTACGCTGGTGGCTTGTTTAAATAAGTCCCACATTACAAACACGGCAAAAAATATACCCAGTGCATGGCTTAATACATTGAGCTTTTCTTCTTTGCGAGAATAGGGTGCATCTATCGTCATACTTGTCCTACCACTTATTAATTAAACTTGAGTGTACAGGTGTACGCTCAATGTTTCAATGTCATCATTGTTACTGTAAGTTAGTCACCTTACTTTTATTGATTTTAAAAGGAATTAATTGGTTATAGTGTGGTCGTATAGACTCAATTAATGAAGGCATGTTTATCATGAAAAAAGAGCTCAAAGCCGTTTTACTTACGGCCATCGTGTATCCTGGGGCAGGACATTTATCGCTTAAAAAGCATTTAATAGGTTGTATTTTTGCAGGTGTTTTTACGCTACTTTTGTTTATGACATTAGGTGATATTTTGGCTATAGCACAATGTAGCGCAAATGAAATTTTAGCAGGTAAAATCCCGATGACGGCTTCAGGTATTTTACAAGCTGCTCGTAATCCATCAAGTGAATGTGCTCAGCTTGGGGAATATAAATACCTTCCTTTAATGGTAGTTATTTGGTTACTCAGTATGGTTGATGCCTACAGGTTAGGTAAAAAAGTAAAACCCGATGCGCAAAATAAACAGTAAAGGTAGTAATTGTTTTAAACTGCAAATTGTGAGTTGAAAATATTTACTAATAGTTAGTCAAAAAATTAAAAAGGTTAGTTAAATTAACCAAGCCTGAATGCTGCGTTGCTCTATGATTTTTAAGATAGTCTTTAAATATCAATGGTTTAATTTTTATTTTTCTGTTGGCACAACCCTTGATTATGTTATTGCGTCTAAACAATATACACAACAAGGAATACCATTATGAAACATTCAATTAAAATCGCTATGGCAAGTTTATTAGTATTAAGTTCTTCGCAAGTACATGCAAGTGAAGTGGACTTAGATGTAACTGATATCATAACGCAAAACGTAACAAGCTATATTAATCAAGCAACGGCTGAGCTTGAGCAATCAATTTCGCAAAGCCTTAGTTTTGATGCACAGGCAGTACTTGAGCAATTACTAGACCAAGCGCAAGAGCAATCAAACGTTACTGTGCAGTCAACAGCACCGGTAAATACGCAAGTTAAAGCTAAATAAGTGCAAAAGGATAAGACGATGAGTAATGAATTAGGATTATTTGCACTTATGTTGGCGCCTGTTGTAAGCATGATTAGTGTTTATTATATGGTTCAAGTAATAAAAAGTATGGGAAGTTGGATCAACTTTTAATTAATAGGTAAATAATTCGATTTCAGTAAGCTGATCGACTTAGTAAAAGCGCACGTAAATAAAGGCAGTGTAATTTAAAGAAGTAGACTTTATGAAACGTGCGATTTTCCCATTACCAATATTTGTATTACCTGAAGGCTATACGCGTTTGCGTATATTTGAACCTAGGTATTTAAACATGGTAAAAACCGCACTACAAAATAACGTCGGTTTTGTACTGTGCACCTACCAGCACGATACGCCATTTAATATTAGCGCTCAGGGTTGTTTGGTCGATATTATCGACTTTGATCAAGACCCTAGCAATATGCTACTTATTGATGTGTACGCTGCTAAAAGCGTGCAAATAAATGACGTATACCAAGACGAAAGCCAATTGCGCCATGGCTTATTAAGCGATTGCAATACGCCGTATTGGTACAATGACTCCCACAGTGAAATTTCGGCTGATAACCAACGTTTGTCTGATTCTTTGCAGGATATATTTTTAAACAATAAAGAACTTTCTACTTTATATAGGCAAACCAAGTTTGATAATTTAGCTTGGGTAGTTGCGCGCTGGCTTGAGCTTTTACCTATATCTATTGATAAAAAACAGCAACTTGCGTTCGAAAGTAACTTTGCTAACTTACTAAACTTCCTCCATACTGTGATTAACAATGAATTTGCCTAAAATAATGTGATCTGCGTTTAATTGCTTGGCGTATAGATTTGTACAAAAGCACACACGGGATTAATTATTATGGTAAGTCAACAACCCTCACCACGTTGTGAACCTAATACAGGTAAATATACTGCCATGCCAGAAACGCCAAGTGCAGAGCTTATGCAAGCTCTGCTTGATGTAGCCACTTCGCGAGACAAAAGAGCATTTGCTTACTTATTTGAGTATTTTTCGCCAAAAATTAAACGATTTGGAATTAAGCAGTTTGGCTCTGAGGCACAAGCTATGGAGCTTGTACAAGAAACACTAACCTCAGTTTGGCGTAAAGCGCATTTGTATCACAGCGATAAAGGGGCTGCGACAACTTGGGTATATACCGTAATGCGTAATGCCTCATTTGATATGCTTCGTAAAATGAAAAGTAATAAAGAAGAAAATATAAGCGAAGATATTTGGCCACTTATTAATGAATCCCAAGATACAACACTTGAATTTAGCGACCACTTGGAAGACCAACAAATTAAACGCTACCTAGATAAATTGCCAGCTGCACAGCGAGAGGTAGTTAGAGGTGTTTATTTTCAAGATATGTCGCAAGAGCAACTAGCTCAACAACTTAATATTCCTGTAGGCACGGTAAAATCACGATTGCGTTTAGCCTTGCAAAAATTACGTAATGAAATGGGAGATCAGCATGATTAAACATCACCCTAGTGAAACTTTACTAGCACAATATTGTTCAGCGCAGTTACCTGCATCGTTAAGTGTTGCGGTATCTATTCATGTTGATATGTGCCCAGTGTGTCAAGCAAAAGTGGCACAACTCGAAGCAGAAAACGCAAAAGAGGTGTTTAGCGAGTCGCAATCGAGCTCCAGCACGGTTAAAAACAGCCACGATACCGAAGAAGTAGACTTCGATACTGACCTACTTAACTTGATAACAGCTGATCCTAGTATTGATGAAGTGTATGAAGTTGAGCCGGTAACGATACAAGTTAATGAGCATAACTACGAACTACCACGTGCCTTAACACGTATTTCGCATGGGCGCTTTACGCAAGTGGGTAAGCTTGCTCGCTCTCGTGTTGCTATTGATGATGGCCCATTGCGCTCGAGCCTTTTACACATAGGTGCAGGTGGCGAAATCCCAGAGCATACTCATACTGGTTTTGAAGTAACATTGCTATTAGATGGTGAATTTAGTGATGAAGAGGGCAGTTACGTGCCAGGTGACTTTATTTGGCAAGATGGCTCTCATCAGCATACGCCACTTACAAAAAACGGCTGCTTGTGCTTTACAGTAGTCAGTAGTGCGCTACATTTTAATAAAGGACTCAGTAAGTTACTTAATCCTATAGGTAACTTGATTTATTAAGAGAATTTATGCAAACAGACACAATAAAAATAGGTATTAGCGCTTGCTTAGCAGGCGAAAAAGTACGTTTTGATACAGGCCATAAAAAGTCTAATTTTTGTATGGATGAACTCGGTAAATACGTAGAGTACACCCGATTTTGCCCAGAGGTAGCCGTAGGTTTACCTATTCCTAGACCAACCATACGCCAAGTGCGTGTGGGCGATACAATAAAAGTGTGTCGCCCAGATGGTACTGGTGATGTTGGGCCTAAACTAACTGAATACGGTAAAAAAGTTGCTACAGAGCAAGCACAAAATTTAAGTGGGTTTGTTTTTTGTGCAAAAAGCCCGAGCTGTGGTATGGAAAGAATAAAAATATATAACGAGGCGGGCACCGGCAATACATCTGAAGGCGTTGGTTTTTTTGCTGAGCAAATAATGAAGCACAATCCATTATTGCCATGCGAAGAAAACGGCCGCTTAAACGATATGCATTTACGCGAAAACTTTGTAATGCGTGTATATGCGTATAAACAATGGCAATTGCTAGCCTCTGAGCCGCTTACAGTGCATAAGCTTACGCAGTTTCATTCTCAATATAAATATTTACTCATGGCTCATAATTACCAAGCATACCGAGATTTAGGTAATTTACTTGGTACTTATAAAGGCGATGATATTAACGCTTTAGCAGGTGAGTACATTCTTGGTTTAATGAATGGTCTTAAAAAGCCTGCATCGCGCAGAAATAACTGCAATACGTTAATGCATTTACAGGGCTACTTTAAAAAAGACTTATCTAAGATAGAGAAGCAAGAGCTTAGAAATGCCATAGATGAGTATCGTCAAGGCATTGTCCCCTTATATGTACCGCTTACTTTGCTAAAACACCATCTTAAAGTACACCCTAATGAATATTTAGAAAAGCAGGTGTTTTTTAATCCTTACCCTAATGAACTAAAATTACGTTACGGCATATAATGAATACACTTTTTTGGTTTAGGCGCGATTTGCGCCTTTTTTCTAACGAAGCGCTTATTGAAGCGTTAAACAATGGCGCTAAACAGGCCATTTTTTTTATCTGCGAAAAGCAGTGGCAACAGCATAATACTGCACCTATTCAAATAGATTTACTAAAAAGGCGGATCAATTATTTACGTGAGGAGCTAGCGCAGTACGCAATAAAGCTGCACATTATTGATGCCCCTTATTTTGATGATTGTGAAAATGCGCTTTTATCATTTTGCGATAAACACCATATTAACCATATAGTTGCTAACAAAGAGTATGAGTTAAATGAAGTAAATCGCGATACGCAAATACTTGCAAAATGTGATGATAAAAATATTACTTTTGCCCTGTATGAGGGAGATGTAATAGCGCCTGTTGGAAGTGTTAAAAACCAAAACAACGAAATGTATAAAGTGTTTACGCCATTTAAAAAACAGTGGCTTAAACAGCATCAAGATACGCATTTTAGCCTATTAGCGTGGCCATTAGACAAACAGCCAATAGATATTGATGCTAACAAGGCATTAAAGACAGATGGCAGCTCAGAAAAATGGCCGGTTGATGATGAAAGCTTAGCAACAATTGTTGATAATTTTATTTGCGACAAATTAAGTAGCTATGACGATCAGCGTGATATACCCAGCATTAAAGGCACATCGGGTTTAAGCCCTTATTTAGCGCTGGGTATTATAAGCCCTAAGCAGTTAGTGGTTAACATTCAAAACCGCTACCCAGATATTTTAACAACATCTAAAAGTAAAACTTTTACTTGGATAAACGAGCTTATTTGGCGCGAATTTTATCGCCATTTAATTGCGCAATTTCCTAAGCTTTCACGTGGTGATAACTTTAACGAGAAGTACAATAGCGTTAAATGGCGTAAAAACGAGGCTGAGTTTAAAGCTTGGTGCGAGGGAAAAACAGGTTACCCACTCGTTGACGCAGCGATGAGGCAGTTAGTTCAAACTGGCTGGATGCATAATCGCTTAAGAATGGTGGTTGCCAGCTTTTTGACCAAACATTTATTGATTGACTGGCGTGAAGGCGAGCAGTTTTTTATGCAGCACCTTATTGATGGCGATTTAGCCTCTAATAATGGCGGTTGGCAGTGGGCTGCAAGTACTGGCTGTGACGCGCAGCCTTATTTTCGCGTTTTTAATCCTATCACTCAAAGTGAGCGCTTTGATCCTAATGGTAAATTTATACGTAAATATTTGCCAGAGCTTGAAAAAGTGCCAGATAAACATATTCATTTTCCGCACGCTTATTTAGCGTCAATAGGCGCTGATAAGCAATGTTACTGGCCGGCAATTGTAGATCATAAAGCAGCTCGCGAACGTGCAATAGCTGCATTTAAGGTGTGATATGGAAACAGCATTACCGGTAGCAAAATTTGTAGAAATATATCAACAACTCGATAAATCAAACTTGCATTTGCTCAATGACATTTACAGCGAGCAAATTAAATTTAAAGACCCAATGCATGAAATATACGGGTTAAGTGAGCTTACCCGATATTTTTCTAATCTTTATAGTAACGTTAAGCATTGTCAGTTTGATATTAGTGATACCTATGAGCGTGATGACAAAGCGTTTTTATATTGGACTATGCATTACGCTCACCCAAAATTGGCTTCTGGCAAAACTATATCGGTAGAAGGGCACAGTAAGCTGGTATTTAAAGAGGGTAAGATTATTAACCACCGCGACTATTTAAATGTAGGTGAAATGCTATACAAGCATATTCCTATTTTGGGTGGGATTATAAATTACATAGATAAACGAGCAGGGTAGCGATGAATATTTTAATTACAGGTGCAACCTCAGGTATTGGTGAGCAGCTTGCAATAAAGTACGCCCAGCAAGGCAACACAGTGATTGCATGCGGTAGAAACCTAGAAAAGTTAGCTGAGCTTGAAAAACACACCAATATTAAAGCGTGTCAGTTTGATGCCACAGATCTTAAAGATATAAAGCAAGCAACTCTTGGGTTTAGTGCTTTTGATAAGGTTATTCTTAATGCTGGTAACTGTGAGTATGTTGATGATGCCCGTAACTTTGACAGCGCTTTGTTTGAGCGAGTTATTTCGGTTAATCTGCTGGCAATGGGCTATTGCCTAGAGGCACTATTACCAAAAATTAATGCGGGCGGACAACTTGTGCTTGTTAGCTCAAGCGTTACATATTTACCTCTGCCACGTTCAGAAGCTTATGGCGCATCTAAGGCTGGGGTAAGCTATTTAGCGAAAAGTTTAGCAATCGACTTAAATGATGTTGATGTTACGTTAGTACACCCTGGTTTTGTAAAAACCCCCCTTACTGATAAAAACGATTTCCCAATGCCTATGGCCGTTACAGCAACAGAGGCCGCTGATTACATGATCAGGGGGATCAATAAACGCCGTAAAGAAGTTCATTTTCCTTATCGGTTTACGCTTATTTTAAAAGCATTACGTATTTTACCGTTACCACTTTGGTTACGTTTATCAAAAGGACTAGCCCGTTGAAAAAAATAGCAATAATAGGTTCTGGCGTATCGGGTTTAACCTGTGCTCATTTACTGCATAAACATTACGATATTACCGTATTTGAAAAAAACGATTATATTGGTGGTCATACCGCGACAGTAGAGATATCTGATGCTGGAGTTAAACGCGCAATAGACACGGGCTTTATAGTATTTAATGATCGCACTTACCCGTATTTTGAAAAACTACTCGCGCGCATTGGCGTAGATAGACAAGAAACACAAATGAGCTTTAGCGTTCATAATCAAGCAAGCGGTTTTGAGTACAACGGACATACCTTCACCAGTTTATTCGCCCAAAAAAGAAATATATTTAGGCCTAAGTTTTGGCGCTTGTTAAGCGATATTGTTAAGTTTAATAAATTATGTAAAGCAATGCACAGCGAGCAAAACTACCCGAAAGATCAAACGCTGGGTCAGTTATTAGATACGCACGGCTTTAATGATTTTTTTAAATACCATTATATTTTACCTATGGGGGCGGCTATCTGGTCAACTAGCATCAAAGAGATGCAAAATGTAGGGGTTGAGTTTTTTGTAAACTTTTTTTACAACCATGGCTTACTTGATATTACAAATAGGCCGCAGTGGTATGTAATTCCTGGTGGGTCTAAGCAATACATTAAGCCGCTTATTAAAGGTTTTGCGGATCGGATAAAACTAAACACCGATATAGAGACGGTTACTCGTGTAGATAATAAAGTAATTATTACCCTTGAAAATGGCGAGCAAGCTGAATTTGATAAAGTGGTATTTGCGTGCCACTCAGATCAAGCCCTTGCATTACTGGGCGATGCTACTGAGCAAGAGCAGGCTGTATTAGGTGCAATTCCCTATACCGAAAATTCGGTGGTACTGCATACTGATACCCGTTTACTGCCAGATAGAAAAGCCGCTTGGGCAAGTTGGAACTACCTTCTAAACGAAAATACCGATAAAGCAGCGGTTGTTACATACCAAATGAATATACTGCAAGGTATTGACTCAGATACTCAATTTTGTGTAACCCTTAATCACTTAGAAGGGATTAACAAAGCAAATATATTACGCGAGTTTACTTATCATCACCCTGTTTTTAACGAATCATCCATTGCCGCACAAAAACTAAAGCACACTGTTGATGGCCAAAATAATAGCTATTTTTGTGGTGCTTATTGGTATAACGGTTTTCATGAAGATGGTGTTCGCAGTGGAGTAGATGTGGCTAAACAGTTAGGTGTTGAATTTGAATAGCGCTGTATACTTAGGCGATGTAAGGCATCGGCGCTTTGCTGTAAAAAACCATCAGTTTAAATACCCACTGTATATGATGTGGGTAGATTTAAAAAATCCGTTATTGCTTAATAATATCCACCCTATGTTAGGTACTTTTGGTTTTAAAGCACTGCGTTTTAATCAAGCTGATTATTTAAATACACTGTCAAATTCAGAGCCATTAAGCATTTTTGAACGTGCACAGTGCCAAATAGAAAAACTAGGTGTTAAAGAGACGTTTACGCATATTTATATGCTTGGTCAACTTAGGTGCATGGGAATTTATTTTAGCCCTGTAAATTTTTACTTTTACGGTAATAGCACCGATAACTTTAACTATATGGTGGCCGAGGTAAGCAATACGCCTTGGAATGAGCGCCATTATTATTTGGTGCCCTTACAAAAAAAAGTGAACTTTAAAAAGGCTTTCTCCGTATCACCTTTTATGAATTTAGATATGGACTACCATTGGCAGGTACAACACACTGTCGATAACACATTAATTCATATAGAAAATAAACGTGGGGATGAGTTGTTATTTGACGCTTCTTTACGGCTAAAGCGAAGTCAGTTAACTAGGCAAGAAGTTAATAAATTATTAAAAAAATTTCCTGCGATGACTTTGTCCATTTTCAAAGGTATTTATGTGCAAGCATTTAAGCTGTTTATTAAAAGGGTTCCTTTTTTAGGTCATTCAGGAAAACCTTAGTATAGTTAAACAAGCCTTGTTGCAGGTATCGATACAATTATAAAGGGTTTAAGATGGAAAAAGTCTCAAGTATAAATTGCCAAGAGCAAACAGGTTGGTTTACAAACTTATATAAAAAGCTAGTCACCAAAGCCTTTGCAAGTATTGAAACAGGCCAAATAGTGTTAGTTGAGAACAGTTGCTCAGCAGTATTTGGTCAACAACATTCAGACTTAAAAACCACTATTACCGTTAACGACACCGCCATGTATAAAGCATTTGCGCTATCTGGCAGTGTGGGGGCGGGTGAGTCTTACATTCTTGGGCAATGGTCGTGTGACAACTTGACCAAACTAATCGAAATTTTTGCTATAAACCAAAAACAACTAGATGCGTTTGAAAAAAAATTCTCGTTTTTTAGTGGCTTAGCTCACCGGTTCAACCATCTCAAAAACAGCAACTCAGAATCTGGTTCGAAAAAGAATATTGTTGCACACTACGATTTAGGTAACGATTTATACGAGTCATTTTTAAGTGATGAAATGCTTTATTCTTGCGCTGTTTATCCTGAAAAAGACGCCTCACTTGAGGACGCTCAGCAAAATAAGCTAAAACAAATTTGTGAGCAGGTAGAGATAAACGAAGGGGATTCAGTTATTGAAATTGGCACAGGCTGGGGGGCGTTTGCTATTTACGCAGCCACACATTACAACTGCCATGTAACCACAACAACGATTTCTGATGAACAATATGCCTATGTTGCAAACAAGGTTAAACAGCTAGGGCTTGAAAATAATATAACTTTGCTCAAGCTCGATTATCGTTTATTAGAAGGTCAATACGACAAGCTCGTATCAATAGAGATGATAGAAGCAGTAGGGCATGAATATCTACCAAGCTTTTTTAAGCAATGTAATAGCTTGCTTAAAGAAGACGGTGCAATGCTTATTCAAGCAATTACTATTGGCGATCAACGTTATCAACATTATTTAAAAAACTCTGACTTTATTCAGCAGTATATTTTCCCCGGTGGTTGTTTGCCTTCAATTAATGAGATGAGCGAGCAAATTAAAAACAATACCGATATGGTTATTCATACTGTAAACGACATAGGTGCGCATTATGCTAGAACACTAGCCGATTGGCGCACACGCTTTATCGATAACTGGCACACCTTAGACAGTGACAAGTTTGATGAGCGTTTTTACAGGTTATGGTTATTTTACTTTGCTTACTGTGAAGGTGCTTTTAGAACGCGAGCAACTAGTACTGTTCATTTAACGGCTCGTAAACCACGTTTTACTAGTCAAAATGACGAAATTGCCCTTAATTATTAATTTTGTGCTTTTTCAAACAGTGTGGTTTTTATCACTGTTTTTAGAAGCTCAATCTGTTTTATACACATCAATTATTGTTGTGCTTATGTTTGTTTTATCAAAGCAGCATAAGCTCGATGGGCTGCTATTAGCCAAAGCTTTACCTATTGCGCTGTTATGTGAATACCTTGCTGTGCAGCTAAACCTTCTGGAGTTTAAAGTATCACCTTTCCCGCTTTGGTTAGCCTTGCTATGGGCTGCATTATTGCTTTGCTTAAACACATCAATGGCGTTTATTACTAACCTCAAACTTTGGCAAGCCTATTTAGTGTGCTTAGCCTTTGCGCCAATTAGTTATTATTCAGGTGCTCAATTTGGCGTGCTTAGTATTTATTCACCTGTCTGGGCATTTTGGCTTCTGTACGGCTCACTTTGGGCTGCAGCCTTTACATTAATTCTTATTATTAACCAAAAAATTAAAGCGCTTTTAAATTTTAGCAAGCAATAACAGGAGCTTGTATGAATATTACCGCAAAAATATGTGCAGTAACGGCCACAATGATTATGGCTACTTTTTTTACCCCGTTGAGTTTTAGTGAAGAGCAGACTGACTTTAAAAAAGTGGGCGAGGCGCGCATGGAATATTTATTTTGGGATGTTTACGATGCAACCTTATACACCCGCTCAGGAAGTTATAAACAACAGGATCACCCAGTAAAATTTAAGCTCACCTATTTACGAGATTTTGCAGCAAAAGACATTGTTAAAGCCACTGAAGAGCAATGGCAACATTTAGGTAAAAGTGATTTATCAGCTAAGTATGCTGATAAATTGCTCGCTCTTTGGCCAGACATTAAAAAAGGCGAGTCGTTAAGCTTACAAACGTCACCAAGCGGTCAGACTACTTTTTATCATAATGAAAAAAAGTTAGGTGAAATTACAGACTCACAATTTGCCAACCAGTTTTTAGCTATTTGGCTAAGCCCAAACACCTCAGAGCCAGCACTTAGAAAACAGTTATTAGGGAATTAACATGCGAAATATAAATAAATTTAAACAGCTATGTATTTTAATGGTCGCATTATTTTTAGTGAGCTGCTCCGCGCCAAAAGTAGAACACTACAATAGCAGCAACCCAGAATTTGATTTTAAAGCGTTTTTTAGCGGCGATTTGAAAGCATACGGCGTTGTGCAAGATTATAAAGGCGAACTGACACGTAAACTTGTTGTCACTATGAATGCGCGCTGGGAAGGTCACGAGGGCGTTATAGAGGAAGACTTTGTGTATGATGATGGTGAAACACAAAAGCGTATTTGGTATGTCACGCTTAATGCCGATAATAGCTTAGTGGGACGTGCTGATGATGTGCTTGGCATAGCAACCGGTAAAAGCGCAGGCAGTGTGTTTCATTGGAACTACAATGTGGCCTTACCCTATGACGGCAGTACGCTTGAGGTTAATTTTGATGATTGGATGTACCTGGTTACACAATCGCGCTTGATAAACCGAACGTCTATTGTTAAGTTTGGTGTCGAGGTTGGGGAAGTGACCTTAGTTATCGAAAAAATATAGAGCAGTGTGTTATTTAAAGTGTGCCTTTTGTGTACTTAAATTAAGTTTTAGTTAACCCAACACGCTGTATTTTACCGAGAATTATTAAAATTTTACGCATTTTCGAAGTATTTAAGCAAAAAATGCAATTTGCTGTTGCTAACTCTTTAAAAATGCATAAAGATAGGTTTTGCGAAGGCAAAATAATAACGAATAGGAATCTAACAATGAATAAAGCTCAATTAGTTGAAAAAATCGCTACTGATGCAGAAATCTCTAAAGCCGCTGCTACACGTGCACTTGACGCGTTTACTGGCGCTGTAACTTCTTCTTTAAAAGAAGGTAATTCAGTTGCATTAGTAGGTTTTGGTACTTTCTCAGTTAAAGAACGTGCAGCACGTACTGGCCGTAACCCACAAACGGGTGCTGAGATCCAAATCGCAGCGGCAACTATCCCAAGCTTTAAAGCAGGTAAAGGTCTTAAAGACCAAGTAAACCCTTAATTGGCGCTTTACAGAATTTTTTAAAAAAGAGCTATTTAGCTCTTTTTTTTTGCCTACATTAAAGTAGTGAGCTTAACTTGGTTAAGTTTATTTCCACATGCCTAATTAGGTATTTATGCAAAGGAATATAAAGCAGGGCTTAACACAAAAAATCCCTGCTAATTGCTTAGCAGGGATTTAATATAAAACGCTTAAGCTTTAATTAATTACGCTTTTAATGCTTTGTCACCACGGCCAATACCCACAGCACCAGAGCGCACCACTTCAATAATGTCGGTTTCATGGCGTAGGGTGTCTAAAAACGATTCTATTTTGTCTGTGCTGCTTACCAGTTGTAAACTGTAGCTTTGGCGACCCATATCTAAAATAGCACCTTGGAACACATCTACAACGCGTGTAACTGCTGCACGTGTGGTTTCGTCTTGGGCAAATACTTTAACAAGTAATAATTCACGTTCGATGTGACTCATTTCGGTCAAATCAATAATTTTAAGTACATCAACTAATTTATTAACTTGTTTAGTAATTTGCTCAACGATTCTATCATCACCCATAGTGGTAATTGTGATACGTGACAGTGACTCATCATCAGTAGTGCCCACTGTTAAGCTATCTATGTTATAGGCGCGCTGTGAAAAAAGCCCAACAATGCGAGATAAGGCTCCCGGTTCGTTTTCTAATAAAATAGATAATATACGACGCATTATGCTTTTACTCCTTTACGTAACCACATCTCATCAATGCCACCTAGTTTAATTTGCATTGGGTATACATGTTCTTTTTCATCAACGTTAATATCTAAAAATACTAAACGATCGTTAATGCTCATGGCTTTATCTATAGCAGGTTGTAGCTCATCTAACGTATCTACCTTTATGCCTACATGGCCATAGCTTTCAACAAGTTTTACAAAGTCAGGTAATGAGTCCATATAAGATGATGAATGGCGACCGCCGTAAATCATATCTTGCCATTGGCGTACCATGCCTAATGAGCGGTTATTTAGCGAAACCACTTTTACAGCCAAGTTGTACTGTAAGCATGTAGATAGCTCTTGAATATTCATTTGAATAGAACCATCGCCGGTTACACACACTGACTCTTTATCAGGAAAGGCAAGCTTAACACCCATAGCAGCTGGTAAGCCAAAGCCCATGGTGCCTAAACCGCCAGAATTAATCCACTGACGAGGGTTTTTAAATGGATAATACTGCGCTGCAAACATTTGGTGTTGCCCTACATCTGAGCTTACATACGCGTCGCCATTGGTCGCTTTATACACTGCTTCTATAACCGCTTGAGGCTTAATTTTATCGCCATCGGTGTTGTAGCTTAGGCACTTTTGTTCGCGCCAGCTAATAATTTGTCGCCACCAATCTTCTTGTGCACTGCGATCAATTTGAATACTGCTTTTATCTATGCCGGCTTGCAGTTGCTCCATCACAGTGGCTAAACAGCCCACAACTGGAATGTGTGCTTTAATTGTTTTAGAAATAGAGGTTGGATCTACATCTACGTGAACGATGGTTGCATTAGGACAAAACTTTTTAACATTATTGGTTACACGATCATCAAAACGCGCTCCGAGTGCTAAAATTACATCGGCATTTGCCATAGCTTTATTAGCTTCTAGGGTACCGTGCATGCCCAGCATACCCACGTAATTTGGGTGAATACCTGAAATACCGCCTAAGCCCATCAATGTATTAGTGATAGGTGCATTTAGCGATTCAACTAAGCGAGTTAATTGCTCTGAGGTGTTAGATAAAATAATACCGCCGCCTGAGTATATAACCAGTTTTTTAGCTTCTAAAATAGCACTAACCGCTTTGCGAATTTGTTTAGAGTGGCCTTTTGTATTTGGGCTGTAGGTTCTAAGCTCTGTTGTTTTAGGAAAGTTGTACTCAAACTTAATTGCTGGGTTAAGCATATCTTTTGGTAGCTCAACAACAACGGGGCCTGGGCGGCCAGTACTGGCAATGTAAAACGCTTTTGCCAAAATAGCCGGAATTTCTTCAGCGCTTCTGCAGTTAAAGCTATGCTTTACAACCGGGCGAGAACAACCAACAATGTCAGTTTCTTGGAATGCATCATCACCAATTAAGCTAGTAGGTACTTGCCCCGATAATACTACCATTGGAATTGAGTCCATATAAGCGGTAGCAATACCTGTAATACAGTTAGTTGCGCCAGGGCCTGAGGTAGCAAGTACAACACCAACTTCGCCAGTGGCACGGGCATAACCGTCAGCCATATGGGTTGCGGCTTGTTCGTGACGTACTAAAATATGTTCAATGTCTTCTTGTTGAAAAAGTGCATCGTATAAATCTAAAACCGAGCCACCAGGGTAGCCAAAAATATACTTAACCTTTAACTCTTTTAATGCCCGAACAACTAGTTCAGAACCATTATACTCTTGTTTGCTCATCCTCATTCCTCTGTGCGCTGTTTATGCATAAAAAAACCCCCGCGTAGTGCGAGGGTTTTTAAAAAGCAATTTCACTTTTTAATACATCCCCGCTGGGCTTATCACTAAGACCACTACGAGTACGATTAAAAGGTGAAGTTGTTTTTTCATAATTGTCACTTTATAAAAAGCAAAATGCTGCTTTAGATTAAAAATTCTATATGGGGTTATTTTTAAGGGTTTTACGTGCTTATGTCAACCTTGAAAGAGCTGTTTTGGATTAAAATTTCAAATTAATTTATTTTAATACTAAAAAATTGCACGCTATTTGTAGTTATATAAAAAATATGAAGAAATTATGCTAATTTTACCGAGTAATCATAATGGGTAAATAGGTGATTTGAGCACTGTGCTCCATGCATATATTAGGTATGATAGAGCAATAATTTATCTGGGGAAGATACAGTGAAAAAAATAATAGGGCTTGGCTTATTCCTTTGCAGCCTAAATCTTAACGCAGCAAATACCAGTGCGCATGACCCAGGTATTATTAACAAACAAAGAATAGAGTACTGGTTAAATAAACGCGCTGATACTCAACAGACCACTAACAAGCCAACGGTTGAAAGCTACTTAGCGAATACTGCGCGGCTTAGCCCTTTACTGCTAAAACCTGTTTCGGCCATGAAAGATCGCTTCACAGCTAAGCAAGCCAATAAGCAGCTGCAATATGCCAGTACGGCTAGCCCTAGCAACGCGCTGAATGAGGTTAAAGTACTGGCTATTTTAATTGATTTTCCTGATTTAAAACACGACGACAATCATCTAGTTGATGATGATACCGACATGTATTACGAAAATTATACAAAGGAGCATTACCAACAGTTACTTTTTAATAAGGGTGGGTTTGTTGGCCCAAATAATGAAACGCTTAGCAGCGTACACGATTATTACTACGACGCATCGGGTGCTAGCCTAACTTTTAATGGGCAAGTTTACGGGTGGGTTAGGGCAGATAATAATGCAAAAACCTATGGTGAACGCGTAGGCAACACACGCGATATAAATGCCCCCGCACTGATAAAAGAAGCGGTAGAAAAAGCCACAGCGCAATTCGATATTGATTTAACGCAATATGATTTAACAGATTTAGATGATATTGACGGCGATGGCATAATCAACGAGCCAAATGGCATTATCGATCATGTTATGGTTTTTCATTCAAGTATTGGTGAAGAATCTGGTGGAGGCTATTTAGGCGTTGATGCAATATGGTCTCACCGCTACTACGTATTTGATGAAAACAGTGAACCTGTCAGTATTGCCGGTAGTAGCGTTAAGTTATCGGGTTATACAATAAATCCAATCGATGCCAGCATAGGTGTGGTTGCGCATGAATTTGGTCACGACTTAGGATTAGCAGATGAGTACGACTTACAATCAAATACGGTGGGTGAGCCTGTATCGTCTTGGTCAATAATGTCTACGGGTAGCTGGGCTGGTGGGCCTAGGGGCTCACAGCCGGTTATGTTTAGTGCGCAGGCGCTTGAGTATTTACAAAACAGATACCAAGGCAATTGGGTGAACCAGCTTAATTTAACCATGGAGGAAGTGAACAGCCAGCCTCTGCAGTCGCTTGTTTATACTAGCTCACTTTCTCAGCAGCAAAGCCAAATTAAAGTGAGCCTTGCGCAGCAGCTCGAAAAATTTAAAACCCCGGTTGAAGGTGATTTTCAATTTTACTCTGGTACGGGTAATAATCTAACACAGACACTTTCTCAAACTGTGACTTTACCTGAGGTGGCTACACCACTGACTCTTAGTTTTTTAGCTTACTACAGTATTGAGCGTGATTATGACCTTGTGCAAGTAAAGGTAAATCAAACCCCTTTAGTTGGTAATTATACAACCGAGATCAACCCCTATTATGGCGATATAGGCCCGTATATAAGTGGTGATTCGTTTTTACATGCAGATGCGCAGCAACCTAATGGCTTTTTAAAGCATGAGTTTGATTTAACACAATATGCAGGACAAACCATTACATTAAGTATTGAGTATGTTACCGATACAAACACACATTATTATGGCTTTGTAGCCGATGATTTAAAAATAACACACAACAATACTGTGGTTTGGAAAAATAACGCAGAGCAGCCAAGTACTACCTTAGCGTTAAATGGTTTTAGCCGCGTGAGTAGTTATATTTATGCTAAAGCAGCCCACTACTATCTGCAGCTACGCGCATATAGAGGGATGGATGCTGGCTTACAAACAGAGCAATATTCACCAGGTATTTTATTGTGGTATAGCAATAGTGCTTATGATAACAACAACACGACTGAGCAACCTGGGAGCGGTTTTAATTTAGTGGTTGATGCAGATCAAAAGCCAATTTATCGCGGTACAAGTAGCAGCACATTGGCAGATACACCTATACAAGTGCGCGACGCTGCATTTAGTTTATATCAGCAAAGTGCCGGTTTAGGCGATCAAGACTTAGCGGCAATTAGTAAGTTTAATGACCATTTTGATTACAGCTTCATGCAGCAGGCTGAATCAGGTGTGGTGTTAACACCCCAAGGATTTAACTTTGAGATAGTTAGCCAACATCCTGAAAGTGAAACTGCAGAGCTTTTACTCAGCTATGATGCGCTACAGCAAATAATCACTACAATAAACGAGGCAACTATTAGCTTTAATGTAGCAGGTTTAAAGTTAACCCCAACAGACACTTTTTTATGGGACTTTGGCGATGGGCAATCGAGCACTGAGCTAAGCCCTACTCATACCTATGCCGATTACGGCACCTATAGCGTTACATTTTCGGCAACGGGTGAGACGGCTACGCAAACACAATCTAAACAAATTACCATTACAAAGCCGCTAGAAATTGAAAATTTAGCGTATCAGTTAAACGGTGCAACGTTATCTGCTCAAGCAATCGTAAGTGGCGGGGAACCACCTTACACTATGAGTTGGCTTATAGATGGTGAGCTTGTATCGCAAACTGAAAACCTAGATTACCAATTTAGCTACTCTGGCGATTACACCCTGGCATTGATGGTAACCGATACGCAAGAGGTAAGTGTTAGCCAACAACAAGCTTTGAGTGTTAACGCACCGCTGCAATTAAGTACGCGCTATACGGCAAATAATTTAGCGGTACAATTTAATAGTTCACCATTGGGTGGATCTGGTAGTTATACGTATAGCTGGGATTATGGTGATAGTAGCCCACTAGGTACAACGCAAAACCCAAGTCATCATTATCAAGGTGCAGGGAGTTATACAGTAAAACTTACACTCACAGACAGTCAAACTAATGACGTTATAAATAGTGATCTAACAGTCTTGGTACAAGCAGCGCAAAGTGAATCTTCATCAAGTGGTGGGGCAATAGGTTATTTAATCGCGCTATTAGTGATAGGTGGTTTTTATAGGCGTATTAGCAAAAATGTTTAATTATTTTTGCAGTAAAACGATTCGATTTAAATGTCTAATAACTTAACACCAGTGGTATAAAAGGTGATGCTTGCGCAATTAAAAAATCATTTATAATTAAAAATTTAGTTATGCCAAGTGATGTAATTAGCAAAGGTAAAAATACAAAAAAGCCAGCAAGATGCTGGCTTTTTAGGCTTAAAACAAGATTAACCTTGTTAAATTATAAACGGTCGATTACTGATTGAGTGAAATCAGTTGTACCGTGGCTGCCGCCTAAGTCACGTGTTGTGCGATCGCCAGATTTAATTACATCAGCTACTGCGCTGCGAATACGCTCAGCCGTGTCGCCCATATTTAGGTGCTCAAGCATTTGGATAGACGCTAAAATTACAGAAGTCGGGTTTGCTAGGTTTTTGCCAGCAATGTCTGGTGCACTACCGTGTACTGCTTCAAAAATAGCTGCATCTTCACCAATGTTTGCACCTGGTGCCATTCCTAAACCGCCAACTAAGCCAGCACAAAGGTCAGATAAAATGTCGCCAAATAAGTTAGTTGTTACTACAACGTCAAACTCTTCTGGTGTCATTACTAGCTTCATACATGTTGCGTCAACAATCATTTCAGTAGATTCAATTTGTGGGTAACGCTCAGCAACTTCACGTGCAACTTTTAAAAATAAGCCAGAAGTTGATTTTAAGATATTTGCTTTATGTACTGCGGTTACTTTTTTACGGCCTTCACGTACTGCTAACTCGTAAGCAAACGTGATGATTTTCTCAGCGCCTTCGCGAGTAATTACAGATTTAGCTTCTGCTTCGTTACCGTCTTCGCTTACTACTTGGCCTAAACCAGAGTACATACCTTGGGTATTTTCACGAATAGTAATGATATCGATATCATCGTAACGTGCTTTAGTACCAACAAATGATTTAACAGGGCGTACGTTTGCGTATAAACCAAACTGCTTACGTAATGTTACGTTAATAGACGTAAAACCTTCACCTACTGGAGTCGTTAATGGACCTTTAAGCGTGATTTTGTTTTTAGCGATGGTATCAATTGTTTCTTGAGGAAGTAGCTCGCCAGTTTTTTCTAGTGCAGCAAGGCCTGCATCAACAAATTCATAATCAAAATCGCAACCTGCGGCTTTTAATATTTCAAGTGCTGAGTCGATAATGCTCGGACCGATGCCGTCGCCTTTGATCACTGTGATGGTTTGTTTGGCCATTGACTTTTCCTTTAAAAGAATAAAAAACGCACATAAATTATTACTGATAATAGTAACTGCTTGTTAGGTCATTTATGTGACGTATGTGGATAAATTTTGAGGGCGCATTTATACCAACTTATCGCCCATTTTGCCAGTTTATACTATAAATACAGGGTATAACCTGTGTTTATAGTCAGCATAAGTGACTTAAATGCTGCTATATAGCGATAAGCCTTGCAGTTGCGCAAAAAAATCATCCTCAGATTTAAAGCCTTGTGCTTTTAGCTGCGCATTTAAAGTATGTTGTTGCCAAGGCGTTAAAGGTAAAGCGGGTTTAAAAATAGTTTGCGCCACGACCTTTAAACTAATCCATAATGTGTGCTGCTCGTTAAGCTCTTTTTTGGGTTGTTGTTCAGCATCGAGCAGTGGTTTGGTCCATGGATTATCACTTAGTAATTGAGTTAATTCTGTATTTAAATGCTCATTATCAAGCGTTTCAACCCCAAAAAAGGCGGCTAATGGGGCACTGTAGGTTTGGTTAGGCGCGCTATTAATACTTACTTTTGCACAGATCTGTGCACTGCAATGGGTTAATAAGTAATGCGCATAGCCATAGATGGGCAAGGCTATATGTTCAAATTGCTGAGTTGGGTTATTACTTACCATTAAAGCTAAAATACGAATAAAGCTATTAAGTTTATTGAGTACTATATGTTTGTGCGGATGATGTGATGTATCCACTAATTGCTCAAATATTACTCGCTGAATAATTGCCGGTGCATTGTCGTAGCCAACCATTGATAAGCTATGGCGTAAATCTTTGGCGGCTTGATGCTGATTGTTATAAGGCCTGACTGCTTGGCAAAGCTTATGTGTTATTTCGCTAAACGGAGCCAGTAACTTATTTAAACCTTTAAAACTATATTCATGCGCTACTTTTATATGGCTCACTAATGCGATTAATTCGGCCTTTGAACTTATCTGCTCCGAGGCTTTACGGACTAGGTGCTCATTGTTCCAGGCTAAAAATAATACCCGTTTATCAGTACATAGCCATTGCAGTGGTTGATCTTTAAGTGAGGTTTTAACCTTGTACCACGCCAGTTTTTTCTCATTATTGGCATTAATAAGTATATGCTTGTTAGCTTCATCACTTGCGAGATAAACCATTGCTTGGTCGCTATAAACAATTTTACTGCCTGGCAGGTGCGGACCTATGTGCGCTATTAAATCCTTAATTAACCTTTGCGCAAATGGGTTAGCTGTTTTGACATACAATTCACCCAAAGCTTTGTAAAAATTCAATGGGTTCTTTTTTGATGTATAGGTAATGTTCATCGCTATAATATTACTTAATGCACACAAGGTTATGGCATTGTCGTATAGCATTATGTCGCTAGTGCTTAGTAAGGCTTGCTTATACTTATTTAATTTAGCCAACATACGCACGCTATTTTGAGTAGGGTGCTGTGCACTGAGCAACACTTTTGCTGCTAGCTGGTGGCGAAAACGCCATATTTTTTTATCACTGAGTGTTAGCATTTGCTGCTGCGCAATTTTATTATGCTGCGCTACAACGCAGCAATGCTCTACTAATGCAACTCCAATATAAAGCTCGGTTAGTTCGTCATCATACTGCTGGCTAGCACACAGTGCGGTGCTAATAACACATTGGTTAATAACCAGGTTTGTAGCAAAGTCGTAGTGGCTTGTGTACAAGCTTAAACGCGCTTGTAAAGCGTGCGGGTGTTGCTGATACAAAACGCGATAGTGCTGGGCTGTTTGTACAACAAGCGGATAAAGATGTTGCCACTGCGTTTTGTCATTATAAATTGTCAGTATTTGCTGTGTATTATGCAGTAACCGCACTAACTGTTTTGAAATAGGCTCATCCATTGGCTATCACCTGATCTTTTCCTGATAAGTTGTATAGGCGCTGGGGCCCCATAAAAATAACTCACCATTTTTAAATAATAACCCGGTGCATTCATCCATCGTGGTTATGCCATCTGAAGTTTGGTGCTGAGTACGGTAAAAAACAATCTGCCATACTTGGTCTTTATTACGTTTGGCATAGGTTAAATCGGGGCTTCCTAAATAATCGAGTACACTGTTTAATGTAACTGCCTCATCAATTGACAGCTTTTTGATGTAACGTTCGTTAAAGGCCTCACGGTCTTGCCATATCATTGCTTGTGGGTCATCTTTATAAAAGGTGATCACTAAAGTCGCAATGAGTGCATACAAGCCTAACCCTAATATTAAGTATCTTATAAACTTTTTAATCATGTTTAACTCACGCTCGCAACAATAAAGTGAGTATATGTGGTGCGCTTAAACAGTGCTATCAACATGCGACTAATGCAACCTCAGCTGCTTTAAACTAAAACCTAGCTGTATATCTGTACGTAAAGTGACTAATTGTTTAGAAATAACATACATGTCTTTTTGCTCAACTAGCTTTTTTTGAATACTGCTTGATAGGGCATTATCTTCTATGGCGCTATCAATGCTTTGGTAGGTATTTACAATAAGCTGAGCCGATTTAGTCCCTATTCCTTTAACGCCGGGCACATCATTAGTTTTATCGCCCGCTAAGGCCCAAAAATCAATAAGTTTACTTTGCTCAATACCAAAACGCTGCTCAATGCTGTCGCTATCTAGATAGCATTTTTTAAAATAATCGTACACACAAATATAGTCGTTCAAAAAAGGTAAAAACCCCTTATCGGTAGAAACAATGGTATTGTTTATCTTATTTTTCGCAGCTTTGTCGGCTAGGGTGGCTATAATATCGTCGGCTTCATCGTTGAGCGGTTCAAATACAACAATACCGGTTTGCTCTATTGCTTCTTTAAAATTATGCAGTGCGTTTTTAAGCGTGTTGGGCATAGGTGCCCTTGAGTGTTTATATTGCTTATAAAAGTGGTAGCGCCAGCTTTTGTCACCATCAAAAACAGCTATAGCGTGAGTGGCATTTGTTGACTGCAATAGTTTGTTGCAAGCATGTGCTACGCGCGCGCAACTGGCCTTTAGCATCTGCTCTTCACTATGGTGTGTTTGGTTAGCGTCAACTGCGTAAATGCGCCTAATTAAATTAAGCGCATCAATTAAAAGTAAATGGGGTTTCAAATAGTCAAACTCATGCTTTTATTTCATAACAAGGGATATACTTACTACCGGGCAACTTCATCCGACCTTGGTCTACAAATGCTTGTAATAGTTTATCCATATCTTTCATTAAATCAGGCTCACCACTTAACACATAGGGTCCATGCGCTTTTATAGCGCGTAGGCCTTCATCTTTAACATTGCCTGCAACAATACCCGAAAATGCTCTACGTAGGTTAGCCGCTAATTGCTGCTTAGGCTGCTCTAGGTGCAAATCTAAACTTGCCATGTTTTCGTGCGTAGGTGCAAAAGGTTGCTGAAAGTCGTTATCGATTTTAAGCGTCCAGTTAAAGTAGTAGGCATCTCCTTGGCTTTTACGGTAATTACGTACATTTGCCATAGCTGATTTTAATTTTTGCCCTACTAAGGCAGGATCATCAATGATTACTTCAAATTTATCAAGGGCTTCTTTGCCTAATGTCAGCTCTACAAACTTACATAACTCGCTAAAGTACGCTGCGCTTTCTTTAGGGCCGGTTAAAATAACAGGCAAACACTGTTTTTCATTATCTGGGTGCAGCAAAATACCTAATAAATAAAGTAATTCTTCTGCGGTACCGGCACCACCTGGAAATATAATAATTGCATGCGCCGTCCTAATAAATGCTTCAAGGCGCTTTTCAATGTCGGGCAAAATTACCAGCTCATTTACAATAGGGTTTGGCGGCTCTGCAGCAATGATACTAGGCTCGGTTAAACCCAAATAACGGTTTTCGCTAATACGTTGTTTAGCATGGCCAATAGTGGCACCTTTCATCGGGCCTTTCATTGCCCCTGGGCCGCAGCCAGTACATATATTTAAACCACGTAAACCAAGCTCGTAACCAACTTGTTTTGTATATTTGTATTCTATTTCGTTAATTGAGTGTCCACCCCAGCACACAATCATGTTTGGTTCGCTGTTAACGCGCAATGCACCTGCGTTTCTAAGCATATCAAACACCATGTGGGTAATGGCTTTTTGTTCTTTAAGATCTTTTTCGTATTTTTGGCAAATAAATAAAATATCACGAATAACAGAGAAGATATGCTCGTGAATACCGGTAATTATTTCGCCATCAACAAAGGCGGTTTCGGGAGGGTTTTCTAACTCAATTTTAATGCCGCGCTCGCGACTGACTAACCGAATATCAAAGTCTTGGTATTTGTCGTAAATTTCATTACTTGCGTCTGTGTGGCTGCCTACGTTAAGGACGGCTAAGGCACAGTTTCTAAAAAGTCGATAACGTTCACTGGCTGAAGATTGCTCTAATAAATCAACTTCCAATTGTGACAGTAAATCTAAAACCCCAGTCGGGTTTAACTGTATTAACATCGGCATTCTCCTTGCTGCTTAAAATGTAAAAACTACATGTCATCTACTTTAGCACTCAAACTAATTGAGAATTATGACATTATTTACTCATACAAAGGCGATCCCGACCTGTTTTCTTTGCTTCATAGAGGGCGTCATCTGCTCTGTCGAATGCTTTGAGCGGTGTATCGCCTTTTTTAAATTGTGTAGCGCCCAACGAAATGGTGATTTCTATTTCTTTTTCTCTAAATTTAAAAGGAATATTTTTAATCACTTTTCTCAGCTTTTCAAGCGGTTGCGCAGCATGCGACAACGAAAGCCCAGGCATAAGTAAAACAAATTCTTCTCCACCGTAGCGGGCTATAAAGTCAGACTGCCGCACAGATTTTTGTAGTGCTTTTGCAATAACTTGTAAAGTTATATCGCCTGCAGTATGACCAAATCTATCATTAATTGACTTAAAGTGATCAACATCAATAACCACTAGGGTAACATCCGAGGCTTGTACATTAAATAAGTGTAGCTCGTGATTGTAACGCTCATCAAAGGCGGCTCTGTTAGGCAATTTTGTAAGGCTGTCGAGTAAACTTTTAAAGCGTTGCTCATTTAGGCGTTTTTTATATTTGGTTAGTTTGCCTTCTAAGCTGCCAATGCGATCATTGATTTCATCAAAGCTTGTAATTAACGTTTCACGATCTTTTCTTTCTAGCTGCTCTTTAGCTATAAAATCTTTACTTAAAGATTTGAGCTCATTATCAACTAACTCTTTTAAAGATGAAATAGACGTAGCAGATTGAGTTTGTTCATTTAAAAGCTTAATTTTTCCTTTAATTCGCTTGTTTAATGAGTCAAATTCATTACCCATTGATTTTGAATGTTGGCTAGTAGATACAATTGATGAGTGCAACTCTTCTAATGTTTGGTTAAGCGATACTAAAAAACTTTGTGCCGATTGGCGCTCTTTACTGATATTTTTGACCACCACGCTTATTATATTTAATGCAGCTTGCAGCAGGGCTTCTAAATTATCGTTTTCGGTAATTGCATTTTTTATTTGTTTAATTTGTTCAGTCGATTCATCCTCTAACACTAGCTCATTAGCAAGCTCTAACAACTTTTTAGCCATATGAGGAGAGGCATTGGAGCTTGCTTTAACGGTACTTGAAAGCTTGCTATGCAAAGCATGATGATAAAAGTTAATAAGCTGATTTAATATCGGAATGTAGTCGTGTGTAGACTGTACATTATTAATTTCGTGATCAAGTAAATGTCTTAAGGTGCGGCGGGTATCGTCTGGTAAGCCTTTGGTTTTTTGTAAAAGCTTACCGGCTGTTTGTACGCTCGAAAACAGTTCTCGCTGATGGGCTGTTTGTAATGCCTCTTGGTTTTGTAGTAACAATAAAATATCGTCAATTAAAGGTGATAATATTTCAAACCCGACCCCTTTATTTAGCGAACTTCTAAATTTGGCGAGTTTATTATCAAGCTCAATATCAAGCCCTTTAGAGCTTAAAGACAATTTTGCAGTTAGATTTGATAAAGTATCAACTTGGAGCTTACGCGCATTTTCAATGGCTATCCTGGCTTCAATTGCTTGCTTTAACTTTTTATCTACAGCGTTAGAGTTTTCAGACACCTAAGCATACCGCCATCGTGTTAATTACATTACCTTCAGTTTACAACAAAATCATATTAAGTGTAGTTATCTAATTAAAAAACTAAGCATTTTTACTCAGAGTCTGCACGTAAACTGGGCTATTAGGTTGTTTATCGTTTTTAATTCACTTTTAATTTATGCCTTGTTAGGCTTATTTCAACTAATAAGTAACCTAGAGCCATTATGAAAAAGCGTTTTGTCTTGTCAATGTTAGCTGCCTTTTGCGCAGCCCCTGCATTAGCCGATGTAAATTATTCTTTAAGTATTACTGAGCCACAACATCATTTAGGTAATGTGAGTGTGGAGTTTCCAAAGTCTGCACAATCGCATATCGATGTTAAATTGCCTGCATGGCGCACTGGGCGCTACGAAATATTAAATTTAGCCAATGGGGTACGTTACTTTGCGGCCACAGACGATAATGGCAAAGCATTAAAATGGGAAAAAATTAACCACAGTACATGGCGAGTGCACTTAGCAGAGCCAACACAAGTGAATATTGATTACCAAGTATATGCAAACGAGTTAGGTAAACGTGCACGCCACATAGACGATAGCCATGCCTTTATTGATGCATCTGGCTTTTTTATGTTTAGTGAGTCATTTCGCCAAGAACCGGTTACCGTAGATTTAAAGGTGCCTAAAGCGTGGCGCTCTGTATCTGGCATGGAAAATGCGAGCAATAAACACAGTTTTAAAGCCGCAGATTACGATGTATTGGTAGACTCACCAATAGAAACAGGAATTAATAAACTTCATAAATTTGAAGTAGATGGCCGCCAATACGAGTTAGTTATATGGGGCGAAGGCAACTACGATGAGCAGCTAATGCTGACTGATTTAAAAAAATTAGTGACCACAGGTAATGTTATTTGGGATAGTTACCCGTATGAGCGTTATGTATTTATGGTGCATGCAACGTCGGGTGCCGGCGGGGCAACGGAGCATTTAAATTCAACCATTATTCAGCGCCCACGCGATCGTTTTGGTAGCCGCGAAGACTACTTAGGCTTTATAAGTACTGCCGCGCATGAGTTTATTCATACGTGGAATGTAAAAGCGTATCGTCCTCAAGGTTTAGTCCCTTACGACTACACAAATATGAACTACTCAAAATTACTGTGGATTGCCGAAGGTTCTACAAGTTATTTTGAAGATCATTTATTAGTGCG
Source organism: Pseudoalteromonas sp. C12FD-1 (assembly GCF_037414265.1). Classification (NCBI taxonomy): domain Bacteria; kingdom Pseudomonadati; phylum Pseudomonadota; class Gammaproteobacteria; order Alteromonadales; family Pseudoalteromonadaceae; genus Pseudoalteromonas; species Pseudoalteromonas sp. C12FD-1. The sequence continues at coordinate 122,440 of NZ_JBBEVD010000071.1, forward strand.
CTCAGGCATAGAAACCACCGATGAGTTTTTTAAAGTGATGAGCAAAACAATTAATCGCCACTTACAAACACCAGGTCGAGAAGTACAAAGTGCCAGTGAAACAAGCTTTGATAAATGGATCAATCAAGGCGGCGACCACGCGCGTAATTACAGCACCAATATATATTTAGAAGGCTCGTTGCTTTCTATGTTGCTAGATATTCATTTATTAGAAACAACCCAAGCAAAAGTTAACTACCGCCAAGTACACAATGCGTTATATAACAAACATGCGCTACCACAAGGTTTTACTGAGCAAGATGTACTTACAATATTAAAAGAGCTAACAGGCGAAGACTACACAACATGGTGGCACAATAACGTAAGCACCCCAGCAAATATAGATTTTGATGCTTTATTAGCTAAAGTAGGCTTAAAGCTTACCCGCCCCGAGAGCGCTAAGCCATTAGCAAGTATTGATGCCAGTGCAAAAAATAGCGGTGAGTTATTAACACTCACCCACGTTCGCAGAGGTGGAGCAGCATGGCAGGCGGGTCTAACAACAGACGATAAAATTGTGGCAGTTAACAAGCAGCATGTTGGAAAAGATTTAAAATCGAGCTTAGAAGCATTTAAAGCGGGTGAAAAAGTCACTATCGATTTTATTCGTCGGGATGAGCTTCAATCAACTAGCCTCGTTTTATCGCAAGATTATGATAAACCTAAAAAGGTGGTTGCTGATAAACATGCAACTTTATCTCAACGCGCCTTATTTAAAGCATGGATGGGGGTAGAGCACCCTATTAATGTTCAAGCTGATTAACCCTATTAGCGTTTAATTAAAGGGGCTTTGGCTCCTTTTTTTATATCTTATGCAAAGGTATATCACTTAAAAACCAATCTAAAAGTGCTAATTTTAAGAGTACGTCCTATTATTGTGTTAATAACGACTCTAGGTTGCGTATAAATGAAGTCATTAAAAACCATTCAAACGCTTTCACACCAATTTGTGCTTAACGATCCGCTTCATCAATTATTTGATGCGATACATAGTATTTCAGTGCAAGGATATGATGAGCAACGCCGCGTTATTTATTGGAATAAAGGCAGTGAGCTGCTTTATGGGTATACAAAAGAGCACGCAACAGGAAAAAAACTAGAAGACTTAATTATTCCACCCCCAATGCGAGATGCGGTTATAAATGCTCATAGTGAGTGGCTCATAAACGATACCGAAATTCCAGCGGCTGAGCTTACATTACAGCATCAAAATGGCAGCAATGTTACTGTGTTTTCAAGCCATGTGATGTTTACAAATCAGCATGGGGTAAAACAAATGTACTGCATTGACATAGACCTGAGTGATGTAAAACAAGCACAAGCGCAAGCTATGGATAAACAACAAATGCTAGAAAAGGTATTTGAAGCCATTCCCGATCTGTACTTTTTACTCAAACCGGATGGCACCATAGTTGATTACCATGCTAATGATTTAAGCAATTTACATTTACAGCCTGAGCAATTTTTAAATAAATCAATGTTTAGTGTATTGCCCTATGCTGTAGCAAAAACCTTTAAAGATAATATTCAAGCGCTGTTAATTCACAAAGCTAATGTATGCTTTGAATACGAACTGTTAGTACCCAAAGGTGTGTTGTATTTCGAAGCGCGAGTGAGTTATTTGCATCATTCAGACCAAATAATGGTAATAATTCGCGATATAACAGAGCAGCATGAGACAAATAAACTAATACGTAAACAAGCCTATTACGACAGCTTAACGCTACTTCCTAATCGTTTTAATTCGTTAAAACGTCTCACTCAGTTGATTAACACTGCGACCGAAAAAAATACCTTAGCCGCTGTTATTTTTATCGACCTAGATGACTTTAAAAAAGTAAACGACACACTAGGGCATGAAATTGGCGATTCATTACTTATCAGTGCCGCTAATAAATTGAGCCAAATAGTTTGTAAAAATGCGACTGTAGGCAGGTTAGGGGGAGATGAGTTCATTATTTTACAGCCAGAGCTACACAGTAAAAAACAGCTAGATGAAATTGTTACACGCTTACTTAAAAGCTTTAGAACCCCCTTTGAAATAGATGGCCGCGAACTGTTACTAACGCTTAGTATTGGCGTTGCATTATATCCAGATAATGGCCTAACAGCCTCCGATTTATTACGCCATGCAGACACAGCCATGTATCAAGCAAAAGCACTTGGTCGAAATACCTACGCTTGTTTTACCAACGAGATGAATACAGCTATAAATAGGCGTTTAGCAATTGAAGAGCAGATGCATGTTGCTCTTGAAAAAAACGAATTTGAATTGTATTTCCAACCTAAATGCGATGCTAAAACACTCAAAATAATTGGGGCCGAGGCGCTATTACGCTGGGACAATAATGTGCTTGGCAAGGTTATGCCCGATGAATTTATTCCGTTAGCAGAGCAAACAGGTTTAATTATTCCTATTGGCAAGTTTGTTATTGAGCAAGCATTAGTATTTTTAAAACGGTGGCAGGCAAGCTCTCAACAAAACTACAGCATGGCAATTAATTTATCACCGAGCCAATTTAGAGATTCCGAGTTATTAAATTTTATAGCAAGCACATTAGAAAAAACTGGAATAAGTGCTAAACATGTTGAGCTTGAAATAACCGAAGGCGTATTGATGAGTATACAAACAAATATTACAGAATCACTGCATGCACTGAATAAACTCGGTATTAAGCTGTCTATGGATGACTTTGGTACAGGGTACTCTTCGCTTAGTTATTTAAGGCAGTACCCGTTTGAGGTATTGAAAATAGATCGCAGCTTTATTTGTGGTATTACCGAAAACCAAGAGGACTACAGCTTAGTTAAAGCAACAATTGCAATGTCGCATAGCTTAGGCTTAAGTGTGGTAGCAGAAGGCGTAGAAACATCGGCACAACAAAAATTATTAGCCGAGCTAAATTGCGATTTGATACAAGGCTACTACTTTAGTAAACCATTGCCCGCCACGCAGTTACTATGTTTTAAAGATTGAGGTATTTAAATTTAATCAGTTCAACACCCTTTAATATATTTCATGTGCATTTTATAACCTAAAAATGCTAGGTTTAAGAAACACAATATTAAAGGATATAAGCATGAAATTAGAGTCATTAGCACTGCATCATGGTTACGAATCTGAGGCCACGACAAAATCTGCAGCGGTGCCTATTTACCATACCTCATCGTACACGTTTGATAACACGCAGCATGGCGCTGATTTATTCGATTTAAAAGTACCCGGAAATATTTACACCCGCATAATGAACCCAACCAATGCTGTGCTTGAGCAACGTATTGCTGCAATGGAAGGGGGTATTGGCGCACTCGCGGTAGCCTCTGGCATGGCAGCTATTACCTATGCTATTCAATGCTTGTGTGAAGTTGGCACTAATATTGTGAGCACTAGCCAAGTGTATGGCGGTACATATAACTTATTTGCTCATACGTTACCGCGCCAAGGTATTGAGGCACGTATGATTAAAGCTGATGATTTTAGCGCCTTTGAAGACGCGATTGATGATAATACTCGCGCAGTATTTTGTGAGTCCATTGGTAACCCAGCAGGTAATATTGTCGATATTGAGTGTTTAGCTAACATTGCTCATAGTAAAGGGGTGCCACTTATTGTTGATAATACCGTTGCGACCCCGTATTTATGCCGCCCATTTGAGCTAGGTGCCGATATAGTGGTTCATTCACTGACAAAGTATATAAACGGGCACGGTACTGCCATTGGCGGCATGATTGTCGACTCAGGAAAATTTGATTGGAAAGCCAATGCCACGCGTTTTGCAATGATGAACGAGCCCGATCCGTCGTATCACAATGTGGTTTATACCGAAGCTTTTGCTGATGCTGCATTTATTGGTCGTTGTAGAGTAGTGCCACTTAGAAATACCGGTGCAGCACTTGCGCCTAAAAACGCATCTGACATTTTAATTGGCCTAGAAACCTTAGGCTTACGAATGGATCGCCACTGCGAAAATGCACAGCAGTTAGCGGAGTATTTAGAAAATCATCCAAAAGTGCTTTGGGTTAATTACGCAGGTTTAAAATCAAGCCCGTATAATGCAATGAGCCAAAAAATTACCAGTGGCAAAGCATCGGGTATTTTAAGTTTTGGTATTGCGGGTGGCTTAGAGGCAGGTACGCGGTTTATTGATGCACTAAATATGATTTTACGCTTAGTTAATATTGGCGATGCCAAGTCGCTAGCGTGCCATCCTGCGTCAACTACACACCGCCAATTAAACGATGAAGAGCTAGCTAATGCAGGCGTAAGCCGTGATTTAATTCGCTTATCGGTAGGGATTGAAAATATTGCCGATATTATCGCCGATGTAAGCCAAGCGCTCGATAAAGCATAGTTACCTCACTACCTTTCGTAAAAAGCTTAAAACATAAAAAGCGTTAGTTTAAAATATACTCTCGTTTTTTATGTTTTTCTAAAATCAATTAGTAAGCACACCTCCCTGTTTAATATTAATTTTTTATAAAACCTTTCTAATACTTTTATATTTTCACCGACTGTTTTTTATCCATATGACAATTTTGTATTGACACTAAGATTGCTTACTACTACATTTGTAACAGTGCAACTACAATTGTAGTAATAGGAGCAACAATGAAACTTAGTGATTTTGAAATGGATATTATGCAGTTTCTCTGGCAGGAAGAACCCTGTACAGCTAGTCAACTACATAAAGTACTTTTATCAGATAAGCAAAAAGATAAAAAAGTAGCTTATACAACGGTTAAAACCATTGTTGATAGGCTAGAGCAAAAAGGCGCTATAGAGCGCTGTGGGCTTGAAGGGCGAGCTATTGTTTATAGAACAATCGTGACTCAAGACACGTTATCGGAGCAAGCTATGCCTAGTTTTATGCAACGATTTTTTAAAGGCAATTCCCGTAGTTTAATTGCTCACTTTATTAAAGAAGAAAAGCTAAACGATGAAGATATTGAATACTTACAAACGCTTTTAAAAAATAAGAAGTTAGATTAAAGGAGAGGGTAATGACGGATTATTTATTTACCAGTACACTTATTAGCTTATGTATTTTACTTACAGTAAAAAGGTTAAAAAACGCCCCTGCACGATTAAACTTTTACCTTTTGATGATTGCCTTGGCGTGTTGGTTTGTCCCTTGGCAGTACTTATCTCAGTTAGCATTTTTTGAAGAAGCAGAACGCTACACATTTAATGTGGCACAAATTGTTCCCGATATAAAAGTGTTAATTCCAGATACCTTACAAACAACGACTCCGCACATGCGACTAAGTAAGCAGAGTATATGGGACTTTGTTCCATCACTTAGTAATATTTTTATTATTCTGCTTGTTAGTGGCTGTGGATTGTTTTTATTACGCATGGGCTTATACGTAAAGCTTATAAAAACTTTATACATTAACTCAAAGCCAAGTCCTGAACTTAAACACATCAACAATCAGTATCCAATTAGGCTTACAACCCATACAGAGCCTGCTTTTGCTACCGGATTAATAAAGCCTGTTATTTGGTTAGAGTTGTCGATGATGAATCGTGAAGAATTAGATTCAGTTATTCAACATGAGGTAACTCACTTACAACAAGGTGATATTTATTGGACGTGGCTAATTTGTTTTACAGAAAGCGTTTTTTGGTGGAACCCTATCTGCTTAAAGTTAACTGGTTTAGCGCGAGAACAACTTGAACTTAGCTGTGATGAGTTATGTATGGAAAAGCTAAAAGATAAATACCAATTAGATTTAGCCAGTTTATTACTAAAAAAGCAAAACGTTACAAGCAAAAACAACTTTTTTACCCCCCCACTTTTGAATATTGCTCATTCTAAGAGCTTTAATATTCAGAGGATCAAAATGTTAAACAAGGAAAAAACAATGAAAAGTAAATATTTGGTTATGGTTGCGGCGGCGATGTCTTTTAGTGCTTTAGCTGCAACGCAAATTGTAGATGGTAATACGGGTAGTAAACAGCAAAGTAGTAAAACTTCTCAGGCACCTGTAAAAAGTGAAGCTTATAATCAACAACTTGCACAACTTCTTAAAAATGCAGCAGGAGCAAAAAGTGATAACCCTGAACTGTTAAATCAAGCTGCGCAGGGCATTCAACAATGGCATTTAAATAGAGATAAACTTACTGGTTTTGAAGAAGCTGAAATCAAACTACAAAGCTTTAGGCTGCTAAATCACGTTTACTCTAAACTTGAGCAATATGAAGATATACTGAGTGCTTACGAAAAATGGTATGAGCCTGGTAGTAACCCGCCTTACTTTTTAAAAAATTCACTAGCAACCGCGTATATACAACTAGGGCGTTATGAGCTTGCAGTTGTAGAGCTAGAAGATTTATCAAAACAGCTTGAAGGGAAACTACATGTTGGCTCTGCAGATAACTTAGCACTGGCATACATTTACCTTGCTGATTACGATAAGGCATTAAAAACTCTTGAGAAGGTTGATGCAAAAGATGATGTATACGGAAATATCCTTAAATACTATGTTTATGATAAACAAAACAACCGAAAAAAGATGAATGAAATCAAAAGTAAAATCCCAGAAGTATTTGCAGTTACCCCGGCGTTACTACCGCAAACTGGCATACCAGGTTCTCAACTTTTAAGGATGTTATAAGCGTTGAGTAATTAAACTTGGAGCCTCTAAGGCTCCTTTCTTATTGTGTTCAATAATTTTTGTATGCCTTATAAATCTGTTTGTATAAACTTTATTTAAAATACAGCTTTTAATTTGCTGTATTTTGCGCCGCAAAAATGCCTTTTTAACGCTTGTTTTAGTTGTGCAGCTGGCAATATCACTTTTGATGTTAGCGTCTTGCTTAATTGGGTATGGCATAAGTGAAAAACCATTAACCTGTGTTTCCCATATATGTTGCAAGTCGCAATCTACAGGGCGACCAAATTGGGCTGTGGCTTTAAGTAGTTGTTTTGCACCTTCATAACTTATTGCTGTAGCGCAGCAGCCGGTCATTAGTTTTTTATGTATGACTAACTGCTGGTGGTTATTTAGATTTTGCTGATAGGCGATAGGGCGAGTGCGGTTTTCATAGGCGGCAAGTTTAATAAGTTGCCAGGGCTGCTGTAGCTGCTCAATATTTTTTATCGCGTCATGAATGCTTTCATCAATATAAAAATCATCTTCAAGCACAATCGCGTAATCTAGATTGTCATCAACTATTTTTTGCCATGCTTTACGATGGCTTAAATAGCAACCAATTTGACCATTGCTAAGTGGGTAATGGTATTTTTGTTTGTTTAGTTGCGGGCTGTAATGGAGGTATTTTTGTTCAACAGTTAAGTTATTGCCATCAATAGCGTCTATACGCTTAAACGTTAAGTTAACTGCAGATAGCCGCTCTGTGGTTTGTATTAAACGCGTGGTTGAGCGTGCCAAATTAATTACAAATATTGCTGCCATACCTAATGCCTCTTACATTTTTTTCTTATAGTAAGAGGGCTGTATTACATGGCAGTGGCAAATTTATGGCTTTTTTAAGTCAGCTCTTGGCTGCGCTAAAATAGCGTTTTTTTCATCTTGAGAGAGAATGATCCAATCAAATATTTCTTCATTAGTTCGCCCGCACCCAGTGCAATAACCGCTGCGGCGCTCGCAAATTCCTAAACAGTCTGTTTTTAGTTTTGAGGCATTAGATGTACGCTTTTGCATTTAATTTCCTAGCGGTGGAGCTATTTCAAATCGGGTAATATAGCGCGTGATACCTAAAGAGGTAAATAAGGTGATAGCTGGGTGGGCTTCATCCAATACAAAGTTACTACTCATTGAGGTTGCTGACTCTTTCGTGTTTTCGTACCAGCCTTGTGACGCTAAACATTGACGTATTTTATCGGCTGTTTGTGTATGAAGGCTTGTGGCACGGTCTTGTTTGTTTTCACTGGTACATTGGTAGCTAAACTGTTGCTTATTATATTGAGTAATAGTGCAGGTTTTGCCTATAAAATGGCTATTGGCATGCCACTGGTTTATAAAATCATTCTCTACTTTATTTGCTTTTACTGCACTAAAGCCATTAGCGTGCGCATTAAGTAATGCGTTTAGTGGGCTACATGTGTTTTGTGTTTTTACTATTTTAGGCGCAGGGGCCTTTTGACTTACACAGCCTGTTAGTACCAATAAGGATAAGGCTGTGATAATTGATTTATTCATAAGCAACGCTAAAAGAGTTTGATAAGCTGCACCATACGCAACCTATGTAAAAAAATAAATACCATAACGTAAAAAGGCCCATAAATATGAGCCTCTTTTAATTTACTTTAGCTAGTGTTATTTATGGCGACCTTGTAGGCATTTAACTACATCTTCTAGGCTTAAGCCTTGGCGTTGTAGCAATACAGTAAGGTGGTAAATTAAATCGGCTGATTCATTAGTAAGCTCATCGTTATCGTGTTTCATTGCGGCAAGAGCAACTTCTACGCCTTCTTCACCTACTTTTTGACAGCTACGGCTTAAGTCTTTAGCAAATAATGAAGCGGTGTAGCTTTTTGCTGGGTCGTCGTTTTTACGCTCAACAATGACATCTTCTAATTGTGCTAAAAAGCTTAAACTTGGTTTAGCATCATCGCCAAAGCAGCTTTGTGTGCCTAAGTGGCAGGTTGGGCCCTCTGGATTAGCCAGTACTAAAATTGAGTCGTAGTCACAATCGGTATGAACCGATACCACATTTAAGTAGTTTTCTGATGACTCACCTTTAGTCCATAAACGCGATTTAGAGCGCGAATAAAAGGTCACTTTGTTGCTTTCAAGCGTTACCTTTAGCGCTTCGCTGTTCATAAAGCCTTGCATTAAAATAACACCAGAGCGGGCATCTTGAACAATAGCAGGGATCATTTCGCTTTTAGCAAAATCAACTTGGGTTTGGTTTTGTTGTGTTAATTGCATAATCTTGCTGCCACTTGGTTATCGTTTAAAAATTGTTTTAGTTCGCTAATGTTAATCACATTTTTATGAAAAACACTGGCTGCTAGTGCGCCATCTACTTCGCTTTGTTTAAATACGTCTACAAAGTCTTGCATGCTGCCTGCACCGCCAGAGGCGATAAGCGGGATATTACATAATGCGCGCATTTTACTTAGCTGCTCGTTGTCGTAACCATTACGTACGCCGTCTTGGTTCATACAGTTTAAAACAATTTCGCCTGCGCCTAAGTCTTGAACGCGTTTAACCCACTCCTCGGTTTTATAACGTGTACGGCTTGAGGCATTAGGATCGCCGGTCAATTGATACACTAAGTATTCGCCGGTCACTTCATCGTAAAAGCTGTCAATACCTACAACAACACATTGCTTACCAAATTCATCGTGTAGCTCTTTTATAAGCTCAGGGCGTGCAATAGCAGGGCTGTTAATACTTATTTTGTCTGCGCCACGCTCTAAAACGCGTGCTGCATCGGCTACCGATTTAATACCACCAGCCACACAAAATGGAATATCAATATGGCGGGCAATGCTCTCTACCCAGTTAACATCAAGTAGACGTTTTTCAACACTTGCGCTGATCTCGTAAAAAACCAGTTCATCAGCACCAGCATCGCTGTATGCTTTTGCCATTGTTAAAATGTCGCCAACAATTTCATGGCCTTTAAATTTAACGCCTTTGACTACTTGGCCGTCTTTAACATCTAAACACGGAATTATGCGTTTTGATAACATGCCAACGCCTCCTCAACGCTAAATGCGCCATCAAGTAGTGACTTACCTAAAATAACACCGCCCACACCGAGCTCTTTAAGTTTTTTAATGTCATCAAGTGAACTTACGCCACCAGAGGCTTGTACTTTAATGGTGCTGTTGTGGCGAGTTAAATCTTCGTAAAGCTCAAACGATGGACCCGTCATGGTGCCATCTTTACTGATGTCCGTACATAAAAAGTCAATAACGCCTAAGCTTACATAAAAATCAACAAGCTCAAGTAAACCAAACTCTGACTCGCTCAACCAACCGTGCGTAGCAGGTGCCCAACCGGTGGCTGTTTTATTAACATCAAGGGCAATAACAAAGTGCTCTGCGCCAAATTGTTCAATCCAGGCTTTTACTTGCTCGCGTTTTTCTACTGCCATTGAGCCAATAACAACTTGGTTAGCACCGGCTTTTAGCCAATCACTTACATCTTGGTCTGAGCGAATACCACCGCCCACTTGGTACGGCACATTAAGCGCTTTAGTTGCGGCTTGAATATGTTGCCACTGCTTTTTACTCGGATCGCGTGCGCCCTCTAAATCTACAAGGTGCAGTTTACCTGCGCCGCTGTCGGCGTATTCTTTTAAACGTGCGCTAAGCTCAAAAGGGTAAAACTGAGCGGTGTCGTATTTACCTTGGTATAAGCGAACAATTTGATTTTGTAATACGTCTAATGCTGGAATAATCACAAATAATCTCTTTATTGTTGGTTAATGGGCAGTTTATAACTGCCAATCAACAAAATTTTGTAATAAACGGGTGCCTACTTTTGCACTACGTTCTGGGTGAAATTGCATGCCAGCGTAGTTGTCTTTTGCAACTATAGCTGAAAAGGTTTGGCCGTACTGGCCGCTTACAAGTGTTGCATCGTTTACAGTGTGCGCAAAGCTATGTACAAAGTACACTTGCTCGTCTTGTGTTAACCCTTTAGTAAGTGCATGCTCTTTATTAATGCTTACGTTATTCCAACCCATATGCGGCGACGTTAAATTGCCAACATCAAGGGCTTTTACTTGCCCTGGTATTTTACCTAAGCATTGTACGTTACCTTCTTCGGTGCTTTCGCACAGTAACTGCATACCTAAACAAATTCCCATAAGTGGGCGCTGGTATTCGTTTATAGCTTGTTGCCAGCCGTTATCTACTAGGCGTTTCATAGCAACCGATGCATGGCCAACGCCTGGCAATATAGCGCGCTCAAAACCCGCTAATTGCTCTGGTGAAGTAATGACTGTTGGCGTTTGCCCTAAGCGTTCAAAGGCAAAACGTACTGAATTTATATTGGCACAACCTGTATTAATTATGGCAATCATAAACATCCCTTAGAGCTGGCTGTCTGTTGGCTCGTGTCCTGTGCTACTGCCATACGAAGGGCACGTGAAAACGCTTTAAATAAACCTTCTACTTGGTGATGACAGTTACCGTCGCTGACCGATAAAATAAGGCTAATAGCGGCATTATCGCTTAAGCTTTTAAAAAAGTGCTCAACCATTTGTACGTCTAAATCGCCTGCTTTTTCGCGGCTAAAGTTAGCGTTTAATACAAATGATGCACGGCCCGATAAATCAATTTGTGCTTCAGCTTTACATTCATCCATTGGCAGTGCAAAACCATAGCGCGCTATTTGCGATTTAGTGCCAAGCGCTTGTTTAAGCGCAACACCTAGGGCAATACCAATGTCTTCAACAAGGTGGTGCTCGTCTATGTGTAAATCGCCTTTTGCTTTAATGTTTAAACCAATGTTGGCGTGGGTGCGAATTTGATCAAGCATGTGATCAAAAAAGCCAAGGCCGGTGTCTATGCTACCGTTTTTAGTTTGATCTAGGTTTATGGCTACATCAATCTGGGTTTCTTTGGTGTTACGCGTAACACGACCTTCACGGTTAGCAGTTGTAAGCTTTGTAACAATGGCAGGCCAGCTGCCATCATACAAAATGCCTTCACAACATAAGTTTTGAGCAAGGCCAATATCGGTCTGACGATCGCCAATGACATATGAACGTGCTAAATCAACTTTGCCAGAGCGCATAAGCTCAGTTAATAAACCTGTTTTAGGTTTACGGCAATCACAGTTTTGCTCGTCAAAGTGTGGACAAATTAATACCTCGTCAAAGCTAATGCCTTGGCTTTGTAGTATGTCCATCATTTTATCTTGTGCTATATCAAAGTCAGCAGTCGGGAAACTGTCTGTGCCTAAGCCATCTTGATTCGATACCATTACTAAGCGGTAACCGGCGGCTTGTAATTGTAATAAAGCCGGGATAACACCTGGTAAAAAGGCAAGCTTTTCAAGACTGTCTACCTGTTTGTCGGTAATTGGCTCTTCAATTATGGTGCCGTCGCGGTCAATAAATAAATAGGGGTTACTCATGATACTTCGTTTCCTGCTAATGGTGCTGTGGTAGCCAGCGTTTGTAAGCCATCTAACCAAATTTTTACTTGTTCTAGCTCTTGTTCACTACCAATTGAAATTCGTAGCCAATCGTCTTCACCGTATAGGGTAAACGCGCGCATTACTAAACCTTGCTCAAGTGCTACTTTAAAGTAGTTTTTGTTGGCTAATTTTAAGGTAACAAAGTTACCTTCACCAGTGAGAATTTTTAATGCAGCGGGGGAGGCGTTTAACCACTGTACAAGTTTAGCTTTTAAGCTATTTAAAATAGTCACTTGGCGGCGCATTGATGTAATTGCATCAGGAGCTATGGCTTGCGCAGCAATACTTGCCACTACGCCAGATACCGGATAAGGCGCAATCACTTTACGAATTGGTGCAAGTACACTTTGTTGTGCAAGTGTAAAACCCGTTCTAAGACCTGCAAGTGCAAACGCTTTAGATAATGTGCGCAGTACCACTACATTATTAAATTCGTTTATAAGTGCTGTGGCGCTTTGCTCTGGGCAAAATTCAATATAGGCTTCATCAACAATGACCAGTGCTTTACCCGCAAGCGCTGTTGCAATTGCTCTTACTTTATTAAGCGGTGTTAGGCTACCTGTTGGGTTATTTGGATTACAAATAAACACCAGTTTCGAGTTGCCCACAGCCTTTACTATTTCATCTACAGTACCATCAAGTAATAGCGCTTGCGTTAGGCTATTAATGGCAACGTTATGAGTATCAGCCGTAACTTTGTACATACCGTATGTTGGTAAAAATAACGCAATGCTGTCTTTTGCTGGTTCACAATAAGTGCGTACTAAAAGCTCAATGCCTTCATCGGCGCCGCGCGTCATTAATACGTTTTCGCTTTCAAGCTCTGTATACGCTGCGTAGCGGTCAATCACCAGTTGCGGTTGGGGATCTGGGTAGCGATTTAAATCTTCAATACTCAGTTCAAGGTTTTTAGCATACGGGCTTTCGTTGGCGTTTAACCACGTTGTACCGGTTAGCTTTTCACTTTTAGCAGAGCTATAGGCAGCAAGTGCTGCAATATTTTGTGGTAATAAGCTTGTCGCTTGTGCGCTCTTATTGCTCATTTTTAATTGCCTCTAAACGAATTGAAACCGCATTTGCGTGTGCATCAAGGCCTTCTGCATCTGCTAGTGGTAAAATAGCTTTTGAAAGCTGCGTTAAGCCACTTTTACTAATAGTTTGCACTGTGTATGTGCGGAAAAAATCAAGCAAATTTAAACTTGAATAGGTTGCACTGTAACCATAGGTAGGTAACACGTGGTTAGTACCCGATGCATAATCGCCCGCTGACTCTGGCGTGTAGTCGCCAACAAATACCGAGCCTGCATTTTTAATTTTATCTAAATAAGGTGTTGAATCTGCTAATTGCAAAATTAAGTGTTCAGGGCCGTATTGCGCAGACACCTCAAAAGCTTGCTCAACAGAGTCCACTAAAATAAGTGATGAATTAGCCAGTGCTTGTTCGGCGGTATCTTTGCGGCTTAAGTTAGCAAGCTGGCGGGTAAGCGCCTGCTGCGTTTGCTCAATGATACTTTCGCTGTTACACAGTAAAATAACTTGCGAGTCTGCGCCGTGCTCAGCTTGCGAGAGTAAATCTGCTGCTATAAATTCTGGATTTGCACGCTCATCTGCAATTACTAATACTTCAGACGGGCCTGCTGGCATATCGATTGCCATACCAGGAATTGTTTGCGCAACAAGCTGTTTTGCCATCGTTACAAAGCTATTACCTGGGCCAAAAATTTTGTTCACTTTAGGCACTGATTCAGTGCCGTAGGCCATTGCGGCTATAGCACCTGCGCCACCACTTTCAATTAAAGTTGTAATGCCACATAACTTAGCTGCATATAATATCGCAGGGTTAATGCTTTCATCACCTTGCACAGGGGTTGCAAGTACGACGGTTTTAGCACCACTTAATTGTGCAAGTACACCTTGCATAATAACCGATGATGGCAGTGGAGCACTGCCACCAGGTACATAAATACCCACAGCTTCGATGGCCTGATATTTCAGTTCACATTCAACGCCAGGTTGGGTTGATAACTTAATATCCTTAGGCAATTGCGCTTCGTGAAAACGTTTAACGTTTGCATAAGCGGTGTCAATTGCGTATTTAAGCTCTGCGCTTAGTGCTTGCTCTGATGCGTTTATTTCATCAAGCGGTACACGTAAACGAGGGTTAGCTCTATTATCAAACTTTTTAGCCATATCAAGTAAGGCTTTATCACCTTGCTCTTTAACATCGCTCATAATTGTTTGGCATATTGCTTCAACCTTTGCGCTGGCAGAAACCGCAGGGCGCATTAGCGCCGCTGCTTGTACTTGTGAAGATTCCTCATTCCAACGAAGCATGGTACTTACTCCATCATTTTTTCAATTGGCATTACTAAAATAGAGTTAGCGCCTAGGGCTTTAAGCTGCTCCATTGTTTCCCAAAATAATGTTTCGCTGCTTACCATGTGAAGCGCTACGTACTCTTCGTTACCAGCAAGTGCAAGTAGAGTAGGTTGGCCTGAGCCTGGTAAAATTTCGCAAATTTCATCAAGTTTAGTTTTTGGCGCGTGAAGCATAATGTATTTGCTTTCTTTTGCTTGTTTAACACCACGAAGGCGCGGCATAAGCTTATTGATTAGCGCTAGTTTGTCTTCATCTTGCAGGTCTTTATTTTGAATTAAACACGCGTTTGATTCTAAAATGGTATCACCTTGAATTAAGCCGTTTGCTTCAAGTGTTGCACCGGTAGAAACTAAATCACAAATTGCATCAGAAAGACCGGCACGTGGGGCAACTTCTACTGACCCTGTAAGCATTACAGTACTTGCATTAATGCCTTCGCGCTTTAACCACTGCGTTAAAATTTCTGGGTAGGTTGTAGCAATTCGTTTACCTTCAAACCAGCTCTTATCACGTGGGCCAAGCTCTTGTGGCCATGCAAGTGCAAGACGGCAGTAACCAAAATCTAGTTTAGCTAGTTTGCTAACTTCGCTTGGTACACCTTGACGTTCACGTTCTGCTTGTACTTCTACTAGTACGTTTTCGCCTACGATACCTAAATCACATACACCGTCCATTACTAAGCCCGGAATATCGTCATCGCGCACACGTAGTACGTCAATTGGCATATTAGTTGAGTGTGCAATTAAGCGTTGCTCACGTAGGTTTAATTTAACACCTAGTTGCTTTAGTAAATCTTGACAATCTTTAGACAGGCGACCGCCTTTTTGGATGGCGATACGTAGACGATTTGTGTTACTCATTATTCATTTTCCTTTAATTTAAAAACTAAAAACCCCGAGGGGAACCTCAGGGCGAAAATGAATCAATGTGTTTTGAATCGCCAGAGGTTCCTTTTAGGAATAACCTCTCAGCGAAAGACCTGACAGGTTATTCCGGTGAATGGTGGTGATGATGTACTGTTGTCAGGTTTAAGCGCATTTTTATATCCTATTTTGCTTAGCGCTATTTAGTGAGCGTTAAGCTTTAATCTGTTTCAATAAATTTCGCATTCATAAAAACATAAACCGCCTTGCTAAGGCAAGTTTTTTTTTACCTAATTAAAGCATATCTTATAACGGTCGATAATATTGAGAGCAAAACCTCACTTTTTGCTATTTTAATGTTTAAAATGTAGACAAAACAGGCTTTATTGGTCGTTTTATCTAATTTGGTAAATTAACGTTTAGGAGGATTGCATGGATATAATGATCCCTTTTTTAGGGAAAATTTCACGACTCGAACTCGAGCCAAAAGGGGCCTTTCACATTGCAGGTGTGCAAAATACGCCGCAAACACAAAAAATTAAGCTGGAAAATGAAAAAAAGCAAACGCTAAATAAAAAACGATTAGAAGCAGCTCAAAGTAACCAAAGCGCAAACACCGCTAATGAAAAAGCCATCACCGTAGATGATGAAGGTAACAAGCATTTAGATACGTGGGCTTAATACCAATTTGCGATAATACTTAATCATTCTTACGCCACTTTGCAGGCGTTAGCCCTGTGCTTTTTTTAAATAGACGAGAAAAAAAACTACTGTTTTCATAGCCCACATCCACCGATATTTCGTTCACGGTTTTATCTGTTGCTAATAATTGCTTTTTGGCTTTATCTATTCTGACTTCTTGTACATATTTGTTAATTGATATTCCTGTTGCTTGCGAAAATCGTCTTTTTAAATTGCGTTCACTAAAATTAAATTGTTTTGCTAACTCACTTATAGTGATTAAACCGCTTGAATGGTTATTAATCCAATCTTGTATCTCGTTAATCTTCTCATCTCTATGATTATTAAATTGAGGCAAAATAAGATTTAACTTATTAGAATCAGAAATAAGTAAATGGGTAGCACACTGCTGAGAAAAACGGTCGCCTTTATCTTTAGCAACAATTCCTAAAAGTACGCTGATACCCGCCTCAAAGGAGCCTGTTGTATAGATGTTTCCGGTTTTTAAATACGATTTATGGCTAATAAATTGGCAATCAGGAAATAACTTACTGAGCGGCTTAACCAAGCTCCAGTGAGTCGCAATCACCGTTTTGTTCAATTGACCTGTGGCTGCTAAAAAGTAAGAGCCAGTACTTAAACTAAGAATAGACGTACTACTGTGTATTTTTGGTTTTAGCCAATTAATAATTAAGTCAGTGCCAAGTGGCATATTTTTTAATTTTGAGCCCTCTATTGGCGGAATAATAACTAAATCATACGCTTTATCAGAAAGCGAATTATCGGCAATAACAAGTGAATTACTTGAACTAGTTATTGCACTACCGTCGGTCGTTATTATTTCTACTTCATAACTTTGGGGTAATGAGTAATGCGAGTCGAGCAAGGAAACAATAGTAAAAAAGTCTTTTGCTAAAAACACGCTCACAGCCCAGCAGTCTTCATAGGCAATAATTGCTATATTTTTCATAATTTCATTTGGCCCGATCGAACTGTTAAAAGTACCTGTGCAGACATATTATTTTAATATTTGTAAAAGTAACATGGGATCATACTTTAAAGACTCATGTATTTAAAAGTTATTGTTTTTAAGTGCTTTTTACTATTTTAAATTATAGCTAAACTACGTGGGATAATAATAAACACATTTTTTTAGGGGGCAGGTTTGCAGCAGTACTTACAAAATGATGCTTTTTTTAATCAAAATCATTACCAAATAAATAGCTGGTTACAAAAGGTAAAAGGAGAAAACGATCGCACCAAGGCAATTTCAATTTATTACCTTGTAAGAGATCAGATTAAATATGATCCCTTTACTCTTTTAGATGGAGCAAAGTCACTCAGTAGCGATTATTGCTTAGATAACAAAGCAGCGTATTGCATCCCTAAGGCATCGCTACAAATAACATTAAGCCGAGCATGTAATATCCCTGCACGGTTAGGCTTAGCTGATGTTCGTAACCATTTAAGCACCCCTAAATTAGATGAGTTACTAAAGAATGAGGTGTTTACGATGCATGCTTACGTAGAGCAGTTTATTGAAGGGAATTGGGTAAAATCAACCCCAGCCTTTAATAAGGAGTTATGTGACTTAGTTAACATAAAGCCGTTAGAGTTTGATGGGGTTAATCACTCTTTATTTCATCAATTTACTACTGATGGTAAAAAGCATATGGAATACTTAAAAGATCACGGTCAATATGCTGCTATGCCAACAGCGTTTATTAATAAAAATTGCCAGCTTTATTACCCACATTTAGAGCTCAACTTTGCCGTGAATTAATAAAAATTTTTACACTAATAGCCATTACTCTGTGGTTAATTTTTTAAAAAACCTAGGTTGGTGTTGTTCTGCTTTAAAAGAGTTTGGTGAAATGAAAGTAAATAGTAATAAGCAAAATACAGTTAACCCGCAGTGACATTACTGCGGGTATCATCAATAAAACTATTGGGTCTGATCAGCTGATTTAATACTGCTTTGTATAAGAGGAGATATAGTCAACCCTTGAACTATTATTGAAAATATAACCACAACATAAGTCACAATAACAATTAAGTCATGTAGGTCACTGCCTGATATAAAAACTTCATCGCGCGGAATTGCCGCAGCCATAGCAAGCGCTAAACCACCACGTAAACCACCCCAAGTTAAAATTTTCACGCTGTGTTTATCGTAATTTCTAAAGCGTTTAAATATGACAAAAGGCGCGCCAACACTAATAAAGCGTGCTACTAAAATAGCAGGGATCATCACTAGCCCTAAGCCAATTTCAGCTAAGGTTACTGGCATAGTAACAATCAGCATACCTATGATTAAAAACAATAACGCATTTAAAAAGCTGTCGGTAGCGTGCCAAAAGTCTTTAATATAGCGTGTGTTTTCGGGGCCTGTACGTTCTGTGGCTTTTGCGCGAGTAATATTGCCCAAAATAATTCCGCTGGTAACCATGGCTAATGCGCCCGATATTTCCCAAATATTTGCAGCTGCAAAGCCCGCTGTAGGAATTGTTAAAGTAATTAATAAACGAATATTTACATCTTTACAGTTAATAATTAAAAAGTGACCCACTAACGCCATAACTAAACCAAACACAATGCCGCCAATAGCATCAACAAAAAAGAGCTCTGCTATGTCACTTGGGTTTGCATCTGTTCCAAAAAACGCGACAGAAAAAAGTGTTGTAAAAATAACTAAACCAATACCATCGTTAAATAAAGACTCACCTTCTACTTGAACTGAAATACCTTCAGGGGCGCGTAATTGTTTAATAATAGCGAGCACAGCAATAGGATCGGTAGGGCTTATTAATGCACCAAAAAGTAAACAATAAATAAATGGTACAGGCCAGCCGAGCACGGTAAATATATAAAAGCTTAGATAGCCGACTAAAAAAGTAGACATCACAGTAGAAAACAGCACCAGTGCGGTTATTTCCCATCGCTGTTTGCGCAGTGCAAGTAGGTTTATTTCCAGCGCGCCTGCAAACAGTAAAAAGCCCAACATACCTTTTAAAAGTAACTCATTAAAATTGATACTTGCGACAACTTGGGTGATTTCTAGTGCTGTTTTATCGCCTAATAATTTAACCGAAATAATCAATAACAAGGATATAACAACTGAGCCTGTTGTAATGGCGATAGTTGTTTGCATTTTGAGAACATACTGGTTTGCAAAGGCAATAAAAATTGCAATGGCAGAGAGAAAACAAATGAGATACCAAGCATTCATTGGCTAACCTTAAATTATTTTAAAGAACGAAAAAAGAGAATTAAACGCGGCGTATATTACTCCTGTGACTAGGCTGTGTCACAGTATTTATGGGGCTTTTAGTACTTAATTTATGTCTTTAGAAGACAGTTAGTTAATGCAAATTTGCTGGTGTTACTGGTTGTAATAAAGAGATTAATACAAGGTGACTGGGCAATCTTTATTTTTAAATATCAAATTAAACTTTATTCAATTTTAGCCTTACCTTAAATATGCGTGTCCTTTAATTCCAATGGGCTTGCCCTTATAGCCAGGCTTACGTAAAATCGCGCTATTATTTTTTGTAAAGTGACTGGTATTATCAAACAGCTGTTTAGTGCAACCGGGCCGTTAGCGTTATCTCTAGATGGATACACGCCTCGCCAACCTCAAATTGATATGGCCGTTGCCGTTAACGATGCATTAAAAAATAGCACGCAGTTAGTGGTTGAGGCGGGGACTGGTACAGGTAAAACGTTTGCCTATTTAGCGCCTGCCCTTAAATCTAAGGGTAAAACAATTATTTCAACAGGCTCTAAGGCCTTGCAGGAGCAGTTATACCACCGTGATTTACCTCAGCTAGTAAAAGCACTTAATGCATCTAAAAAAACCGCATTGTTAAAAGGGCGTGCTAATTACCTGTGTACTTACAGATTGAACCAGCATGTAGCCCATGTACCTACAGATGACCCCGATGTAATGCATCAGCTTGCCATGGTTGCAAAATTTGCCAGTGAAACACAGTCGGGGGATTTAGCTGATTGTATTGGTATTGAAGAAGATGCCAAAGTACTGCCCTATGTAAACTCAACTGCTGATAACTGCTTAGGCAAAGAGTGTCCAGACTTTCAATCATGTTATATACGCAAAGCGCGGTTAAATGCTGCCGAAGCGGATGTAGTGGTTATAAATCATCATTTATTTTTTGCCGATATGGCAGTAAAAGATTCCGGTTTTGCCGAACTTATGCCCACTGCCGACGCTTATATTTTTGACGAAGCGCACCAATTGAGTGAAATTGCCAGTGACTACTTTGGTGAAAGCATAAGCACCAAAAAGCTGGTGGATTTAATTAACGATTTACGCGCTATTTACCGTGCAGAAATTCCCGATATGCTACAGCTTGGAAAAAGCCTTAATAAGCTTGAAACCAGTGTAGCCGACTTACGTTTACAATTTGGGGTTGATGGTAGCCGAGGTGATTGGCGCGAAAAGCTCAGTGATAAATTAATTTGCGCAGCGCTACATCGGGTGATCAGCGATTTAGACTTTGTCTACCAAGTATTAAAGCTATGCCTAGAGCGTAGTGATAAAATAGAGCACCCGTTTGAGCGTACATTAGCGTTTAAAGGTCAGTTAGAGCGTGTTTTTGATACCGCACAAACGGGCTTTAGCTATTGGTACGAAACCACAAGGCGTTATTTAACGGTTAATATTACACCGCTTAATGTTTCTGCTAAATTTGCCCAAATGATGAAAGATACCGGTGCAGGGTTTGTATTTACCTCAGCTACACTATCGGTTGACAATAAGCTGGATCACTTTAACGCAAGTTTAGGCATTACCCCAGTGCAAAGCATGATGGTGGATAGCCCCTTTGATTATCCTAATCAGGCATTATTGTGCTTACCGCGCTATTTACCTGAATCGCATGCCGAGAACATGCCACATGCAATTATAAAATTAACCCTAGAACTGATCAAATCAGCTAAAGGGCGTTGCTTTGTGTTGTTTACCAGCTACCGAATGATGCATTTAGTGGCTGAGGGATTAACCACACAAATGGACTACCCAGTTTATATGCAAGGGCAAATGTCTAAGCGTATAATACTCGAAAAATTTACCCGCCATGGTAATGCGGTATTGTTAGGTACTGCTTCGTTTTGGGAAGGTGTTGATGTACGTGGTAGTACGCTAAGCTGTGTTATTATCGACAAGTTACCTTTTGCAGCACCGGATGACCCATTGCTGCAAGCCAAAATGCAAGATTGCCAAATGCAAGGCAAAGACCCGTTTGCACATATTCAGTTGCCACAGGCTGTCATTGCGCTCAAACAAGGTGTAGGGCGTTTAATACGAGATAACAAAGATAAAGGCGTGCTAGTTATTTGCGACAACCGATTAGTAACGCGCCAATATGGCCAAGTATTTTTAAAAAGCTTACCGCCGATGCGCCGCACGCGAAGCTTAGAAGATGCAAACACATTTTTAAAACACATTAACTAGAGTACTAAAATGATTAAAAGTAATATTCTTGCCCTAGACGCCTCAACAGAAGCGTTATCTATAGTTTTACATTTTGAGGGCCAAACATTTCATCATTTTGAAGAATGCCCACAGCAACATAGTCAAAAAATACTCCCTTTAGTTGATGAGCTTCTTAATAAAGCACAGTGTAAATTAAAAGACTTAGACGTTATTGGCTTTGGCCAAGGCCCTGGTAGTTTTACAGGTGTGCGTATTAGTGTAGCTATAGCACAAGGTTTAGCGTATTCGGCAAATTTACCGCTAGTGGGTGTATCAACGTTAGCTATTATGGCGCAGCAAGCTTTTGAACAAAATGGCAGTACTTGCGTATATCCAGCTATTGATGCGCGTATGGGCGAAATATACTTTGCCAATTACCAGCTAAATAACACTAAAATGGAACTAGTGAATCAAGAATGTGTAATTAAACCTGAGCTGTTAACTGCTGATTTTATATCTGTAAATAATGAGCAGGCTGTGGCAGTAGGCACAGGCTTTAAAACTTACCCAGACGCACTTAATAATTTTAGTAATATACAAATAATTACTGAAATTACATTACCAGATGCACGTTACATGCTTAACCACGTTGATGATGCCTTTTTAAATGGTAATGTTGTTAAAGCAAGCGATGCGCAACCTAAATATGTGCGTGATACAGTAACATGGAAAAAGCTACCGGGTCGCGAGTAAGTAAGGATGTTGCAAATTGGCTGTTTTTAAATCATAATTTTAATATGTTAAATTTTGAGGGCTGTCTATGACTTTGCCAATTGGTTCAGGTTTTTTTACTGGGGATATTCCTGGTAGAGTAAACTCGGCTAAAGCAATCACACTTAAGCCTCAAGCTTTAGTTCAAAATAACACCAGCCAAAAAACTAACACAGATTATGTAAAAACCAGCGAGGAAGGCTTAAACCTCGCTAATCAGTACTTTACACAAAACACAAAGAGTACGCAGTACAGCCAAACTATATACGATCAGCCAAGCCCAACAGTGAGTAAAGCGATTTCAACATATACTGAATTTGCAAATTTAGAACGCCGGGCTGAAGTACAAGATTTAATAGGCGTTGATATATACGCTTAGCCCAAGTAATAGTAAAAAATTAAAAGCCCGAACACAGGTTCGGGCTTTTTACGTTAGCTAACGGCTATTGTTTAATAAAGCCAATTAGTTTATCGGCAATATCTGTATTATTTTGTGCACCGTTAAAGTGCTCACTGCCTTTACCGTAGGCAAACACTTGTACATCTACAGCGGTGTGTCCGCCTGTTGTCCAACCAGTAAAGCTTGCATCACTAATAATACTTTTAATAGCTAAATTAAGCGCTGTTTCGCCCATTTTTTTCGCTTGCTCAAGTTTTACCTTATTAGCTGGTGTATATTCAATACCTGTGCTGGCGCGCCAAATAGGCTCTAGGTTATCGGCAGCGAGTAATTGCTTTGTCAGCTCACCGGCTGTTGCTTTAACGCCTTTAATAACCTCTGTATCCCATTTATATTGGCCATGCGCACCTAAGGTTAATCCGCCAGTTGAGTGATCTGCGGTAACCACTAATAAAGTATCTGGGTTTTTATCAATATAGGCTTTTGCTTTTTCAATCGATTGTGCAAAGTCATCCATTTCGGCCATGGCACAGGCCACGTCGTTAGCATGCCCACACCAATCAATTTGGCTGCCTTCAATCATGACAAAAAAACCGTCTTTATTTTGGCCGTCAAGTAAATCAAATGCTTTAGCTGTTAGTTGCGTTAAGTGGTTTGAATTAGCATCAAGCGCAAAAGGTAGGCCAATTGGGGCGTATAAGCCAAGTGCCGGTATTTGCGTAATTTGACCAAGGTTTTTTATATCATCGTTATATTGATATCCAGCTGCTTTAAATTCATCAACTAGGTTACGGTCTTCTCTAATAAAATACTGCGTACCGCCACCTAGCATTAAATCAACAGGTAGTTTACCAGCAATTTTGTTATCTATGTACTCATTAGCAATCGCATCGTAATTCCGGCGTGATTCGTTATGTGTAGCAAAACTTGCAGGCGTAGCATGGTTTATTTGCGATGTAGCCACTAATGCCGTTGTCATACCACGTTCTTTTGCTATTTCTAACATGGTTTTGACGGGTTTTTTGTCTGCATCGACTGCAATAGCACCATTATAACTTTTATGGCCGCTACTCAATGCGGTTGCACCTGCAGCACTGTCGGTAACATAAGTGTGATCATCAGGATAAGTACGCGCCATACCTGTTAAAATAGTATCAAATACGGTTGTTTCAATCTGCTTGGTGGTTGGATCATCTTTAAAATAACGATAAGCGGTTGTATAGGCAGGACCCATCCCATCACCAATCATATAAATTACATTTT
The DNA here is from genome assembly GCF_037414265.1 of Pseudoalteromonas sp. C12FD-1. Classification (NCBI taxonomy): domain Bacteria; kingdom Pseudomonadati; phylum Pseudomonadota; class Gammaproteobacteria; order Alteromonadales; family Pseudoalteromonadaceae; genus Pseudoalteromonas; species Pseudoalteromonas sp. C12FD-1. The sequence goes on from NZ_JBBEVD010000071.1 coordinate 146,399, forward strand.
TAGGTGCATCATCTGCATAAGCACTAGTTGATGCACATAAAAGTGCTAATAAGCTAAGTTGGTTTTTCATTTTTATCCCTATGAATGTGCTATTTAAATAGCACCACAATTGTATATGGTTACGGCGTGTTGAATTTGCAGCATAAATACTAAACATGGCGCGGCCAAAAAATTATTCTTTAGGCGATTAAGTTTTTTGCCAAGTTTTTACTCAGCTCACAAGGTTACAAACTTCGTACCACGATTTAACAGCCCGTAGATTGAACACGTTTCAATCTACAAAGTTCAATACGCCCTTGTATAATAATGAAATGGAGTAAGAATAAAAAGCAAAGTAAGTAAACTCATTGAGCTAATTGTCACTAAAACAATACAACCATTTTTTTAGCTTATGTTAATTATAGTGTATGAATATAATGGTATACATTACGCACCTAAAGAGTATTTGCTCACATTGTGTTATTTTTATTTTAATTAATGAAACATTAGTTGATTTAAGATATTGAAATTATTCATATAATTTACATTGAAAAGTTAACCTTACAATTTAAGTGGTCTTTATAAATATAAAAAATATAAAAACTTTTGGTATTAGAGGTCTGACAACTAGTATGTTATAAATAATGTCGCACGTTTAAAAGAGGTGTCTGTTGCAGCCATTTGAAATAAAAACAAGAAATATAACATTCCGTGGCTTACAAAAAGGCACTGGCGATGAGCTAGTTATAGCCTTACATGGATGGCTAGATAACTGTAATAGTTTTGCGCCTATGCTGGATAAGGCCAATCCTGAGCATACTTGGTATTGTGTTGACTTTGCTGGGCATGGGTTATCTGATTGGCGTGCACATGACGCTCATTATTATTTTGTTGATTATATTGACGATGTGTACCAACTTATAAAGAGCTTAGGGGCAAAAAAGGTACATTTAGTTGGCCATTCAATGGGCGCAATGGTGGCTGGTTTATTTGCTAGTTGCTTTAGTGAGTATGTACATTCTGTTACCTTTATTGAAGGGATCGGCTGTGTTACAACCCCCAGTAATGAGGTATGTGAGCAATTAAAAGGGGCGGTACTTAACAGAGAGCGTGCCTACAATAAAAAAAAGCGCGTTTATAAATCGCAATCAGCTATTATCGAAGCGCGTGCAAATAAAACAGATTTAAAAAACGAACTGATCACTTTGTTGATGAGTCGTAATATTAAGCAAACTGAACTAGGGTATGAGTTAACAACAGACCCTAAGCTTAAAAATCACTCAGGTTTTAGGTTTGATGAAGCGCAATGTATTGGTGCAATAAAACAATTAATTGCACCAAGCCAATTAATTTTAGGTAACCAAGGTTATTCGTTTGTAAAACAAAACTTGGAGAAGTATATTAGTTATTACAACAACTTAAAGGTAATTAATGTAGATGGCGGGCATCATTGCCATATGCAAAGCAGTGGGTTATGTTTTGAGCATATTCAAGCCTTTATGCTGCAAAATGGTGCATGTTAATTGTAAATTAGCGCCAAATGTGGGATTATTCCTGCATTAGAGTATTTGCTCAATTGTTAAAGCGCCTTACTTAGATTAAGGTTAATAAAAATATAATTATAAACAGGGGCTAAGAGTGGAAAAAATCTGGCTTAAGCGCTACCCAGAAGGTATGCCTGAAACAATCGATCCTGAGCATTACAACTCGTTACTCGAAGTGTTCGAAAAAAGTTTTACCGATTATAAAGATTTACCTGCATTTACGAATATGGGTAAAACATTATCGTATAATGAAATAGATTCAGCTACACAACGTGTTGCTTCGTATATTCAAAATGATTTAGGTCTTAAAAAAGGTGACAAAGTTGCCGTAATGATGCCTAACTTATTACAAACGCCTATCGCTATTTTGGGTATTTTACGGGCGGGCTGTGTAGTGGTTAACGTAAATCCACTTTACACAGTACGAGAGCTTGAACATCAATTAAAAGACTCTGACGCGTCGGCTATTTTTATATTGGCTAATTTTGCAGATACACTTGAAAAAGCACTTGCAAAAACCGATGTAAAACACATTGTTGTTACCCAAGTGGGCGACATGGTTGGTGGTTTTAAAAAGCATATCGTTAATTTTGTAGTTAAATACGTAAAAAAAATGGTACCTAGCTACAACCTGCCAAATACAATTAAGTTTTCGGATGTGCTAGCAGGTGACCCTGCAAAGTATGCACGTCCAGAAATGCAATTATCTGACTTAGCTTTCTTACAGTACACAGGTGGCACTACCGGTGTGTCTAAAGGTGCAATGCTTAGCCACGGTAATATGGTTGGTAACCTTGAGCAGGTGTCGGGTTGTTTAGATAAGGTTTTAGACCGAGGTACTGAAGTAGTTGTTACTGCTTTACCGCTTTATCATATATTTGCGTTAACAGCTAACTGCTTAACGTTTATGAAGTACGGTGGTTTGAATGTATTAATTACAAACCCACGTGACATGCCAGCATTTGTAAAAGAGCTTAATCAGCATAAATTTACTGCTATTACCGGTGTAAACACTTTGTTTAACGGGCTACTTAATACACCAGGGTTTGCAGAGCTTGATTTTAGTCATTTAAAAATGTCATTAGGTGGCGGCATGGCAGTGCAACGCCCTGTAGCTGAAAAATGGCAAACAGTGACTAGCTCTAAATTGATGGAAGGTTACGGATTAACTGAGTGTGCGCCACTTGTAACTGTAAGCCCTTACGATTTAGAAGCATACAATGGCTCTATTGGTTTACCTGCTCCAAACACCGAAATAAAGCTAATGCTTGAAAACGGTGAAGAAGCGGCAAAAGGTGAACCCGGCGAACTATGGGTTAAAGGCCCACAAGTTATGCAAGGTTACTATAATCGTCCAGATGCAACCGCAGAATGTTTACAAGATGGCTGGTTTGCTACCGGCGATATTGCCACGTATGACGATGAAGGTTTCTTCTATATTGTTGATCGCAAAAAAGACATGATCATTGTATCGGGCTTTAATGTGTTCCCAAATGAGATAGAAGAAGTGGTTGCCATGCACGATGGCGTACTAGAAGTTGCGGCTATTGGTGTTCCGCACGATGTAAGTGGTGAACAAGTTAAAGTTTTTGTTGTTAAAAAAGACCCTTCTTTAACTGAAAAAGATATAATAAATCACTGTCGTGATAATTTAACTAATTATAAGGTGCCTAAACTCGTTGAGTTTAAGGATGAGTTACCTAAAACAAATGTAGGTAAAATTCTCAGAAGAGCCCTAAAAGATTAGTAAACTATAAAAAAGCCGGCATTAGCCGGCTTTTTTATTGTAGGAGATTAAGTGCAATACCAATTGATCGAAACACAAAATCAACTCAATACTTTTGTTGAGCAAATAAAAAACAAGCCTATTTTAGCCATAGACACAGAGTTTATGCGCCGCCGTACTTTGTACCCTGAAGTTGCACTTATTCAAGTATATGATGGCGAGCATCTCGCTCTAATAGACCCGCTTGCCGAACTTTCGTTATTTGAATTTTGGCAAATATTAAAAAATCCTGCAGTACTAAAAGTGTTGCATTCGCCTTCAGAAGATATTGAAGTATTTCAAAAATATGCAGGCTTCGTACCTGCTCCTTTGTTTGATACACAATTTGCTCTTCAGCTTTTAGGCGAAGGCAACTGTGTGGGCTTTGCGCTAATGGTAAAAGAGCTGCTAGGCATAGAGATAGACAAAAGTGAATCGCGAACTAATTGGTTACAGCGCCCATTAACTAAAAAGCAGCTCGATTACGCAGCCGCTGATACGTTCCATTTACTGCCTTGTTTTGAACTAATAATTGAGCGTATCAATAAAGCTGAGTTATTTGATATTGTAATAAATGAGAGCGAGTTAATTGCAAATAAACGCGCCTTTCAAACCCCAGATGAGTTGCTTTACAAAGATATAAAAAACGCATGGCAATTAAAACCGCACGAGCTAGCAGTATTAAAAGAATTAGCTGTATGGCGTCGTAACAAAGCTATTCGTAAAAATTTAGCCCTTAACTTTGTGCTTAAAGAGCACAACATGACGGAAATTGCTAAACGTGGGCCTTCAAGCTTAAATACGCTGAGACAAATTCCGGGTGTTGAGTCGATGGAAGTAAATCGCTCTGGGGTCGAAATACTAAAGTGTATTGAAAAGGCCAAAGCTCTTGCAGTTGATGAGCATCCGCCTGTGCTAAAACGTTTAATTGATTTTCCAGCTTATAAAAAAGTAGCTAAGGACATTAAACAAAAAGTCACGAAAGTGGCAAAAGAGCAGGGTATTCCAGAGGATGTAATGGCCTCTAAAAAGCAAATTAATCAGCTTATTAGTTGGAATTGGAAACTTACCGATGAGCAAAAGGTAAATCATATTAAACCTGATTTACTTAATTCTTGGCGCTACGGTTTTGTTAAAGACGCACTTAAAGAGTGGGATAATTAAACCTACTTATACCAATACGCAATAATATTTGATCATTTTCAAGGGCTAATGTGTCGCTATCTATACATTTATCCACCCTCAAAATAGATCACTTAATTATGCGAATTGGTATTATTTAGTTAGCAGGCTATGTTAAAAATCGGGCGCTACACTAAACGTTAAACGCTCATGTGTAATGGGGTGATTTAGCGCCAAATACTCAGCATGTAGATGTAATCGGTTAGCCTTTTTACCGTAGTGTGTGTCACCAATAATAGGCATGTTCAGCCCTAAGTGGTGAGCGCAGTGTACCCTTAACTGGTGAGTGCGCCCTGTTTTAGGGTAGAGCTGTAGGCGTGTAATATTGTTTTTACGTTCAAGCACTTGCCATGTAGTAAGTGCAGGTTTGCCGTTTTTATAACACACGAGTTGGCGTGGTTTATCGTCAAAATCAAGCCGCAATGGCAGCTCTATCTTGCCACTGTCCTCGGGCACAATACCATCAACCAGCGCAATGTAACGTTTATCAATGGTGCGGGCAATAAATTGCTTTTGTAAAGCTTTGTGGGCGCGTTTGTTGAGCGCCACCACTAATAAGCCTGATGTAGACATATCGAGCCTGTGTACAATTAACGGGCCTGTTGCGTGCGGAAATTGCGTTTGAATACGTAAATATACAGAATCTTCAATATTGACACCTGGTACAGATAAAAACTCGCTAGGCTTATTTACAATAACAATATCATCATCTTGGTAGACTATGGGCAGCGTTTTACCTTGAGCAGGGTTAACGAGTAGCGGGTTATCTTCTATGCTTAGGCCTTTTAACATGTGCGATAAAATAGGTTGGCACTTACTGTAGCAAGAAGGATAATAGTTTTTATGTTGACGTATTGCCGACTTAGGTGCGCTTCCCCACCAAAACTCAGCCATAGCCACTGGCTTTAAATTATTAAGATAAGCGTATTGTAATAGCTTGGGTGCCGCGCAATCTCCCGCACCGGATGGCGGTGTAAGCTCAGGCAATGCTGCAAATATGGCGTTGAGATCTTTAACTTCATGCTCTGCATTTAAAAATTGGTACTGTGCAAACACGTGTTTTTGTAAGTTTTTAGATAAAATCTTACGGCGTTTTTTTAACTGTTTTATTTCGTCCTGTAGGGTATTAAGCGCCTGCTGTTGCAGAGTTATTTTATCATGCCAGTGATCTTTTATGCTTTGATAGTGTTTTTTATCTTCTATGCTTTGTTTTGCCAGTTCATTCAAGCTTGCTTGCTGCTCAGGCGTTATTGTTAGATTGTTATCAATTGCAAGTTCACTGCGCGCCTTTTTACGTGCTTTTCTATTGGCTTGCATTACGCTTTGTTGAGCCTGTAACTGTTGATCAAACGCGTATTTATCAGCACTTAATGACGCTGTTAATTTATTCAATGTACTTGCATTTTCTAGGGCATGTATTTGCGCATTTATTTCGTTAATAATTTTACTTTCTTTTAAATAACTCACCTCTTCCAATGCCATTTTAGATACATTAGGCACGCATTTTATATCGGTATTTAAATTTTCAAGTTGGCCAGAATACGCCGCTAAAAAGCCAAGCTGTTGTTGCTGGTTTTGTACAACCAGTACACCAAACATTTTGCCATCATTCGCTGCTATTTTGTTGCTGTCATTTTCGTTATACGGTAAATGTGTTTCAAGTTGCTGCTGTAATTGCGTTGCAGCTAAAACAGATAGCGGATGAGGTTGGTAGTAAAACGGAAACGTAAATTTATCTGGAAGGGGGATACTATTTATTGGTTTTGAAAATAATGTAAAGCAGGGCGGGGAATTAAGCATGGCAAAAGTAAGTACAAAAAAACATTACACGCATACTAACATACTTGCCGCTTATAAGAGACTAAAAGCAACCATTGGGCTTAACTCGATTATTTTACTACACTCAATGACCTAATACCCAACTGCGCTAATACTTAATCAATCTGTGGGCTAATTGGGTCGCTAACTACGTAAAAATCGCATTTTGAACAACTAAATAGCGAATTTTTTGCCTAGCTAGTAACACGTTTTTCCAGCCTTAAAATAGATCACTTGATTAATCTAATGGGTATAAAAGCAAAAAGCGGCATCTAAAATGCCGCTTTTAATTGTGCTACTTTTTTTCTTCGTCAGGTAATGTCACGTTGAGCTCAAGTACCGCTAAATCATCTTCGTTTTGATCAAACTGTACCTGCACTGCATCCGTGTTTACATTCACGTATTTACGGATCACATCTAATATGTCTTGTTTTAATTGTGGTAAGTAATCCGGTGTTCCACGTTGCGAACGCTCGTGCGCGACAATGATCTGCAATCGCTCTTTTGCTAATGACGCGCTATTTTTCTTTTCTGAGCGGAAGTAGTCAAGTAAAGACACATTAACCTCCAAAAATCCGTTTAAATAAGCCTTTTTTCTCAACATCTAAGAAGCGAAAATCGACTGTTTCACCGAGTAAGCGATTGATTGCATCAGCGTACGCTTGCCCTGCATCTGAATCACCATCAAGTATTACTGGTTGTCCTGAGTTAGAGGCACTTAACACCGCTTGCGACTCAGGAATAACACCGAGTAAAGGAATAGATAGAATATCTTTAACATCTTCTACCGATAACATTTCACCTTTTTCAACTCGCTCAGGGTTGTAGCGTGTTAATAAAAGGTGTTCTTTAATATTTTCTAGGCCTTCTTCAGCACGTTTAGACTTGCTGTGTAAAATACCTAAAATTCTGTCAGAATCTCTAACTGAAGACACTTCTGGGTTGGTAGTAACGATTGCTTCATCAGCAAAGTACATAGCCATCATAGCGCCAGCTTCAATGCCTGCAGGTGAATCACAGACAATGTAGTCAAAGTCTTCTTTAAGTTCGTTTAATACGCGTTCAACGCCTTCACGAGTCAGGGCATCTTTATCGCGTGTTTGTGATGCGGGTAGTAAAAATAATTTTTCAACGCGTTTATCTTTAATAAGCGCTTGATTTAGGTTGGCTTCGCCATTTATTACGTTTACAAAATCGTATACTACACGGCGCTCACACCCCATAATTAAATCTAGATTCCGTAAACCAATATCAAAATCGATAATAACTGTTTTATAGCCTTTTAAAGCTAAACCAGTGCCTATTGCAGCACTTGATGTTGTTTTACCAACACCGCCTTTACCTGACGTTACGACAATAACTTTTGCCATGAGATTTATCCTTTAACCAAAGCTGAAATTTCTAGTGATTCGTTTTTTTGTTGTATTTGTACTGCATTGCCCCAGTGCTCACCTTGTAATGAGTCGCTGATCCAGTAGTTGCCATCAATTGAAACCAATTCGGCTTCAAGCTTTTGACAAAAAATGCAGGCATCTTTAATCCCTTTTGCACCTGCAATAGCACGTCCGCGTAAGGTGCCATAAATATGCACATTACCATCGGCTATTACTTCTGCACCATGGCTTACTGCACCGAGTACAATTAAGTCTCTGTCTTTTGCATAAACTTGTTGCCCTGAGCGCACCGTGCCATTTATTACTTGTGCGGGTAGATACACGTTTTTTTCAACAATAGAGGTGTTAGGTGCCTCTTGTTTAACCGGGGCTGTTTTAGCATCTTGCGAGTAATTTAGTACTGATAGACCAGCGGCTTTAGCTTGGGTGTGTTGCTCATCTGAGCCGTTACATACACCTACAGCATTAAAGCTCATACGCTCAATGAGAGACTTTAAATGGTCAAAATCAAGTGAGCTGTTTTTAATTTCTTCTAAATTAACAACAATAGGCGCTCCTTCAAAAAAACGAGGAGCTTGGGCTATTTTTACATACAACTGTTCTGCTAGAAGGGCGATATCAGTGCTGTAAAGATGCAATACTGATAGTGTGAAAAGGTTCCCTTTTAGCTCAAAAATTTGTTCCGACATACACGCTCAATTGATTTGTCTGATTAGAAATTAATTTTAGATAAACGTAGGCTGAATAAGGCCTTTAATGAAATTTCTAATCTAATTTTTCTAACTTATTATTACTCTCATGTTATAGTGTGCGGCAATGTTAAGCAAGATTAAATAGGGCCATTATGCTCACTGCGGTATATAAAAGTAAGAAAAAAGCGGATACCTTCTTATTTGTTGAAAAAAGAGATGATTTTAGTAAAGTGCCTGAACCTTTACTGGCAATGTTTGGTCAACCTATTTATGTAATGATCATTAACTTAGCAAAGCGAGATCATTTAGGTGGCGCCGACCTTGAAACTGTAAAAGAAGCTTTAGCCGATCCCGATAAAGGCTACTATTTACAGATTCCACCGCCAGAAGAAAACTTACTTAGCCAATTACGAAAAGAAAACGGAGTTGATAGTGATTAAAAAGTTAGCCGTAATTTTATGCTCAGTGTGTTTAAGTGGCTCTGTAGTTGCTAAAACGCAGGCCGAATTTCAAACTTATTTAAGTGACTTAAAGCAAGAGGCCATTGCTAAAGGGTACGATAGCAAATTAATTGACGATGCATTTGCGACTGCCTCATACAAAGAAAAAGTTGTATCGGCTGATAAAAATCAGCCAGAGGTTAAAGAAACCCTCGAAACCTACTTACCAAAACGTGTACCACAGTGGAAAATTGACCGTGCACGTAAGCTTTATGCAGAAAATAAAGATGTACTAGAGCAAGTAGCTAAAGAGTTTGGCGTACAAGCGCGCTTTATTGTGGCATTATGGGGCCTTGAAAGTAACTTTGGTACAATACAAGGTGGCCATAACGTTATTTCATCTTTGGTAACACTTGCTTTTGATGGTCGTCGCGAGGCACTTTATAAACGCCAGCTTTGGGCAGCATTAGATATTTTAAAATCAGGCCATATAAGCCTTGATAAATTTAAAGGCTCTTGGGCAGGCGCAATGGGGCAAACGCAATTTATGCCTACTTCATTTAATGCCTACGCGGTTGATTACAACAACGATGGCCGTAAAGATATTTGGACCACAAAAGAAGATGCATTTGCATCGATTGCTAATTATTTAAAACAAGAAGGCTGGAATGACTCACTCACTTGGGGTCGCCAAGTTAAGTTACCTGAAAATTTTGACAGCAAATACGTGCTAAAACGTGGCACTAAAACACGTAAGCAATGGTTAGAATACTGGAGTGATTCTGAGCGCTCATTAGCTGATTGGCAAGCACTGGGTGTACGCAAAGCTGATGGCTCAGATTTACCAAATGTAGATGTACGCGCCGCACTAGTTATGCCTGATGATATTAATGGTCGCATGTATTTAGCGTATGATAACTACAAAGTGTTTATGCACTGGAACCGCTCATATTACTTTGCCACCAGCGTGGGCTATTTATCAGATAGAATCGGTTATCCGAAAATATAATTTGCACGCTGTTGTGTAATAAAAAAGCCGCTATGCGGCTTTTTTTATTTGTTTAATCATGTTCTTTTTTAAATATTTTATCTTTTAAATCAATAACCTTTCCAATTCCTGAGCCTAGTTTCATTAGCTTATTCAGCTGCTCAGGGCTTAAGCGTTGTAACTCTGAAGACCACTTAGTAACCGTTTCGAGTAAATTATGGATTTCGCCCATTTGCTTTTGTGCATAGCGCTCTTCTTCATTGTTTGCTTCGTCTAACAAGTTGTCGCGCAACAAACTAAGGGTAGGGTCTATTTCACGCTTTTTACGCTCTTCAAATACGCGATTAGCCATATCCCAAATTTCACCTGCAGGAGCGTAATATTCTTTACGATCGCCAGGAATATGATGCACTTTAATTAATTGCCATGATTGCAGCTCTTTTATACCCATGCTCACATTACCGCGTGAGATACTTAGCGCATCGGCAATCTCATTAGCGGTCATGGGTTCTTTGGTGATGATCAGTAAGCCGCACATTTGGCCAATCGTACGATTGAAACCCCAACGGCTGCCCATTTCACCACAGTGCATCACAAAGGCTAAGTTTTTTTCAGATAGACTCATAGCTTTTTAAGTTTCAGTAAATTCAGAAAGTAATGCTAGCACGCTTATAAATTATAGCAACGCTTAGGAAGGTATCTTTTTTGTAGAGTAAAAACGAATAAAAAGTTTAATTTACTCCTACTAGGTAGGAGTAAATTAATTGCTTACGCGGGATTAAAGTGTGTAGCTAAAGCTAAGTTTAGCGTTGCGCTCTTCGCCTGGCATACCACCTAAAAACATGGCTTTAGAGTAGTATTTTTTATTAAACAAATTGTTTAAATTAAGCTGCATATGCCATTTATCAGTTGTGTACGAAACTGCCGCATCGTAAACCGTGTAGCTAGGTACATAGCCATCAGGGATACTAAACGAACTTGAGTTAGTGCTGCGGTTATCTACAAATGTAATACCACCACTGATATTAACAGCTTCTGGTAGGTTAAACATATCTGCGTAGTAGGTAACCCACGTACTTGCAGTTACATACGGCACCCCTTTTTGGCGCGTATCGTAGCTGCTGCTATTTGGATTAGATTTATCGCGAGCATCTTGATATACACCGTTTACATTTACTTTCCATTGCTCATTTAAATGTGCATTTAAATCAAGCTCTACGCCTTTAGTTTGTTCTTCGCCATCGTAGTAGCTTTCTACTACATCTGGGCCTGACACACCGGCTTCATAAAGTGGGTTAGCGTATTCTAAATTAGTACGCGCGCTTTCAAATATTACAAGTGATGCTAACAATTGATCATCAAATGCTTTAAATCTAAAGCCTAAATCGTTACTGATAGATTCAGAGTCTTCACGGTCTGCTTCGTTGCCTGCTACTGAGCCAAGTACACTGTATGCAGTGCGCCCTTTAGCATGGTTAATAAATACCGAAAAGTCTTCAGTTGGTTGATACGTAGCGCCTAAGTTATATGTTAAGCCGCTATCTGAAGTATTCGCCTCAGGCGTTGGCTCTGCGCGGCTTGAGCTATAACGCTCATCTACACCAAAATGCTCATACGTTTGCTTAATACGGTTATAAGCAACACCTACACGTGTAGTTAGCTGCTCAGTTATATAACCTACATGTTGTATACCTAAACCCCAGGCTTGTACTTTTTTGTTGTAGTCACTGGTTTTAAGCGGGTCGTAGTCATCAAAGTTACCTGTTGGCCAATTAGGCGAGCGCATATCGTAAATATATGGTAAAGTACCTTGGTAAAGCACCTCGCCTTCGCTGTCGTAAATAACTTTGTCTGCATCATAAATAGAGTATTGCTTAAAGCGAATATCTCTATCTTCGTAGTTTGCATTAACGAGTAGTTCGTTATCAATGTCACCAAGCATAAAGTCGTAGCGTAAATCTAAGAAATACTGCCATGATTTTTCATCAGCCTCTACTTGGCGATATTCTTGGCGACGAGCTGCAAATGGGTATAATTCGCCGTCTTCTACTAATGGGGCACGTGGGTCATTATTAATAATGCCATCACGTGTTGAATACACGTAGTTAAACGCACCCGTTTGACGTGCAAAGCTTGATGTGTAATTACGGTATTGTAATTGTTGATTTAAAAATAAATCATCGGTAATGAAGTAATTATGAGTTAGCTTAAAGCGAAGTTCTTCACCTTCATTGTCATCGGCCATTGGAGAAATGATACCGTTAGTACCAAAATCGTAAGGTGTTAGTCCGTCGGTTGATGAAAGTGACTGTGCTAATTGAGTTTGTTGAGCCGCAGTTAACTGCACCCCATTGCCTGATGGATCATTGGCTAAATCTGCGCCGGTTACTTCGCCCGCAGTTAACCCATTGGCTGTTTCTGCGTTATAAATTCGAATAGGGTGACCGATAGAATCTACTGCAATTGAATCTTTAATATACGCAGCTGAGATCATTATGTCTTGCTTATCGCTCACTATATATTTAAGTGAGGTATAAATTTCGTCGCGGTCTTCTTTTAAATCACGAAACCCATCGCTTGAGGCTGTTTTAGCCATTACACGGTAAGCTAGGTCGTCGGTAATTGCATTGGTGCTATCAAAGGCAAGTGAATAGCTATCCCACTGACCAAGCTCTGCAGAAACTTTATGTTTTTCTTCAAACTCTGGTTTTTTTTCAATTAGGTTAATTACACCGCCTGCACTACCAATGCCGTATAAACCCGTAGCAGGGCCCTTAAGTACTTCAACTGATTCAACATTTGTAAGTGAACGGGTAGGGTTAAATGTATTACCTAGTCCAGCACCGCCATACATACCATCGTATGTATAGTTAGCATCAAGACCACGAATAACTAAATTATCACCTATACCATAGTTATTACCGGCTTGAGTTAAACCACTTACGTTACGTACAAGTTCTTGTAGGCTATCTACACCTTGTGATTCTATAAGTTCGCGGTCGATAATAACAACAGGTGCCGGAGTTTCCATTAACGACATGTCTGATTTAGTTGCAAGTCCTGAGCTCATTACAACTTGATTTTGCTTTTCATAAACGCTTATACGTTCTATGTCTTTTTCAGCCGTTGTTGCAGCAAGGGCTAAAGGAGCGTTTAAACACGCTAAAGTTAAAAGTGAATAGTTGAACTTTTTCATATTGATAATTATTCGCATTTCTTAAAGTGCGCGAATAATAATAGTTATTATTCGTTAAGTGAATAAAAATTTCTAAAAAAGTGAAAATAGTTGGTTTTTAGGTCGGTTATTGTTCTAAAAAGTAAATTAAAGGTTAAAATTGACGCAAAAAAATAAAAAAGCATGAAAGTATAAGCCTTCATGCTTTTGTGAAAGTAGTCACTAGTGACTACTTTTTATAAACAACGCCTGCTTTCATGACAAAAGGTACGTGCTCGAGCGTAGCGATATTTTCAAGTGGATTGCCCTTAACAGCAATAATATCTGCTGCAAAGCCAGATTTTAGCTGGCCCAAGTTATTCTCCATTTTTAATAGCTTAGCACTGTTAATAGTTGCAGAGCGTATTGCCTGTAGTTCGCTCATACCAAATTTAACCATACGGCTAAATTGTTTAGCGTTATCGCCATGAGGGTAAATAGCAGCATCGGTACCAAATACCATATTTACACCTGCTTTTACTGCACGTTTAAAGCTATCACGCTGCTTTTTAGACACTTGGCGTTCTTTATTGAGATTTTCTTCGTCTACCCCATTTTGTTCGCCAAAACTCAGAGTGTATTCTGTATTATAAATGTCCATTGATAACCACGTGCCATGTTTTTTAGCAAGTGCGATGGCTTCATCATCTAAAAAGCTGGCATGTTCAATACTATCAACACCGGCTTTTATGGCTGTTTTAATACCACTTGTACCATGTGCGTGAGCGGCTACAGGTAAATCTCGCATATGGGCTTCATCAACAATGGCTTTCATTTCTTCAAATGAATATTGCTGTACACCTACTTTTGTCCCTTTAGAAAAAACGCCGCCTGTGGCGCAAAACTTAATGGCATTAGCACCATATTTTATGTTTTCACGCACTTTTACACGTGCAGCCCATGGGCCATCGGCTACCCCTGTAGAGGTGTATTTTAGCTCTGGTGGTAAACGGTTATTATCACAATGTCCACCTGTAATACCAAGTGAAGGGCCTGCTGCCCAAATTCGTGGGCCTACAATGTCACCGGCGTTAATACCGTCACGCACTGCAATCACACTATAACCCTCGGCCCCTACATTTCTGAGGGTAGTAAAGCCAGCAAGCAATGTTTTTTTAGCAAAGTACGCGGCCTTAATAGCCATACGCGGTACCGACTGACTTAAACGCTCACTTCGCGATACGGTTGGGTCACTCGTTAAATGTACGTGCATATCCATAAGGCCCGGCATTAAAGTCAGCTCGGGTAAATCAATATGCTGATCGTTTTTGGTCATGTTCGGCTTTTTGTTTTGTGCAACATCAGTGATCACACCGTTATCAATAGTGATCAGCGGCGATTGAATAACCTCACCTGTCTGTACATCTACCATTGCTTTAGCAGTTAAATAAGTGAGGGCTTGGGCATTAAAACTTCCTAAACACATAAGTGCGACGGAGGCGCTGAGTAGCTTTTTTTTCATCGTGTTTTTCTTCTGGTGGCGATTTAATTTATTGAAATGTAACAACCTAATATAAAAGTGTAAATATAATTGGATAATCGCCACTTATCGTAATTTCTTTATTAACGCCGGTTAAATGCGCATAATCGGCTGACGATACTAAAAAGGATTATCATGAAATCAATTAAATTAGCCTTAGTTGCCAGTGGCGTTATGTTTGCTTTAAGTGGCTGTATGAATATACAAACCAGTAATAACACTGGCAGTGGTGCACAGCTAAACACCTCAAACGCACCCGCAGCTATTGTTTCAGAGCTCTCTAATGAGCAGCAATTAGATGTACTTGTAGCACAGTATTACAACGAGTTACTCAGCTTTAAACCTATTAATGCAACCTACAGTGGTCGCAGTGAATTTAATGATAAGTTTACCCCAGAGCTTTCAACTGAAAACCGGGCAAAAAAAGCAGCATTTTATAAAAAGTATCAACAGCGCCTTACCTTTATTGACAAATCGCAATTAACAGGACAGGCACTTTTAAGCTACGAAATATTAGAGCGTGATTTGGCACTTAATTTACAAGGCATGAAATTCCCATCTTACATGTTGCCAATAAACCAAATGGCAGGCTCGCATAATACCTTTGCAGGTTTTGGCTCAGGGCAAAGTGCGCAACCATTTAATACAGTCGAAGATTATAGTAATTTTGTAAAGCGCAGTGAAGGCTTTGTAGCATGGCTTGCAAGTGTTCAACGCTCAATGGGGGAAGGTTTAAAGCAAGGTATTTCTTTACCAAAACCTTTAGCTAAAAAACTACAGCCGCAATTTGCAGCACATGTTGTTAAACGTGCTGAGGACTCGTTATTTTGGGGGCCAGTTAAAAACATTCCTGAGTCATTTACAGCGCAACAAAAGCAGCAAATTACAGCGCAGTACCGCTCACTTATTATGACGCAATTGGTTCCTGCTTATAAAAGCATGAGTGATTTTTTAGCCAATGAGTATATTCCTAACAGCCGCACAACAGTTGGCTATAGTGACTTACCAAATGGTCAGGCTTGGTATGAATATCAAATTAAAAAAAATACCACGTTAAGCTTATCTGCAGATGAAATTCACGCCATTGGTTTAAGCGAAGTCGCGCGTATTTTAGATGAAATGAAAAAAGTAAAACAGGATGTTGGATTTAATGGTTCGTTGGCAGAATTTTTTCATCATTTACGTGATTCAGACGAGTTTTATTACACTACACCGCAAGAGCTGATAGCAGCCTATGAAAACGTGAAACAAAAAATAGATGCACGTGTCCCCACGCTATTTGATATTGCCCCTAAAGCGCCATACGTAGTAAAAGCTGTTGAAGCTTACAGAGCCCAATCTGCAGCGGGGGCGTCTTATGCAGCACCTGCACCTGATGGCTCTCGCCCAGGGATTTTTTACATAAACACGTTTAATTTAAAAGCACAGCCAAAGTTTTTACTCGAAACACTCTCAATCCACGAGGCAGCTCCAGGCCATCACTTTCAAATTGCTTTACAGCAAGAAATAGATGGCCTACCAGATTTTAGAAAATTTGGTGGCTACACTGTATTTGCAGAGGGCTGGGCATTGTATGCAGAAAGCCTTGGTAAAGAGCTTGGCTTATTCACCGACCCTTATATGTGGTACGGGCGTTTAGCCGATGAACAACTCAGAGCAATGCGCTTAGTGCTTGATACTGGCTTTCATGCAAAAGGTTGGACTCGACAGCAAGGTATCGATTACATGCTGGCAAATTCGTCAATGGCTAAAAGTGATGTAATAGCAGAAGTTGAGCGTTATATTGCATGGCCTGGTCAAGCTCTTTCTTACAAGCTGGGGGAGTTTAAAATTAAGCAACTGCGTGATTATGCTAAAAAAGAGCTTGGCGATAAGTTTGATATTAAAGCGTTTCATACGCAAATATTGATTGATGGCGCACTGCCTATGCCAATTTTAGAGGAAAAAATAAAGCGTTGGGTTGCCACGCTTCAGTAATAAAATACGCCAAGCCCGTATTAATAAAGGCACGGGCTTTGCGCGTATAGCTGCAATACGTTAGAATGCGCGCTCTTTAGGGGCGCGAGTAAATTATGTTTGATCAAGAGTTAGCAAGTACACAGTTTTGGCTTAAGAAAAGCTTAGCCAATATGAGCCAAAACGAATGGGAAGCGATTTGTGATGGGTGCGGAAAATGCTGTTTAAATACCTTTATTGATAGCGAAGACGAAGACGAATTTACCGCCACCGATCAGTTACGTGAAGGCGAAGAACTTATTTTCACAAATATTGTTTGCCAATATCTTGATAACAACACCTGTGGTTGTAGCGAATACGAAAACCGCCAGACGCTTGTCCCATCATGCGTAAAGCTTACCAAAGCCAACCTTAAAGATATCTTTTTTATGCCGCAAAGCTGCAGCTACCGCCGTCTTCACGAGGGGCGTGGTTTAGCGTCATGGCACCCGCTTTTAAATAATGGCGAAAAAGCAAAAATGCACGAGCTAGGTATATCTGTTAAAGATAAAACAGTTAAAGATTGTGACGTAAAGCTTGATGACTTTGATTTATACATTGCTGAGTGGCCAACACAGGATTGCGATTAATGAGCAAGTTTAGCGCTGTAATTGGTTTAATTAATCCTAAAAGCCCTACAAACGTAGGTGGCGTTTTACGTGCCGCTGGTTGCTACGATGCAAAGCAAGTATTTTTTACCGGTAGCCGTTATTTAAACGCTAAAAAGTTTCACACCGATACTAAAAATGTCGTTGAACGAATCCCTCTTAGTAGTGCTGATAATCTTCAAAATGTAAAACCAGAAGGTGCTACCGTAGTGGTTATTGAATTAATTGAAGGTGCAACGCCTTTGCCTGAGTTTAAGCACCCAGAAAATGCATTTTATGTATTTGGTCCTGAAGACGGCTCTATTCCAAAAGACGTTTTAAAATGGTGTGATGAAGTCGTGTATGTGCCAACAATAGGGTGTATGAACCTTGCAGCTACTTGTAATGTAGTATTGTACGACCGTTTAGCCAAGCTAGGTGGAGTAGAGAGTAGCGATGCAACTATTATTAATTCCCGCGATACCAATAATAAAATGAAATGGGATAAAGCATAAGCGAGCAAAGCTAAAATGATCGCTAAAATTTCTTTTACTTTACGTACTTAGTTCTACACTTTAGGGACATACCCCAAACAAAGTGTAATTATGCGCGTACTTTTAATTTTTATACTCTTTTCATCTTATTGTTTTGCGCAAGTGCCCATCACTTACATACAAAATGATACTCGTCGCACTGTAATAGGTGAGCGCTATAAATCGGGGTATTTGTTTAATGCCCCTAACAGTGTTCAAACCATCCATGTTGTAACATTAGACTGGCCTCCGTATATAGGTAATAAACTATGTAATAAAGGCTGGGTATATCAATTTAGCGTAGCCGTTTTAAATAGTGTTGACTACAGTGTGTATATTGAGTTTGTTCCTTGGGCACGGGCTGTACGCGCGGTAGAATTAGGCAAAGCTGATATATTAATGCCAGAATATTATATTGAAGATACCGCACCTTCTGATTATGTAGCAGGGCAAACACGTCGTAAATTGTTAGGGCTCTCAAATTCGTTTGAAGGCGGCAATATAGGTTTTTTAAAACGAAAAGGCGAGCCAGATAGGTTTAATGGAAATTTAAAATCGCTTAAAGGCTCACGTATTGGGGTAGTAAGAGGGTATCAAAATACCCCTGAATTTGATGCCATGATGGATAACAACGAATTTATCATTATTGATGCTGTTGACGATTTACAGCTTGTAAACTTGCTTGTTGCAAAGCGTGTAGATTTAATCATAGGCGACCTCGATGTGCTTATTTACTCAGTAAAATATGCCTCTTTAGCCAATAGTGAAAAACAGGCACTTCTTAGTGCTATCGAACCAGAAAGCAAGGCAATTCAATATAACCCTCTATATTTTGCTATTAGTAAAAGCACTCCTAATTGGCTTACTGTTTTAGAAAATATTAATACGGGATTGTATAAGTTTAAAAATAGTGGCGAAACGCAAAGGCTCAAAAATACATTATTAAATGAATGTGATAAATTGTAACGTTCCAAAAATTTAGTGCTTTTAACGTGTCACAAACGTGTAAAATCATTTTCAACTTGTTAATGGAGTGAAAATGACGTGAGTGAAATAAATACCAATCAATCATTTGCGGTCAAAGAGCAACAAAATAAAAATTACCTGTTACCGCTGACTGCAATGACCACACTGTTTTTTTTATGGGGTTTTATTACCGTTTTAAACGATGTACTAATTCCCCGTTTAAAGGGCGTTTTTGACCTAACTTATTTTGAAGCAATGCTGGTGCAGTTTTGCTTTTTTGGCGCCTATTTTATTGTCTCTATTCCTGCTGGAATTTTGGTTAAACAATTAGGCTATAAAAAAGGCATACTAACCGGTCTAGTGGTTGCTTCAATGGGCTGTATGTTGTTCTACCCTGCAGTAGTGGTGCATGAATACTGGTTGTTTTTGGGTGCTTTATTTGTATTGGCTGCTGGTGTAACTGTTTTGCAAGTGTCTGCAAACCCATATGTGGCTGCTTTAGGCCCAGAAAAAACCGCATCATCAAGACTAAATTTAGCGCAAGCGCTTAATGCCTTAGGTACTACGGTAGGCCCTTATGTTGGGGGTATACTGTTTTTTGGCACAGCGGGAACACTCGCGGTCAGTGCTGCAAGCGCTGAATCTGTTAAAGTGCCTTATTTAATGTTGGCAGTGGCCTTACTGGTTATTGCTATTGTATTTGCCTTTATTAAACTTCCAGAAATAGAAGGCCATAAAGAAGAAAATAACCCAGTTAATGAAACTCGCTCTTTAACACAAGCTCCTCATCTAACAATGGGTGTTTTGGCTATTTTTTGTTATGTGGGTGGTGAAGTGGCTATAGGCAGTTTTTTAGTTAACTTTTTTGGTGAAGCACATATAGCTGGACTTGAAGAGCACGCTGCGGCAGCACTGATCAGCTATTATTGGGGCGGAGCAATGGTTGGCCGCTTTATTGGCTCAGCTTTACTGCAAAAAATAGCGCCATCTAAAGCGTTGGCATTTAATGCTTGTATGGTAATTGCTTTATTACTTGTGACTATTTTTACCCAAGGTAATGTAGCCCTATACGCGGTACTGACCATTGGCTTATTTAACTCAATTATGTTCCCAACTATTTTCTCTGTTGCTATAGAGCGCTTAGGCTCATTAACAAGTAAGGGCTCTGGCTGGTTGTGTTTGGCAATTGTAGGGGGGGCCTTGGTGCCTTTATTACAAGGTTATATTGCTGATGTTGTTAATATTCAGCAAAGCTTTTTTGTTCCGCTAGTGTGTTATGTATTTATTGCTTGGTATGGCTTGAACGTGGTTCGTTTAGCTAAAAAGTGGTAAATACTCTTTGCTTAAAGAGCGGCTGAATACGTATTCAGTCGCTTTTTTATTACAAACAACTAGGAACGTTCCAAATTATTTTCCCTTATCTATAAATTATTTGTGTTACAAATATATATAGTAAATAGCTGGTTCTTTATTCTTATTTTATGGCCATAACCTGGCTATATATCTCAATAGCGACGACATACCTTTAAAATTTTGCTAAAAATATAATTAATAACAAAAAATAAAAAAGGGCAGTCATGCTTAACTCACTTAAATTTACCTCAAAAGTGACTATTGCAGCATCTATGGTACTGGTAATTGTACTGGGTTTATTTGCTATTAATAATTACATCGCCATGCGTAACCAAACGCAACAGCAGCTCGATTTAGTCCTTAAGCAAAATTCAGAATCTACCTCACAAAACATTGCGAGCTGGCTCAATGCTAAACTAGCCATAGTTAAGTCGATTGCGCAAACTCACCAAAACAGTGACCAAAAGCAATTAACGCTCACTCAGCTCAATACTGCCAAATACGCAGGCGGCTTTAAAAACACTTACATTGGTAAACCAAGTGGCTTATTTATACTTAACGATCAAAGCATTGTATTACCACCAGAGTTTAATGCCACCTCACGACCTTGGTATAAGTTAGTTGAAAATAAAAGCTATTCTGCTTTTACAACCCCTTATATTGATGTAACCACTAACGAGCTGACTATTTCTGCAGTCGTGCCCATTCAAAGCAATGGACGTTTTAGTGGCGTAGCGGGAGCAGATATAGACATGCATACAGTGACTGAAATAATTAACGATATTGATTTCTTAGGATTAGGGTATGCCTTTTTAGTAGATAATAATGGCCAAGTACTAAGCCATCCTAATAGCGAACTTAATTTAAAAACCACATCTGAATTATTTGGCCAATCTACTGCGCTTAATAGCGAATTTACACAATATGATATAGCGGGTGAGCCGCAGTTGATATCGTTTACTAAAATACGTGGCATAGACAATGTTGACTGGTATTTAGGTGTTGTTATTAATAAAAACCAAGCCTATGCAGAGGTGTCTCGCTTTGGTATTAACGCGCTTATTTATATGTTAGTGGGAATTGTGGCCATTATTGTGTTTATGCAGTTTTTACTGCGTTATTTGATGCAACCTATGGCGCGCCTAAATGATGCATTAGAAGATATTGCAAAAGGCGAAGGCGATTTAACCAAACGTTTAAAGGTTGAAAACAATGATGAATTTGGCCAAATTAGTCACTCGTTTAACATTTTTATTGAAAAAATTCAGCACTCTATTGAACACGTTAAATTAACGACTGAACAACTCGATAGCGTAATAGCCAGTGTGGTGTCGCAAACACATTCTTCACTAGCCATGCACCATGACCAAACTAAGCGTACTGACAGTGTCGCTATGGCGGTAAATAATTTTTCGCAATCGGCTATGGCTATTGCAAATAACGCCAGTGACGCCTCTGTAATTGCTAAAAATGCAGATGAACATTCAACACAAAACCAGCAAACTTTATCGCACAGTGTTAATAGTATTCATCAGTTATCGGCTAATATGGAACAAGCGCAACATACGATTAATAGCCTTAACGCGCATACAATTAGTATTGGGCAAGTGCTTGAGGTGATTAAAGGTGTGAGCGAGCAAACCAACTTACTTGCATTAAATGCGGCAATTGAAGCTGCAAGAGCCGGTGAAGCAGGGCGCGGTTTTGCTGTTGTTGCTGATGAGGTGCGTCAATTAGCACATCGTACTCAGCAATCAACCCAAGAGATTGAAGATACCGTAGAACAATTACAAAGGGGCTCAAACCAAGCGGTAGAACTGATGAAAACAAGCATTCAAGACAGTGAAAAAAGTGTAGAGCACGCTGAAGGTGTGAGCGTATTAATGGGCCAAATAATAGAGTCGATAAAACAAATTAGCACAGCTAATCATAGTGTTGCTAATGCAACTGTTGAGCAAAACGAGCTTGTTAAAGTACTTGATTCAGATATTACAAGCATGAGCGAGCTATCGGTACAAAGCCAAGAAAATTTAAAAAACACCCTTAATGAATGTACTAAACTTAAACAACAATTTAGTGATTTAGAGCAAATGATTCAAAAGTTTAGAGTTTAAAGTATGCCCAAGAAATCATCAGCAGGACAAAGTTGGTTAAGCCTTATTAACATAGATAAGGTGTATAGTTCGGATAAACAGCGCCAAGCATTTTCACTATTCACCATGATAGCCATTGCTATTATTGTTATCTCCATGTTAGTGGTTTTTAACTACAAGGTGTATTCGCCTATTCTTACAACATCGTTAATAGCGGTTAATATTACCCTCATTAGCGGCACCTTTTATTTTATAAAAACTGCCAAACTAGAAATGGTTGCACTTATAAGTATGTGTATAGTGTTTATTATGTGTGTGGCCCTTACGTATACCGGAGGAAAAGAAAATACCGCGCTTTATTGGCTTATGTTTTACCCTGTGGTGTGTTTTGCCTCTTTAGGTGTAAAGCATGGCTGCAGGTTTGGCTTAGGATTATTACTGTGCTGCAGTGTTATTTTATACGGGCCTGATTTTGGGCAAGTTAACTATGGCAATGTTGAAAAGTCTCGGTTTTTAGCCTCTTTTACACTGGTGTTTATTTTTTCGTTTATAGGTGAGTATTTTAGGCATAAAAGCCATCTGGCAATTGCCGATATAACCCTTGCGCAAACGCAAGATGCCTACACAGATCAGTTAACAGGTGGTGCTAACAGGCGCTTTATTACAGCTCATTTTTTAAAATTAGCCGCTAAAAAACCCGAAAGCTACCTGCCGTTTTCTATTTTATTACTTGATTTAGATTTTTTTAAACGACTAAATGATACGTACGGTCACGATTTTGGCGATACAGTGTTGATTGAATTTACCAAACTACTTGATTCACAATTTCCAAACTCCGCAGTTAAAGCCCGTTATGGCGGCGAAGAGTTTGTTGTTATTTTACCTAAAGAAACAGCGCCAGTGGCTACAAAATTAGCCGATGATTTTAGACAATGTGTCGCAAAACAAGCTATTTTAACCACTAATAATAAACAGGTATCTATTACCTGTAGTATTGGTGTGGCACAGGTTGATAATGTGGAGTATTACAGCCGTGCACTTAAACAAGCAGACGAATACCTGTACCTAGCTAAAGAGCAGGGGCGTAACAAAGTTGTATCAAATCACACAGGAACACTATGACTCAAACTAAACTTATATATGTACACGACCCTATGTGCAGTTGGTGCTGGGGGTATAAACCGACGTGGTTAAAACTAAAAGCCGCATTAGCTTCGCAGCTAACTATAGAATACAAAGTAGGGGGGCTTGCTCCAGATAGCCAAGAGACCATGCTAGAAAATATGCGTGCCATGCTTGAAGGCACATGGCATAAAATTAGTGCGATGTTGGGAACACAGTTTAATTTTGATTTTTGGCAGGTATGTCAGCCAAGGCGCTCTACTTACCCAGCCTGTCGAGCAGCAATTATTGCCAGAGCGCATAATAAAGAACCACAAATGATAGAGGCAATTCAACATGCTTATTATCTACATGCTCAAAACCCATCTGATGAAAGTACCCTCATTAACTTAGCTGAAAAAATAGGCCTAGATAAACAACAGTTTACCGAGGAACTTTGCTCAGAGGCTTTGAATCAAAAATTACATGCGGAGTTAGCATTTAGTGCAAGCTTACCAATACAAGGCTTTCCTTCGTTAGTATTAATAACTGATAATAAAGCCATTGCAATTAAAATAAATTACACCGACCACCAGCAAACATTAAACACAATTAACGCTTTATTAGCTTAACAACTAGGGCGTGTATTTGCTGCTAAAATATACGCTTTTGTACAAAAACAACGATATAAGACGTAAATGTTACACCTGTAACAAAATAGACTTTTTTGCGCAACATGCCTGTCATTATTCCTCTATACAATTTCACTCATTGAAAATCTTTAGCCTAAAACAAGTCAGTTTAGGCTAAAACAACAAACTAGCAAATCCGCTAATTAACGAGTAAAGGTGTATGCGATGAAAGGCGTTAAACCATTGATCTTAGCTGGTATTGTAGCAGCAAGTGCTGCAGTACATGCCAATGATTTAGAAAAGGTTATCGATAAAAGCAGTGAAATTAATAAATCAGCTGCGCAATCACAAACAAAAATAGACAAGATTGCTGATTCAATGCAAGGACGTCTTCAACAGTTTAAAACCCTTAATAAAGAAATTGATGGTTTAACTGTTTATAACGCGCAATTAACTAAACAGTTAAATAACCAAATTGAAGAAATGGAGTCACTTAACCTTTCAATGGATCAGGTCTCTATTATTGAGCGTCAGATCACACCACTAATGCTGCGCATGATTGAAGGGCTTGAGCAATTTGTAGCACTTGATGTGCCATTTTTGCAAGAAGAGCGCACTAAGCGTATTAGCTCTTTAAACGCCATGATGGACCGTGCAGATATTAACTCAAGCGAAAAATTCCGCCGCGTATTAGAAGCATACCAAGTAGAAGTTGATTACGGACGCACTATTGAAGCCTACACCTCACTGTTAACGGTAGACGGTAAAGAGCGTGAAGTAGACTTTTTACGCATTGGCCGCTTAGAGCTTATTTATTTAACACGTGATGGCAAGCAAGCCGGTAGCTGGGATGAACAAACAAAATCGTTTGTTACATTACCAGACTCAACAATTAGCCAAATCAACAAAGGTTTACGCATAGCACGTAAGCAACTTGCCCCAGATATGTTAACTCTGCCAGTACACGCAGCAGAATAAGAGGTTGAAAATGAAACTGTTTACTCAAATGACAAAAGTGGCCCTTTTTGCTGCAAGCCTAAGCTTTGCAGGCACAAGTGTGGCTGCTGAGCCTATGGATTTAGACTCATTATTAAAAACACTTGAAGAAGGCAAATCGGCTCAAAGCGCACAAAACAAACAACGCGAACAAGAATTTATGGCGCGCCAAAACGAACAAGTGCAAATGCTTAACAATACACAAGCAAAACGTAATCAAATGCTTGTCGAGTCTGAGCGCTTAGAAACACAGTTTGAAGAAAACGAAGTAAAACTTGCTAACTTAACAGATACACTGTCTAAACGAATGGGTTCTTTAAAGGAGCTATTTGGTGTGCTTCAGCAAGTTGCAGGCGATTCTAGCAATAAGTTTGCTACCTCTGTGGTATCAGCTGAAATTGCGGGTCGTAGCACATTTATGGATGAGCTAGCACAAAAAATGGGCTCTACTTCAAAGCTTGCCTCTATCGAAGATATTGAAAAAGTATGGTTTGAGCTACAACGTGAAATGACAGAGCAAGGTAAAGTAAGCCGCTTTACTACCGATGTAATTGTACAAGGTGGTGAAAAAGCACAGCAAGAAGTGGTGCGTGTTGGTGCTTTTAACTTAATCTCTAACGGTAAATACCTAGAATTTAACCCAGTAACAAATACCTTAAGCGAGTTAAATCGCCAGCCTGTAGCGCGTTTCACTGCAACAGCAGATGAGTTACAAAACACTAAAAACGGTGTTGTACAGTTTGCGCTTGACCCAACGGGTGGCTCAATTTTAGGCTTATTAGTGCAAGCACCAGATACCGAAGAGCGTGTGCACCAAGGTGGCACAGTCGGTTATGTTATTTTAGGTGTAGGTGTCATTGCTTTACTTATTTCACTTGAGCGTTTTTTCTCATTACTGATTATGGGCGGTAAAATTCGTCGTCAACTCAAAGATGATGTAGCACGCGATGACAACCCACTTGGTCGCGTAATGAAAGTAAAAGATCAGTTCCCTGATGTTGCCCACGACACATTAGAACTTAAATTAAGTGAAGCTATTTTACGTGAAATGCCAAAAGTAACGCGTAATTTAACGCTGATTAAAATCATCTCGGTGGTGGCACCGTTACTAGGTTTACTAGGTACAGTAACCGGTATGATCAACACCTTCCAAGCAATCACATTATTTGGTACAGGTGACCCTAAACTAATGGCTGGTGGTATTTCGCAAGCATTGGTTACAACGGTTTTAGGCTTAGTTGTGGCAATTCCTACGGTATTTTTATACACCCTACTCAATACACGCGCTAAAAACATATTGCTTACTATTCAAGAGCAAAGCGCAGGTATTATCGCACAGCGAAGCGAGAAGGGAGCATAAACCATGGTGCTATTGATTGACTCAATCAATGCTATCCGTGATTTTCTCGACACTGGTGGCCAAGTCCTCTTGGTCATCGGGGTGTTAATCTTCGCGATGTGGTTATTGATACTCGAGCGATTTATATATTTTTTCAAAGGTTTTCGTAGTTACAAGCAAAACGTAAAAGCGCAGTGGAAAAACCGTGCAGAGCGCAATAGCTGGAATGCTGAGCAAATACGCCAGGCAATGATCTCTCGTGCCTCAATGCGTTTAGACACCAACTTAGCGCTGATAAATGTAATGGTTGCATTATGTCCGCTACTTGGCCTATTAGGCACAGTAACGGGAATGATTGAAGTATTTGATGTAATGGCAATTACCGGTACAGGTAGTGCGCGCTCTATGGCATCAGGTGTTTCTAAAGCAACTATTCCAACCATGGCAGGTATGGTTGGTGCACTTTCGGGTGTATTTGCCTCTACGTTTTTACAACGCAGAGCCAAGCGCGAAGTTGAACTACTACAAGACAGCATGGTTTTAGACCATTAAGTAACATTTTGATAAGCGGCTTATATAGTCGCTCATCCTAGGAGAATAAAAATGAGAGCCCCGTTAGGAAATCTATTACAAGAAGACGAAGCAGAAGAAATTAACATGACCCCAATGTTAGACGTTGTATTTATCATGCTTATTTTCTTTATTGTTACCGCCTCGTTTGTGAAAGAAGCCGGTATTGATGTAAACCGCCCAGAAGCCGCAACAGCGGTTAAAAAAGAACGCGCAAATATTTTAGTGGCTATTTCTGATACAGGCGAGATTTGGATTAATAAACGCCAAATCGATGTACGTGCAGTGCAAGCTAATATTGAACGCTTAAAAGCAGAAAACCCACAAGGGAGCGTGGTCATTCAGGCTGATAAAAAAGCGACCACTGATATGTTAATTAAAGTAATGGATGCGTCGCGTGCTGCGGGTGCGTTTGATGTGTCAATTGCTGCACAAGATGCGTCTTAAGGGTTAGTCATGTTGCGATATTTAGTAGCATTAATAGTAGCGGGCGTAGTGACCTTTATGCTGTTTTTAGGCATGCAGGCACTGATCACCGGTGGTGAAGGTGCCATGTCGGAGCCAGTAAAAGGAAACGTTCTAGACTTTGTACGTTTGAAAAAAGAAGAAACAGTACAGAAGAAAGAACGTAAACCGCAAAAGCCACCTACTCCAAAAGAGCCACCACCGCCAATGGAGTCGCCGCAAATGCAAAATAATGATGCAAACGCGGCCAGCAATAATTTTGACTTTGGCGCCGATGTAGGCAGCGACGTTGACCTAGCAGGTGGCTTAGCGCTTGAAACCAGTGATGGTGAATATCTACCCATTGTAAAAGTAGCTCCTGTGTATCCGCGCCGTGCTTTGTCGCGTGGTATTGAAGGCTACGTAATTGTGGAATTTACAGTAACTAAGCAAGGTACTGTGCGAGATCCGCAAGTAGTAAAAGCGGTTCCTGAGTCACTGTTTGATAGAGCTGCGATGGATGCTGCACTTAAATTTAAATATAAACCGCGCGTAGTAAATGGTGAAGCCGTTGAAGTGGCGGGTGTTCAAAACAAAATATCTTTCCAAATTAATGGTTAATTTATCTTAATTGGATGAAATAGCGAGGCGATTATGAAATTACTACCTACAGCTAAAAATTTAAAACTGGCATTATTTTGCACTGCCGCGATTAGTGCAAGTATTGTTGTGCCAAGTACACTAAGCCTTGTGCCAGGGCTAAACGTAGCCACTGCACATGCAGAGCAAAAAACAAAGCGTGTACCCGCATTGCGTGAAAAGGTTTATAGCCAACTCGCTCGAGCGCAAAAGCTTGCTGACGATGGCGATGTAAAAGGTGGCCTTGAAGCACTTGATAGCATTCAAGAGCGAGCGTCTAGTATGAACTCGTACGAAATCGCGATGATGCATAACTTTTATGGCTTTATTTATTACAACGAAAATGATTTACCTAAAGCGATTGCCTCTTTTGAAAAAGTGGTAGCCGAAGAGGCTATTCCAGAGTCATTACGTTTAAGTACTACGTTTAGCCTAGCGCAGCTTGCAATGGCAAATGGTGAGTATAAAAAAGTAATTGCGTTTTTAGATAAATGGGATGAAATAAATACCAAACCTATTACTGAAGGGTATTATTTACTTAGAGCGCAAACTTACTATCAGTTAAAAGAATATCCAAAGGGACTTGAGTACATCAATCAAGTTATTGCTCTTAGCGACAGCGAAGGTAAAACCCCTAAAGAAAATTGGCTGGTACTTCAGCGCGCTATGTATTACTCACTTAATCAAACAGATAATGTAGTTGCAGTACTTGAGCGCATGGTCAAACTTTACAATAAACCAGAGTACTGGGTTCAGCTAGCTGGTATGTACGGAGAAACTGGCAAAGAAAAAGAACAACTAGCAGTAATAGAAGCAGCTTATCAACAAGGCTTTTTAAAAACTAAGTCTGACTTAAGGCAATTATCGCAAACTTACCTTTATAACGGCCTAGCATACAAAGCGGCTAAAACAATGAGTGATGCGATAGAAAGCGGCGTTGTAGAAAAGTCAGCGAAGAACTATGCCTTTATTGCAGAGGCTATGATCCAGGCCAAAGAAGACGAAAAGTCGATTAGTTACTTTGCAAAAGCGGCTGACCTATCAGAGCATGGCAAGTACGATCAACGCTTAGCTGAAGTTTATGTTAACATCGAGCAATACGAAGAAGCCGCTGATGCTGCGCGTAAGGCGCTTGATAAAGGCGGTCTTGATTTTGAATCAAACGCCTACGTTGCGCTAGGTATGGCACAGTACAATATGCAAAATTTTGATGCGTCTATTTTAGCGTTTGAACAAGCCCAAAAGCATGATAAATCACAACGTTTAGCAAATCAGTGGATCAAATATGTGAAGCGTGAAAAAGTGCATGCGCAAACACTTAAAGCCGCGTTACTTTAACTTTTTACTCTAACGCTATTTTATACCAATAAAAGAGCGTTTACCTTTTTCATAATCGCAACACCAAAACCGCCTTAGGGCGGTTTTTTTCGTTGTTAAATTATTTAAGTTATTGAATTTAAATTAATTACCATTGTCATCTTATGGTTACCAAACTGTAACTACTTTGTCATATCCCTCCCGTATCTTATTTGCATCCGATAACTCAGGTCACCTTAATGCATGAGTATCGTGCCTTAAAGTGACTTAAGTTTTTTACTTAATGCACTAACAAAATAATTAAATACTTTAACGGAGTGAACAATGAAATTATCTGATTTATTCAAGGTCAGCCTAGTAGCAACTGCAATGACGCTAGCTGGCTGTGGCGGCGATATCGAAATTACACCTACTGTAAACGATAACAGCTCAACAACAGATAACAGTGTTAATAATTCAAACAATACCACTGGTTCAACAACAGAAGAAGAAGCTGTTTGTGCAAGCTACGAATCAGATGCAGGTACGGTAACAGGCGTAGTAAGCGGCATTGATTGTTTATACAACGACTCGTTTGCGAGCAAAACAATTTCTATCACAAGCAACATTACTTTCGCTGAGCTACCTGATGGCGGTGTTCATGTTTTTGAAGATGCATTACAAATTGGCGAAGACGGCAGCACAGTAGATGGCTTTGAAGTACCAGCAAATGGCCCGACAATGACTGTTGAACCAGGTGCTGTCTTAGCATTTGGCTCAGGTGAAGCAATTGTACGTATTGCACGTGGTGCAAAAATTCAAGCAGTAGGTACTGAAGAAAAGCCGGTTGTATTTACTTCTGCAAATGCGTTCGACCGTTTTGATACAGCAGGTGAAGGCGCACGCTACGCAGATTGGGGCGGTATCATTATTAATGGTAACGGTATTACTGACCAATGTACTGATGCAGAGCGTGACGGTGGTACGTGTAACGTAGCCTCTGAAGGTATTACAAGCTACTTTGGTGGTAACGATAATGCAGACTCTAGCGGTAATATTAAATGGGCTAAAATTTGGTACGCAGGTTCAGGCCCTCGCGTTGGTGGTGAAGGCGATGATTTAAATTCACTAACACTAAATGCAGTTGGCTCTGGTTCTGAGTTTGATTACCTACACATTCACCAAGGTTTTGATGACGGTATTGAAATTTTTGGTGGTGCTACAACGCTTAAACACGTAGCGGTAACAGATACACAAGATGATTCATTTGACTTTGACGCAGGTTGGCAAGGTAAAGCTCAGTACTTATTTATTCAACACGGTACTGTGACACTAAATGACGGCACTGTAGTTAACATGGGTAACAATGGCTTTGAGTCTGATGGTGTTAAAGGTTCTTCTACCGAGCAAGTGTCTCCATCTAATCCAACGGTTGCCAATGTAACGGTTGTAACTACCGATGGTAACTCGGTACGTGATGATGACCCTTCACAAGCTTACAAGTTTGATGACCAATTTAATTCAAGCATTTACAACACAGTTATTGTTAAGCAAAACGCCACTAACACGCAATGTATTGAGTTTTCAGGCGACGGTGAAACACAAGCAGATAAAATCTCATTCACAAGTTCTGTAATGGCGTGTTCTGCAAACTTTACTGATACAGATACGTTTGCAAGCGGCCCATTAGCAGGTCAAACAAAAACAGCGTGGTTTGAAAATGACGGTGCTAACCAAATCTTAACTGATGATGTTGCAGTACTTGCAGATAACGGTTTTGCTACAAACACCGCGGCTAGCGAAGTAACGGTTACTGCAACAGACTTAAGCGCAAGCGATTCATTCTTTGAAAGCGTAAACTACATTGGTGCAGTATCGGATCAGGATACAGACTCTAGCTGGTACAAATGGGTTGAAGCGGCTGTTACAGCAGCAAATGCTGACTAAATAGCAACACCCTTTATAACCTCTAATTAAAGGCGCCTTGTGGCTTGTTATTTAAGCGTCAGGCGCCTCTTTTGTATAACCTGATTAGGATTATCTCATGTCTAAAAAGCATAGACTCAATCATATTACCTGGGCAATTGGTTTAGGTTTAGTTGCTCAGTCAACCAGTTTAATTGCTGCCCAAGCCGATGAACAGTTAACAAACGAACAAGAAATAGAAGAAGTTGTTGCTGTAGGTACGCGTTTACAAGGGAGCGCTGCGGCAGTTGTAGAAGAGCGTAAAAACCAAGCCTTTGTTGCCGATATTTTAGGCTCTGAACAGTTATCACGCACGGGCGACAGCGATGCTGCATCTGCGCTTCGTCGTGTAACAGGCCTAACGCTTGTTGATGGTAAGTTTATTTACGTTAGGGGCCTTGGTGAGCGTTACTCTAGTGCGCGTTTAAATGGCGCTTACATCCCAAGCCCAGATTTAACCCGTAACGTTATTCCGCTGGATATTTTCCCTGCCAGTATAATTGAAAGTATGGCCGTTCAAAAAGCCTACTCTCCAGACATGCCAGCAGCGTTTGGTGGCGGTAATATAGATATTAGAACTAAAACCGCACCGAGTGAATTTACAGCAGGTATTGAAGTGGGTGCAGGTTACGATACCGCATCGAGTGATGGATTTACTTACAATCGTAACGAAAATGGCATTCCGAGTGTTTTAACTGAAGCTATTTCTACCTACCGTGGTAATTTTGGTATTGGCAATATTGTTAGTAGTGAAGGTTTTGAAGATGGCGATTTAACGCGTGCAGAACAAGCAACCGCTGTTAATAACGCACTCTTAAAATCGCTTCCTCGCGATTATGAGTTAAAAGAAGAGTCTTTAGACCCGCGTTATAATATTAAAGCCCATTATGGTGATAGCTTTGAAGAGAGCTATTTTGGTGGCAAGGTTGGGTTTTTGCTTGCCGGTGCTTACAAAAGCGAATGGGATTTTGAAGAACGTTTTAGCTCAGTTATCACCCAAGATTTAGAAAACGAAGAAGGCAATATTGATTGTACAACGTCGTTAGCGACCAGTGATGATGTGAGTAACTCGTGTTACAACACAGTCAAAAATTCGCAAGTGACAACTGAAACCGAAAGTTATAACGGTTCATTAAGCTTGTCATACCGTTTAGGTACTCACAGTATTTCAGCTCAACAGCTTTACATTATTGATAATGAAGATGAATCTGAAATTGCTATTTCGCAAAGCCCTGCGGGTAGTTCTACGTTTAGTATTGCCGGTGATGGGATTGCAAACCGTAATCATGAGTTTAATTACGAAGAACGCCAATTAAACATTACGCAGTTTATGGGCCAACACACCTTTTTAGATTATTTTGGTATTGGTGCCGATTGGCAGTACACCGAAGCTAAAGCAACGACTGATATACCTACCAGTGCCGATTTTGAGTTTCGTGACACTTATAATAGTGATGGCAGCTATGCAGGCTCAACTATTACAGGGGATGATAACCGTGTAATTATGTCATACACCAATATGCAAGAGCGTGTTAAATCGTACGGCGGTAATTTAACCTTGCCACTTAGCTTTGAGAGTATGGAAGTTGAGTTTAAAGTGGGTTACGATTTTTCTGACAGAGCCCGAATATTTAATACCTCAAGCTTTGCTATAAACAATAGTGGTGGCTCTGGTATTTCAATAAACGACGGTAGCAACGATGCGCTTAATAATAGTGGCTTTTTAACTGACGACTTTATTGATAATAACGCTGTGTTAGTTGACTTTAATGAGCCAACAGCGCCTGATGCCGACGATTACATTGCTGCGCAAAAGGTGGATGCAGGTTATGCGTCTTTCGATGTGTTTTATGATCAATGGTTAAGAATAAGCGGTGGTATTCGTTATGAAGAATTTAAACAATCTTCTATCGGTACATCGAGCCTTATTTTTGATGAAGATGATTTAAATACCTTTTACGATCCAGATAAAATTCAAGCAGGCTCTGTGATTACCGATGATTGGTACCCAGCACTGTCTATTACCTATGTAGGTGGCGATGATTACCAGGTGCGCTTAGGTTATGGCGAAACAGTAGTACGCCCTGATTTTCGTGAAGTAGTGCCAGTTACGTATTATGACCCTTTGACCGATATTAGAACGTTTGGTCGTACGGGGATTAAAAGTAGCCCAATTAAAAACTACGACTTACGCTATGAGTATTACGGACAAGCTGGTAATTCATTTAGCGTAGCGGCGTTTTATAAAGATATTACAGCGCCAATTGAAACAGTTTTAAACATTGGTGATGAAGATTACTCAGCATCGTTTATAAATGGTGAAACAGCAGAAGTATATGGTATTGAAGCTGAATGGCTACAAGACTTAACTTTTGTAAGTGAAGGCCTATTTACTAGCGGTAATATCACATTAAGTGATTCTGAAGCGTCTATTGACCCAGCACTTGCGGGTACATTAACTAATCCTAAAAAACGTATGACAGGCCACTCTGAGTATGTAGTTAATTTACAATTAAACTACGATTCATTAGATGGCATGCACAGCAGCTCATTAGTTTATAACGTTTTTGGTGAGCGAATTTTAGCAGCCGGTGTTGCTAATAGGGATGACGCGTATGAGCAACCATTTCACTCACTTGATTTAGTTTACACCTACTACCCAGATTTTAATTCTAAGATTAAGTTTAAAGTTAAAAACTTACTCGATGAAGATCAAGAGGTAACCCAATCAGACATTATAGTGCGCTCAAAAGAACAAGGTGTAACGTTTGATTTAAGTTACAGCTACGAGTTTTAATTTTAATCCCAAGGAAGGGGGATATAATAAAACCTAACTACCGATTAGCCCTGTATTTAATACAGGGCTTTTTTATGACTATGAAAAATATTTAAGTTTCGCTTTATTCACTAGTTTTAGGGCGCTTTGGGTGTTAGGTTTAATAAAAATTAATTCTCACGCAATGAATTTTAATTTTTAATGTATTAAGGCATCTTTTATGAATCAAACAGTGGAAAAAACAATGAAAAAAGTAGGATTAGTCGGTTGGCGTGGCATGGTTGGCTCTGTGTTATTAGAACGTATGCAACAGCAAAATGATTTTGCGCATATCGACACCACCTTTTTCACCACCTCACAAGCTGGGCAACTCGGCCCAGATATTGCGGGCGACGCAAAACCGTTACTCGATGCAAGTGATGTAAATGAACTTGCTAAAATGGATATTATTGTTACCTGTCAAGGTGGTGATTATACCAAAGCGGTTTACCCTAAATTACGCGAATCGGGTTGGGGTGGTTACTGGATTGATGCAGCTTCTGCACTGCGTATGGTTGATGACAGCATAATTGTACTTGACCCTGTAAATAAAGATGTTATCGAACAAGGTTTAGAGCAAGGCGTAAAAACCTTTGTAGGCGGTAACTGTACCGTATCGTTAATGCTACTTGCTTTAGGTGGCTTGTTTGAGCAAGACTTAATTGAATGGGTAAGCCCAATGACTTACCAAGCGGCCTCTGGTGCCGGCGCTCGTAATATGAAAGAGCTTATTGCACAAATGGGCGCTATTCATTCAAGCGTTGCCGAGCAACTAGATAACCCAAGTTCAGCTATTTTAGAAATAGATAAAATAGTGAGCGAAAAAATGGCTTCAAGCGATTTACCACAAGACCAATTTGGCGTGCCGCTTGCTGGTAGCTTAATTCCGTGGATTGACGTGCCAATGCCAAGTGGCCAGTCTAAAGAAGAGTGGAAAGCTCAGGTTGAAGCGAACAAAATTTTAGGCTCGTCTAAGCAGCCAGTACCCATTGATGGTTTATGTGTACGTATTGGTGCAATGCGTTGTCACAGCCAAGCCATGACCATTAAATTACGTGAAGACATTAGCGTTGAAAAAATTGAAGAAATTTTAGCTTCGCATAACGAGTGGGTTAAAGTTATCCCTAATGAACGTGATATCACGGCTACTGATTTAACCCCAGTTAAAGTAACAGGGACTTTAAGTATTCCTGTTGGTCGTATTCGTAAATTAGCGATGGGCCCTAAATACATTAGCGCATTTACTGTAGGCGATCAGCTATTGTGGGGCGCTGCAGAGCCACTTCGTCGTATGCTGCGCATTATTGTAGACGGTGAATAATTTTTACATTTAAAACTATATATTAAAAAGGGTTAGCGTATTGCTAACCCTTTTTTTAGTTAAGCGGCATTGCATATGCTACTTTATTTTTCCCCTCATGCTTTGCTATGTACAAAGCTTTGTCGGCTAAATCTATAGCTTTATCAATTGGTGTGTTAACACACTTGATACTGATCACCCCAAAGCTTGCCGTAACATCTATACATTGCTTTTTGCATGCAATGGGCTTACTTGCAAGAGTTTCTCGTAATGTATCAGCAAACTTCTGTGCTTTTAATTCTGTCTCTCTGGCTATGAGTACGACAAATTCTTCTCCACCTAGTCGGGCAAAAATATCTTCTTTTTGTAAACACGCTTTTATACGCTGAGTTGCTTGAACTAACACCTCATCCCCTGCAGCGTGTCCAAATTCGTCATTGATATTTTTAAACGAGTCTATATCCCAATATATAAGGGATACATGCTGTTTACAGCTTAGATGAGCTTCAAGTTTTTGTTGGCCAATATCGTAAAATCCGCGCCTGTTTATGCATTTTGTTAGTACATCGGTTATGGCGAGTTTTTGCATCTCTTGGGCTAAGTCTGAAGCCATTATAAAAATAATAAACACCGCCATACCCACATGCGCAGTTGGGACCGTTATAAAGTTAATGAGTGTGTATAAGTCTAAATAAGTTTGGTTCACTTGGCTTCCTTGCATCAGCGCGATAGTGGCAGCAATGAATAAACATATTCCACACAAAGTGTAAGTAATGGCCGCACCAACTTCAGCTGGGAGCGATTTGGCTTTATGTTTTATTATAATTACGGCATTTACCAGCAGCAGTAAAATATCGTAATAAATATATAACGACATGAATAAGCCAACATGAACATTTATGGCTTTATAATAATAAACCGCGGCTAGCGTGATCACGGCTAATGCTAATAAATACTTTAAATTAATAGGGCATCGAGCACGAATAGCGTGCCCGCATGTGCCTAAAATCACAGACCCCATAGAAAAGCTCACTCCCGTCATCCAATAAAGGGTATCTGAGTCGAAGTAGGGCCTTAATAAGATAGTGCCCCATTGGCACGCAGAGAGTACAAACGCACCACCCCAAAATAAAGCGTATGACTTTTTCCCTAGTGTAAACCACGCCATTAAAAAAATAACAGACCAAATAATACTGGTTAGTAAAAGTGTAACTAAAATAAAAAATATTGGACTCATAGAGGTATGTTCTTGTGTGAGTTACTTTTTAATGTAGTTGAGGTTGCTTATTAATTCGAGCAAAGCGCTGTTATTAAAGCATGCTATTTGTAAAAGTTTATGTATTACTTGTTTGTGTCTAATACATCTATATTACGTTTTTTGGTATAGCTTTTGCTGCCGTTATCGTATTACATCGCTTTTTGCTCGGTTTTAGCTGATTTGTGCGTATTTAGTTCACTTACGCCCGTAACATTTACTTATTCGAGTAATTAAGCCCCACAACAAGGATATAAAATGGCTTTTACTTTTAAGCATGCCCGAAATAAATGTTTGTCTGTTTTAGTTACTACAATTTTATTTTTAATTTTATTAAGAGCGGCAGCGCCTTATGCGGTTCAATATTATGTAAACCAGCAGCTAGAACAAACACAAGGAATAACAGGACATGTTGGTGATGTAGATTTATATTTATATCGTGGTGCATATGCGATTGACGATGTTGAAATTTACGCTGTAGATGCAACATCAGCCCCTAAACCTTTGTTGGCGATACAAACCCTTGATTTTTCACTTGCTTGGTCTGCACTTTTGAAGGGCAATTTAGTCACTAATATGGCTTTTACTCGCCCAGAAATTGTTATATACGATAAGGACCCATCAACCGCTGAGCAAAACCAACAAGTTAAAGACGAAACAACTTGGGTTGGGCTTGCTAACGACTTAGTGCTTTTTTCAATCGATACCTTGCGTATTAATAACGGTAAAGTTTCGCTAGTTAATGCGACAAACGACGGCGAAAAACCCACGTATATTTCAAACATAAATGCTGAGATTAAAAATATAACCAATGCCCAAAACCTTTCTAAAACGCTAGTCACCAGTTTAAATGTAGAAGGTGCTTTAATGGGAGAGGCTGCACTTATCTTAAACGGGAAGTTAGACCCTTTTAGTGAACAAGCTAATTTTGATTTTAATGTTGAGGTACAACGTTTTTCTGTTAAAAATCTCGAAACTGTTTTTAAAGTGTATACCCCATTTGATATTGAGGCCGGTGGCATTGATGGTGCAATGGAGCTTGCAGCTAACAACAATAACTTAAATGGTTATGTAAAAGCCGGTGTGCACAATTTAAGTGTTTTTTCGTGGCGTGAAGACATTGAAAAAGATGACGACGGCCTATTTACTGCTATTTTTGAAGGCAGTATTGATTTACTCAGTTCGTTATTAGAAAACGACGAGTCAAAGCTGGTGGCTGCTCGGGTGCCTATAGAAGGGCAGTTAGATAATGCTGACGTTTCTACTTTTGAAGCGGTGGTATCGGTTTTAAAAAATGCGTTTTTTGAAGCGTTTAAAATGAAGGTTGATAACGTAATTTCGTTTGAAAGCACACAAAAGCAGCAAGATGAGTAACCAAAAGCCCTTTGCATTAACTCAATGCAAAGGGCTTTTTAAGTTTTAGCTATGAGTATTTTTATTACCCAATAACGTTTTTAGCTCTGCAATTTGCGCTTGAAGCTCAATAACCTGTCCTTGTGTTGCCGGAAGAGAGCTATTATCTGCTTTGAGCTCACGGGCACTGCGATGCTCTTCGCTCATCACTTCTAAAATGGCACCTACCATCATGTTTAAAAACACAAATGCGGTTAAAAAGATAAAAGTGAGATAGTAAATCCAGCTCAGCTCGTACACCGCCATGGTTTCGTACATAATGTCGGTCCAATCTTCAAAGGTGGCTATTCTAAATAGCGTTAACATTGAAATGGATACGTCTTGCCAAAGCACGGGGTTAATATCGGCAAACATCATGCTGCCCATAGCTGCGTAAATATAAAAAATAACAAACATAAGCAGCGCTATGTAACCCATTTGCGGTATAGCTTTAAGTAATGAATTTACAAGTAAGCGCAGCTCGGGGATCATTGATACTAAACGCAGTACCCTAAATATGCGCAGCAATCGAGCAAGTAACATGGTTGAGCCCGCAGCTGGGTACAAGCTGCCAAGTACAATAATGGTATCAAATATATTCCAGCCCTTTGAAAAAAAGTCTTTTAATCCTTTACTTGCAATAAAGCGAATAATTAACTCGATTAAAAAGAACGTTGTTATTCCTACATCCATCCAA
Source organism: Pseudoalteromonas sp. C12FD-1 (assembly GCF_037414265.1). Lineage (NCBI taxonomy): Bacteria > Pseudomonadati > Pseudomonadota > Gammaproteobacteria > Alteromonadales > Pseudoalteromonadaceae > Pseudoalteromonas > Pseudoalteromonas sp. C12FD-1. The sequence goes on from NZ_JBBEVD010000071.1 coordinate 184,863, forward strand.
TTTAGAATAAATTCTACAGTGGGGTGAAGAGAATAGGTATGAGCACCTACGGTGAGGGCAGAAACAACAATGACAGCAATAACAAATGATTGAAATATCTTGCTTTTGTCTATACGCTGAAACAGCTTTTGTAACTGCGACATCATAATTATGGGTCCTATGCAAAGTCAGGTTTTTATGACGCTAATATACAATAATATTGTTGCTTTCGATAACGAAAGTGTAAGGAATTCTAATGTTAATCAGCCAAATAACTAAAAGTGCATTGCTGTTTGTGGGATTTTCGGTACTTGCAGGGTGCAGCTCCGACGCTCGCTTTCATGAAATTCAATCGGCACGTTTAGATGAATGTAATTATAAAGCCGATAAAGAGTATTATGAGTGCCTTAAAAAACAAGATAAAAATTTTGAAGAATATAAAAAACAACAAAGTGAGCAAACACAATAAGTTATGACAAAAACACAAAAATTGCGCGACAAACAAATACGCCAAGCCCTCACTAACGCCTGTGAGCAAATAAAAGCGACTCATTATGGCTTTGCCTATTTAACTCACACCGTTGATTTAAAAAATGAAGCAAAGTCACTAAAAATAAGCTGCTATTTTGAAGATGATGTAGCCTATCACGACACCGAGGCGCATTTCTCTCAGCTAGTCGATATTATTAACGCTGAACTTAGCAAAATAAGCTTACCGGTAGCGGCTAAGCAAGTAGCGTTTTTAGTTGATTAACATTGGTTTGCCTAGCTTTGGACGGTATAATTACCAAAATTATTTTTAGGATATAAAGCATGGCTGTTCCATCGCGTTCGCAAATCACACCAGGTACAACCGTAAATATTGTATTAAAAGAAGATCAACGCAGCGGCACATTAACCCAAGGTGTAGTTGAGCGTTTATTAACTAAGTCACCTAATCACCCGCATGGTATTAAAGTACGCCTAGAAGACGGTCAAGTTGGTCGAGTAAAAGAGATTTTAGAATGACAGTGTTAACTGAGCAGGAATTTTGGGATTTAGTGACCACGCCTGAGTTAGGGCTCGACCCTCAAAGCGTAAGCGACAATTTAAAAGCTAAACTGAGCGAGCTTACTGACGAGCAGCTTATTGCTTTTGATAAATTTTTTGGTATTAACATGCGCAAATCTTTTACCTGGGATTTGTTCGGTGCCGCATTTGTTATGGCCGGTTGTAATGACGAATATGGCTTTAGCGAATTTAGATGTTGGCTTATATCGCGAGGAGAAGCCGTATTTAATAACGCATTGAATGATGCTGACTCACTTGCACAGTGTTCACCGGTGTATTATTTAAATGAGCAACCTTACCCTTATATTGATGAATACGATTTAATTGCGGGTTTACTTTATGAGCAGCGCAACGACGACGAGTTGCCGTTTGTTCCATCAGGCGAGCAACCTGCAGGTAAACGCTTTAAAGACAAACCTAAATTTTTAAAGCAAAGCTATCCGCAATTATTTGCAAAATACTGGCAGTAAAGTCACCCTTAGTGGTTTATTTATTTAGTAATTAAACCACTTTGTTTTATTACTCGTAAAACATAACTACAACACTGCATTACATAATGCTAAGTGATGTGTCCTTTTTTTAGATTAAATCTCTGTTATAGTTATAAAAGTTAGCGCCGCACGTTACTTATTACGAGGATACGCCCACTTAATGAAAACCTTACTTTGTTTTTTAATTTCGACAACCTTTATTAGTGCATCTGCATTGGCTACGCCAAGTAATAAAAGCCGTTTTATACCGTTATTAAAAACAATGCTTGGCGATTACCAGGTGGTAACTGCTAACTCCCCACTGTGTGTGGATAGTCAATTGAGTTTAATTAACCCAGTCTACCCAGACGCGGGCTTCAAATTAGGCGAGCATATCGCGTTTGAAAGTCTGCATAACGGCACACGTACCACTAAAAAACCTGACTTTTGCTTTGTAACCAGCTCGTATAAATACAAAAGTGATGGTGTAGATAACAGCCTAAGAATGAGTCGCTGTGTTGATCCCGTTAACGAAAAAACCATTAGGCAAAGCATAGAATTTGTGAGCCCTACAACTGTTAAATACACCCTTAATGATCCACAAGTACAATGCACCTTTGAAAAACAAGCCGATTGAACACAGCGTTTAATTTATAAAGGCAATAGCGCGCTTATTCATAACAGTAAATTTTAGGTATATCGTGCCAGCGAGTCGTGTACTGGGGCGATAAGTGATCTCTGTTCATATGCCAGCCTTGGTTTAATTTGCTGCTGGCTAGAGTGAGTATACCTTTTCCGTAGCGGTTGTTTATTGTATCAAGACACTGCATTAATTTAGGGTTATCGGCACTTTGGTTAAATAAATCGTTTTGCTGGTACTGCACCGAGGTAAGCTCTAAGGCGCCTACACCACATTTATAAAAGCGTACACCTGGCTGGTAAATATGAGCAAACACTTCTGATACAGCATTGGCCATTACGCAGGTATCGTTAGTGGGGGTGGCAAATTTATATATAAACGACTTTTTACAATAGCGGTCTTCGTGTTTGCCCGTGGCGGCAAATATATAAAGTTGTTTTGCTAGTGAGCGCTGGGCTCGTAGTTTACTTGCCACTGTGGTTACGTGGTTAATAAGGGCGGTTTTAAGTGCAGTTGGCTCACTGATCCGCTCACCAAAGCTGCGAGTAGAATATATTTCTCGTTTATCTTGGCGTACATCGTCCCAGGTTAAGCACGCTACACCATTTAGCTCACTTACGGTACGCTCCACCACTACGCTAAACGCACGACGCATGGTTTTAGGATTTTGCTGTGCTAGATCCCACGCGGTATGTATGTTCATTATGTTAAGCTTTTTAGCTAGGCGCTTTCCTATGCCCCACACATCGGCGCAGCTCATTCTTTGTAAAATAGCTTGGCGGCTTGGCTCGTTATCTATAACGGCTACGCCATCAAACCCGCTTAGCTTTTTAGCTGCATGGTTAGCGGCTTTAGCAAGTGTAGGTGTAGGGCCAAAACCCACACCCACAGGGAGCTTAGTTTCGCGCCAAACGGTACGCCTTATTGTATGCCCATACTCATGCCAGTTTTTAATAAGTGGCATGTAGCCATTAAAGTGTAAAAACGACTCATCAATACTGTATATATGCTGTGTATCGCAAAAGCGGCCAATTACGTTCATCATTTTGGCACTTAAATCGGCGTACAGCTCATAGTTACTCGAACGTACAACCACATTATTTTTCTCAAGCAAATGCTTAACTTTAAAATAAGGGCCAAATTTAGGAATGTTTAAATGCCGAGCAATCGGGCACACCGCACATACGCAGCCATCGTTATTAGTTAAAACCACCACAGGTTTAGAGCGAATAGCAGGGTCGAACACTTTTTCGGCGCTGGCATAAAAGGCAACGGCATCGACTAAGGCGTACATTTTAATAGCTCAGGGCTTGGGCGGTGCATTCTAATTGATAGTGTAACCACGCCCTCTAACTGAAACTCATCAGCTGGGGTTAGTTGTACCGGCTTATGTAAAGGCGATGCCGAGAGTAACCGCGCATTGGTTTTATCCAATAGCTTACACACAAATAAGCCATTTAAATTGGCAACAATAACATCGCCGTTATCGGCTTGCTCAGCACGGTCTACTACAAGCAAGTCGCCCTCAAAAATCCCCACCTCTTGCATGGAGTTACCCGATGCAATACCAATAAAGGTGGCGTCGGGGTGCTTTATTAATAGCTCATCAAGCGAAACACCTAGCTCGGCATATTGCGCCGCGGGCGATTCAAATCCACACACACCAGCTTCTATATAAACGGGAATAACAAACATAACATAACCTAAAACGCATATACTGTATAAGTGTACAGTATATGCGTTTTGTATGAGTTATGCCAAGAAATGAAAGGCAGCTTAGTCCATGTTTTTGATCATTTGTTGCGCGGTATCTAAAAAGTCTTTGATTTGTTGAGGATTTAAATTTTTACACATTTGTTCATTTATTTGCTGCTCAGAGGCTAATAACTTATCAAAAAGTGTGTTGCCTTGTTCGGTGAGCGACAAAATAAAGCAGCGTTTGTCGTGCTCACTTGCTTGCTTATTGATAAGGTTTAAGGCAATTAAATCTTTAATTAAGCGGGCAATTTGTGCTTTGTCGCGCTGTGTTTTGGTAACTATATCGTTAGCGGTGCAGTTACTTGTAGCGGCAATTATATGTATACAACGCACGTGCATAGCATTAATACCAAGGTCGCCTGCGTTAATGGCCTCGCGGATTGTTACACGGTAATTTTGCATGAGTTCAAACAAGGTATTTGATAAAGACGTATTCATAGGGCTCTCAATGTAGTTGACAATGTCAATCAATCTGTTTATAGTTGATTTTATCAACCAATGAGGCGTTGTGCAATGCTTGCTTTAAAAAGCAGTTAACTATTTTGTTAAACGAGGTGATTTTAAATGGGTAAACAAGTTCGCAAAGCTAGAGTACTAAGTACTGAACAAATAACGCCGCATTTACAGCGCATTATTGTAGGCTCAGCTGAGTTTTCGGATTTAACGCCAGCGCATATTGGCAGCTATGTAAAAGTGCTTATTCCTCAAAATGGCAAAGTTGATTTTAATTTAAAAACCGCGTGTATGCGCTCTTACACAATAAGAGACGTTGATGAGGCAAGTGGTGCGTTAACGCTCGACTTTGTAATAAATATGCACCAAGGCCCAGCAACCCATTGGGCTAAAATTGCCCAAGTAGGTGATGAGCTCGCTATAGCAGGCCCAGGCCCTAAAAAGCTTGATAATTACCAGCACTCGCACTATGTTTTGCTAGGCGATTTAACCTCAGTAAATGCAATAAAAGGGTACATGCAGCAGTTACCCGCAAGCGCAAAAATTGACGCGTTTGTGCATGCGCCTACAGAGCAAGACATTATTGATTTACACACGCAGCGCGATGTTAATTGGATAATTACAGATACACCTGATGCCGATATGCTCAACGCGCTTAACAATTTGCCACACACAAATGAGTCACCTATTGTATTTATGGCATTAGAGGCAGGATTAGTGCGTAAAGCAAAAACCTTACTTACGCATAACTTTAATATACCGCGTAGTAATATAGTTTCCTCTGGTTATTGGAAAAAAGGCGTAGACTCAGAGGGTTATAAAAAAGAGCGTCAGCAAAGCTCTGAGCTTGCATAAATACCTAAGAGCAAAACAGCCTAACGCTATTTTGCTTTTATCTGTTACCTTACTTGAATTGAATAAATAGCAGACCCATTTAAGTGTTTTATGCTGATGATGAAGCCCATTATTAGCATGCATTTTAAGGAGCTGCTATTTTGTTATCTTCCATTCCCTTTTCGTTATTAGAGCTTGCCCCCATGATCAAAGGGGAAAGCGTTTCTCATACGCTCAAGAAAACCACTAAATACGCCCAGCGGGCAGACCAATTAGGGTTTAATCGCTTTTGGCTGGCTGAGCATCACAATATGCCCGGTATAATTTGTGCTGCTACTTCAATATTAGTAGGCCATATTGCAGGTAAAACTCAGCGTATTCGTGTTGGCTCCGGCGGAATAATGCTGCCGAATCATTCGCCATTAGTTGTGGCTGAGCAATTTGGCACGTTAGAGAGTTTATACCCCGGGCGAATAGATTTAGGTCTTGGCCGCGCCCCAGGTAGTGATCCGGTAACTAGCCGTGCACTCAATAATGATATGAGCCGCGCTGAAAATTTCCCTGGGGAGGTAACAGAGCTACAAACATTATTAGGCCCATACAACGGCACTCACCCAATACGCGCTATTCCTGGGGAGGACACAAATGTACCACTTTGGCTGTTAGGCTCGAGTTTATTTAGCGCGCAATTGGCCGCCCAAAAAGGGTTACCTTATGTATTTGCAGGACACTTTGCGCCGCGTTTTGTACACGATGCAATAGCGCTATACAAACGAGAGTTTAAAGCCTCAAACGTATTAGATAAACCCTATGTAATGCTTGCTTTACCGCTGGTGGCGGCAGAAACCGATGAAGAAGCGCAATACCTCTCTACCACCTCAAAACAACGGGTGCTTGAATTAATACGCGGCAAAGAGCTATGGCTAAAACCTCCGGTAGATACCATGGAAGGATTATGGAGCGAGCAAGAGCGTGCCCACGTAGAAAACTTTTTAAGTTTAAGCGTAGTAGGCGGGCATGTGAGTATAAAACACAAATTACAGATGATAGCGAAAGAGCTAGAAGTGGATGAGTTTATATTTACTAACGATGTTTACAACAGCGAAAAACGCCACAGAGCCTTAGAAATTTTAATGGAAATAAAACATTAATTATATTGGTTAAGCAAGCGTACACCCTAAGCTTGATACTATACAGGCATCATTAAAAGTTAGTTTTTATATACTTTGTTTATTAACTTTCAGTGGTGTCTGTATTAAGTTGTTTTCGGTATTTAATTAGTTAGTGCAAAGTGTTTTGCCAATGTTTAACGGCTATTTTTGCATTTATTACCGTTCTATTTTTTCAATTAAATTGATTTAAACAATCAATTTTAAGATACCACTTTAATTTTTTATAATGACTGTATAAACAAAAACATCATTAAATTAAAGGAAGGTACACCGTGAACGCTCTAACAACCGCATCGGCTAATTCAGTTACAAAACCAGCGCAGCCAAAAGTTGCACTGATAGCTGAAGGTGGCGGACAGCGAGGGATATTCACAGCCGGTGTACTTGATGCGTGGTTAGAGCAAAATTACGACCCCTTTGATTTATTTATTGGCACCTCTGCCGGCTCGCAAAATTTAACTAGCTATTTAGCACGCCAAAAAGGCTATGCAAAACGTTTAATTAGAGGGCTTTCGCGTAACAAGCGTTTTTTTCAATTGGGCCGTGGTTTAATGGGTAAACACATAGTTGATTTAGACTGGTACTTTGATAAAACCACCGAGGTAAACAGAGTACTCGACTTTAAAACAGCTAAAAGCAGTTTAGGTGAGCGAGAGTTACTTATAACTGCAACCAATACTCGCGACAGAAAAGCCTATTACTTATCGCCAACTGGTGAGGGAAAGCAATGGCGAGATTTATTAAAAGCTTCAAGCGCGTTACCTTTTTTGTATAAACAGGGGGTTAAATTAACACCTTGGTTAGATACAAAAGCGGCAAACGAAGCAGATTTAGCTCATCAAGAGCACTCTAGTGACGACTTTTATGTAGACGGCGGTTTAGCTGCGCCATTGCCGGTACGCGAAGCTTATAACCGCGGTGCACGAAAAATCGTGGTAATAAGAACCGTTGATGAGCATTTTCAAGCGCAAACTGCATGGGTTCAAAAGCTTAGAACATTTGCGTGTGCGTCAGGTTACTGCCCAAAAACACTTGATTACTTGATTCAACACGAACAAGCATACCTAGACGAGCTAACGTTTATTGCCAATCCGCCTAGTGATGTAGAAATTATACAAATTTTTGCAGATGAAAAACTACACAGTAAATTATTAGGCAGTTCAAACGATGATTTACGCTTTGATCATAAACTAGGTGTAAAAGCAGGCCGCGCTTATTTAAAAAGTCAAAATGCACGTATAGTAGATTACGCACACAGCTATGCCATGTAGCTGTGTATACCAGCGCTTAAACTTAAGTGGTAATTTAAGTTTAAGCGCTGGTAAAGTGCCTTAGCAAAATTAAAGCTATGCTTTTTTTAAGCTTATCGATGGCTTTTTATTGCTAATTGCCGCACCTAATAAAATAAGCGCTAAAGCAATAAATACTGACCAACTAAAGGGAGCCTGCGAGGCGAGTATTAAAATAAATGTAGAGAGCACCGGCGTTAAAAAGCTTAAGGAAGCTAATAGCGAGCGATTACCAAATTTTAAACCATGATCCCATAAATAAAATGCACCACCTACTGGGCCTAATCCTAATAAAATAGCGCCTAGCCATTGTGAAGAAGACAAACTAGTAACGGTTGTTTCAAAATAAAAATGTGCACAAAGGGCAAGCACTGCCACAATCAGTGAAAGCCAGCCTATGTCATCTACATGGCTATTAAATCGCGACATTAAATAAGAATAACTCGACCAAAGTACGGCGCAGCATCCTGCAAAAACATACCCTAAGTAATATTCACTATTGATTGATAACCCACTGCCATCGGTAATTAAACTAAGCGTGCCTAAAAATCCCAGTAATCCGCCCAATATAGCTTTAAATTTAGCCCCTGGGGTAGCAACAAATACACCTAGCAATAATGGCCAAAGGTACACAATTAAGCTTACCTCGATTAAAGGGCCGTATTTTAAAGCCATAAAATAACAAAAGTGAAAACCAAATAAACCAGTAACACCTATTATAATTTGCTTTTTAGAAAGCTTAGGAGGGGTTAATAATGGCTGTTTTGTAGCTACGCGTTTAACTAATAAAATAATAAAAGAGAGTGAAAAACATATAAAAAGTAACTGAAAAGCAGGCAGTGCTTTGGTTAAATTACCTAGTAAGGCTAAAAGCCCCCACGAAAATATTGCTAAAAGGCCTATGTTTGTTGCCATTAATTATCCTCCGTAAATACTATTTACTGAGTGTATCAACAGGGTGAAGTATAAATATGCTAAAAAGGCGGTGTTGTTGTTTGCTTAGGCGCAATTTACTGCTTTGTAAACGCTTTAGGTGGCTGCCCAAAGTATACATTAAACCGACGGCTAAAAGCAGAGGCATCGTTATAACCAATGCGCTCACCTACTAAAGCAATCGGCAGGTCTGAATGGGTTAATAAGGCGCGCGCATGCTGCATTCGTAACATAGTTATATATTGCAGCGCACTCATGTTAGTGTTTCTTTTGAAAACAGTTTTAAATTGCGTAACGCTTAAACAGGCTATATTGGCCAGCTCTTTTAACGTGTAGGGATACGCTAAATTTTGCTTTACCGTGGTTATTACATTATCTATTCGCTTATCAATATTACTGTGGCTGCTTTGCTCACAAAGTAATAAATAAAATAAATCAAAGGTTGAGCTAGTCAGTTTATCATCACTAACAACGAGCAGTTGCTGCTCAATAAATTGTAAGTAACTTAATAAGCGGCTATCTATTGAAATTTTAGGGCAAAAAAGATTTATAAGGTTATCAGGGAGCGCATCTAAATCTGCCACAATAAAACGTGCAGCCTCATCGGCCGTAAAGGCATGCACTACGTTTTTATGTATAACTATACAACTGCCTGTACTGACCGTTGTTTTAAAGTCATTATTTAATGTTATGTGTATTTCACCGTGTAGAGGTAACACGAGTTGATGGTAATTATGCTGGTGGCGCTTTATATCTTGCGAATAAAACCGAATAGAAAGCTTATTCATTGCCTACTCCAATATCTAATACATAAACCGAGTATTGTCTAAAATTCTTTAGTAAAACATCGCGTTAATAAACCTAAGTAGATGACAATAATATACTGGTTTCGCTATTTAAAATGCCTTCTATTTCGCGTACTTGCCTGAGTACGCCATCAAACTCACTTAAATTAGCAGCCTGTATTTCAGCCACTAAATCCCAAGCGCCATTAGTAGTATGTAACTTAGTAAGCTCAGGTATACCACGCATGGTTTTAATTACCTGCGAGGTCGATTTACCCACCACTTCTACCATCATAATGGCTCTTACGGCTTCGGTTTCTATGTGTTCATGTACGCGCACAGTAAAACCTAATATAGCACCCGATGAGACTAAACGGTCCAAGCGGTTTTGTACCGTCCCGCGCGACACTTTTAAAACATCGGCCAATGCTGAAATAGAAGCGCGGCCGTCTTTTCTTAATTCGGCTATTAACGCGTTATCTAATGAGTCGTAAATATAAGGGGTCATAAAACGCCTAGGGTTATGTGTTTATTACAAATTACTAAATTTGTACTTTGATGCATAGCAATTTGCTAAAAAATAACATTATTTGTATAAACTTTTGGCATTTTAAGTAACACCTCTGGCCTATAAACTTATTTCAAATAATTTATTTAGTCATTAAAGAGGTATTTATGAGTCATTTTATCGCACAGCCTAAACAAGGTGTTCCATTTGTGAGCGTACAGGCAATGGCCAAACTTATAAATAAAGTGGGCATAGAAAACGTGCTATTAGCGCTTACTCAAAGGTTAGAGCAAGATTTTGCTCGCTGGCACGAATTTGATAAATCGCCACGTTATGCGGCGCACTCTCCAGATGGCGTAATAGAGCTTATGCCCGTAAGCGATGGCAAAATGTTTAGCTGCAAATATGTAAATGGTCATCCAAAAAACACATTTAAAGAGCTTCAAACAGTGGCCGCATTTGGTATTTTGTCGGATGTTGATAGCGGTTACCCAGTAATGATCAGTGAAATGTGCCTACTAACGGCCCTACGCACAGCGGCTACATCGGCGCTTGTTGCAAAGTATTTAGCGCCTGAAAACTCAACAACGCTGACATTAATTGGTAATGGTGCACAGTCTGAGTTTCAGGCACTCGCTTTTAAAGCCGTATTAGGTATTACCCACATTCGTTTATACGACATTGATAAAAACGCCTCACAAAAAGCCTACAACAACTTAAGTGGCTACGGCTTAAATGTAACTATATGTAATAGCGCAGCGGAAGCCGTACAGGGCGCGCACATTGTTACCACCTGCACAGCGGATAAAAAAAATGCCACTATTTTAACCAACGATATGATCCCACAAGGTGTGCATTTAAATGCCATTGGTGGAGATTGCCCTGGTAAAACAGAGCTTGATTCACAGTTACTAGAGCGTGCCACTGTGTTTGTAGAGTACGAGCCGCAAACCAGAATAGAAGGCGAAATACAGCAAATGAGCGACACTTTTGCCGTAACAGAGTTTCATAAAGTAATTAATAAACAAGTACCTGGGCGTACAAGTAACGACGAGCTAACTATTTTTGATGGGGTAGGTTTTGCAAGCGAAGACTTTACCGCATTGGTTTATATTAAAGATGCGCTGGTGGCTGCGGGTGAGTTTGAATTACTTGATTTAATTACACAACAAGCTGATCCACGTAATTTATTTTCGGTACTTAATTGTACACAAACAGCAAAAACCCATAAGCAAGAGCAAGTGGCATGAGTTATATAAAGCAAGCACCAAGCGCTGTGGTTATGGTGCGACCGCATCATTTTACATCTAACCCACAAACTATGTTAGACAACACGTTTCAAAGTACCTGTAACTCACAAAATCAGAGTCAGCACGCCTTTGACGAAGTAACCAATGCGGTTAAATTATTACAAAACGAGGGCGTAACCGTTCACCTTTTTGAAGACGAACAGACACACACGCCCGATTCAGTGTTTCCAAATAATTGGTTTTCTACCCATCAAAGTGGTGAGCTAGTTGTTTATCCAATGTATGCAGAAAACAGAAGATTAGAATATCGAAAAGATATTATTGATTTTTTGACTAATCACTATAAAGTGTTGTCTGTGACTGATTATTCATTTTTAGCGAAAGAAAATGCATATTTAGAAGGCACAGGATCGCTTGTTATTGATCACCCACATAAGCTTGCTTATGCAGTAGAATCTAAGCGCACTACTAAAACTGTGGTTAATACAGTATGTGAACAATTAAAGCTAAAACCTGTTGTATTTAATGCGTACGATAAACAAGGTACTGCGGTTTATCATACTAATGTATTAATGTGTATAGCAACAGAGTTTGCCATGATCAGCTTAGATATGGTGCCAAATAGTCAGCACAAACAAATAACTAGCCATTTTATACAAAGCCATTTAGAAGTAATAAACTTAACTAATGAGCAAATAAGTAGCTTTTGCGGCAACGCAATAGAGCTACAAGGTACAAATGGCCGTATTTTAGCACTCTCACAAACGGCGTTTAATGCACTTACAACCGAACAAAAAGCAGCAATACAAAAAACAGCTAAACTTGTTCCGTTACCTATACCAACCATAGAGTCGGCGGGAGGTTCGGTTAGATGCATGATTGCAGGCATTCATCTGCAAAGTAAATAACCTACCACTAAGTCAACATACTAAGGCAGCTTAGCTGCCTAAATCTATGGCTAATATGCATAATTAAATGCCATTTACTCAACCACTTGCTGAGTAAAACATAATAAATACAAAAGGATTAGCCCATGTTCGATACCGTAGTAAAAAGTGTAAATGGCCTATTATGGGGAGAGGGCCAAATACTGATCTACATACTACTGTTTGCAGGTATTTGGTTTTCGGTGCGTTTAAAAGCAATTCAAATAGTAAAATTTAAACACATGTTTAGCCTTTTAAAAGGCAGTAGCAAGTGTAAAAAAGACGATATCTCATCATTTCAGGCATTGTGTACTGGCCTGTGTGCTCGTGTAGGTACAGGTAATTTAGCTGGGGTAGCCGTTGCCATTTCACTTGGCGGAAGCGGCGCCATATTTTGGATGTGGGTTATTGCCATACTTGGCATGGCAACCGGCTTTGCCGAAAGTGTATTAGGGCAGGTGTATAAAGTACGCGATAGTAGTGGCGAGTTTAGAGGCGGCCCCGCCTATTATATTCAACAAGGTTTAGGCAGCCGTGCCTTTGCTATTGTGTTTGCCGCGTGTTTATTTTTAGGTTACGGCTTTACCTTTAGTGCCATGCAAACCAATACCATAACCGACGCCCTTAACTATGCATTTGAAGTACCCACCTTTTATTCAGGATTAGTAATTACCGTATTAGCAGGCTCAATTATACTTGGCGGCTTTAAAGCAATAGCCCGTTTTGCTGAACGTGTAGTGCCATTAATGGGCATATTATTTGTAGCAGCTGCCGTAATTATAACGCTTATAAATTTACCGCAAGTACCAGCCATGCTTAAAGATGTATTTTTATCAGCCTTTGGCTTGCAAGAAGCTGGCGCAGGTGCAATGGGTGCAGCCATTAAAAATGGTATACAACGCGGTTTATACTCTAACGAAGCCGGTGCGGGTAGTGTGCCCCATGCAGCAGCAAGCGCAAGCCCTATTCCTAATCACCCAGTAACACAAGGCTATATACAAATGCTTGGCGTGTTTTTTGACACCATTGTACTTTGTAGCTGTACCGCCGTTGTGATTTTACTTGCCGATGTAGATATAAGCGGCGAAATGGAAGGCATACGTTTAACGCAAAGCGCCATGACCGCACACTTAGCACAAGGCGGCGTATATTTTGTTGCGGCAGCCATTACTTTATTTGCCTTTACTTCGGTGGTGGCCAACTACGCTTACGCCGAAAGTAACCTACATTTATTTAAGCTCGATAACAAAGTAGGGCGCACAATTTATACATTACTTTATTTATCAATGATGCTGTGGGGCGCATCTGCGTCTCTAAAAGAAGTCTGGGATTTAGCCGATATAGCATTAGGGTTAATGACAGTAGTTAACGTAATCGCTATTATATTGCTCACGCCAACTATTTTGTCTGTTAATCGCGACTACAACACACAAAGAGAAAAAGGCATAGAGCCCGAATTTAAAGTAAAAAATGTAAAAGTACAGGGAAAATGCGAAAGCGGCATTTGGGATTGATTCGCGTATTTTAAGCAATTTTAACGATAAAAAGCGGTTTTATGGCAACATAAAACCGCTTTTTAAATTTGCATAATTATTCAGTTTTGGGTTTTGTAAACTGCACTAAAAGCTAAGAAAAATAAGGTAAACTGATTTAATGATAGACATTCATGCAGGGAAAACAGCAGCAAAAATTATTAACAAGCAGGGCTTTAAACCCGAGTTATTTACCTCTTTTTTAGGGGCAAGTGGTGGGCCTAAATGGTTTACTTTATTTGGTTTAGACAAATATATTTTTGGTGAGTTTTTTAAACACCGCACCCAACCACTTAACTTAATTGGATCATCTGCTGGCGCATTTCGATCTGCGTGTTTTGCACAAAACGACCCCGTTGCTGCCATTGAGCGTTTAGCAAAATCGTATTCGCAAACGCGCTATTCTAGTAATAAACCAACACCAAATGAAATAACAATAAAAGCGCGCGGATTACTTGAAGATGTTTTTGGGGATAACGGTGTAACCGAAATTTTAAATAACCCCGTGTTTAAAGCGCATTTTATAGTGGCTAAATCTAATGGCTTTATTGCCAGCGAAAATAAATTAATTCAGCTTTTGGGTTTATCAAAAAGTTATATGCTCAATCGCGTAAACCGAAAATTGTTAGGCTCGCAGTACGAGCGATTTATTTTTGGTGCGCCAAACAGTAATTTATCAATAACTGATAGTTATAACTTTAAAACTCAAAACATACCACTTAGCCAAACTAATTTAAAAGATGCCTTACTCGCATCGGGCTCTATACCGCTTGTTATGCAAGGTATAAAAAATATTGCCGGTTCACCACAAGGTATGTATCGCGATGGTGGAATAATTGACTACCACTTTGATTTAAAAATTAATAACCCAGGCTTAATTTTATATCCGCATTTTAATAGCGAGCCAAAAGCAGGGTGGTTCGATAAAAATTTAAAACGTAAAGTAGCACCACAAAATTACGATAATGTTGTGATGATCTCACCATCAAAAGAATTTATAGCAGGTTTACCTTACGGAAAAATTCCAGATAGAAATGACTTTACTAATCTCGATGCAGACACACGCATTAAATATTGGAATACCGTTTTTAGTGAAACTGAAAAATTAGCTGAAGCGTTTGATAAGAAGCTATAAATAAGTATGTATTAGCTCAGGCATGTACTAAATTATTACATTTTTATTAAAGGGCTAGAGTATTAAATAATAAATATGGGATTGTGCTAAGCGAATAAAAAATTATACTTACTAATTATAGAGATAGGAGCTTTTAGGTATACTTTAAAACGTAAAACTTAAGTTAGGCAATGGAGAAAGGAGATATTTATGCCAAAAATATATGAATACTTTGGGCTAGTACTATTTTTTATAGCAATGAACATGAGCCGATCCATATTCATGCTAAATTTCAAGGTAAAGAGTCTAAAGCCGAGCTGCATATGTTGAGCGGCCGCATTTACAAGATTGTGATAAAGGATAAAGGAACGGGACTTGAACAGAAAAAACGCAAAGAATTTGAATAGTTCGTTAATGCTTATGCTGACGATATAGTTAATAAATGGGTCGATTATTTTGTTAAAAAGAAACATATCAGTCCACAATTGATTACAAGAAAGGTGAAAAATGTCAGAGCTATCGGTAGTTAATGCTAAACATATTACAGGTCATATACTTGATATTGAATTCAATGACGGGCATATTTCGACTGTAGATTTTGCCACATTTATTTTTTCTGTAGGTCATCCTGACTACGAAGCTTACAAAAAGATAGATGGTTTCTTAAACTTTGATATTGTTGATGGAAATATCAATTGGGATGACTACACTATGATTTTTCCTGTTGAGGATTTATACAAAAATAAAATCATAAAACATAGCTAGAGAAGCTTTAAAGTTAAATTTATAAGCCGCTAAAAGCGGCTTATAAATTATTTATCTGAATATAATATAAGTCCACAAATAAGGTCGTAATATTAAGGAAGAGGATGAAAGCCTTTCTGTTAATGCTTATGCATTCTGTAAAGCAATATACTTTGTCTTTTTTTACTAATTAATCTTAATATAAGGCTTCATTAATTTCGTTAGCTCTTGTAAAAAACAATTCAAATTAGAACTAGCTTCTCTATTGTATTCATAAATCCTTTCTAGGGCAGCTGGTTCACCAGTGCTTTGCATTGCTCTTTTAGTACCATTAAAAGATATTGCATATTCATGTACTTTCTCTAGA
Source organism: Pseudoalteromonas sp. C12FD-1 (assembly GCF_037414265.1). Lineage (NCBI taxonomy): Bacteria > Pseudomonadati > Pseudomonadota > Gammaproteobacteria > Alteromonadales > Pseudoalteromonadaceae > Pseudoalteromonas > Pseudoalteromonas sp. C12FD-1. The sequence goes on from NZ_JBBEVD010000071.1 coordinate 200,667, forward strand.
AATTTATAAATTCCAGATTCTGACGGAAATAGTAATTCTGAAGCAATAAAGTGGCTAAAAGTAACGTCAGAAATATATCCATTGGTATACTCTTGATATAGCTTCTGCGAATCTATATAAACTTTATATCTGCTATTAAAAAGAGCTAGATTAAGATTACGTTTTTTGTATTCGAGTTTGAATGGACGCAATTACAAACATAGCTATAGCTACAAAAGATGAGACCAGGGATACAATGAGTGTTAAGTTATCTATCGTGATGATAGGCATCTTCTTTATCCTTGTTTATCTATTTAGTCTATCATATCAGAAAGAAAATAAATAAAAATACTTATAAATCAGCAGCTTAGCTGGCCATACAGTCACTTAAACTAAAGTGTTTATTAACTTCCTGTACTTTAAGATATTTCACCAATTATATTTAAAAGCTGGCTTTGTAGGTTAGATAAATAAATATTCTAAGTTTTATTTTGTGCATTAAATATTTTACACATGTTATCTGATATTAACCAAACAATGAAAAGAGAATAATAAGCATTAAATATTCGATTATATAAGAGTTAAATTATTTTAGCTGATAGCTGATAGCTGATAGCTGATAGCTGATAGCTGATAGCTGATAGCTGATAGCTGATAGCTGATAGCTGATAGCTGATAGCTGATAGCTGATAGCTGATAGCTGATAGCTG